>DASPOT010000091.1:0-52419 GCA_035625875.1 Mycobacterium sp. | reverse complement strand
TACCTGGGGAACTCAGCATTTGCTGTTCAAGATGCGCGAAAAGGGTAGGCTGCCGAGACTGTCCAATCGCCTGGGTGTGTTGACCCGGACCAACTCCGAATCGATCCTTGGAGCCGGCCGGTGGGAGGTCAAACCGGACCTGGACTTGACTCACGGGATGGCCATCACGTCGTCGATTCACCCGACGTCAGACACCCATATCGAACCTTGCCGCTACGGCAAGGGGTCCAACGCGATGGGGCTGCTGCAGATCTTGATGACCGACGGGTCCGGTCCGGAGGGCACGGATGTGCCGCGCTGGAAGCAACTGTTCCACAACGCTGCCGAGGACCCGCGAGGTACCTTGCGGCTGCTCAATCCCAGTCGGTGGAGCGAGCGCACGGTGATCGCGCTGGTGTTGCAGCACCTGGACAACTCGATCACCACGTTCACCAAACGCGGCAAACTGGGCATTCGCCGGTACACCAGCAAGCAAGGGCACGGCGAGCCGAACCCGACGTGGATCCCGATCGGCAACGAGGTCACCCGCCGGATCGCCAAGAAGGTCGACGGTGTGGCGGGCGGCACCTGGGGTGAGCTGTTCAACATCCCGCTGACCGCGCACTTTCTCGGCGGCGCGGTGATCGGCGACAGCCTCGAGCACGGGGTCATCGACCCGTATCACCGGGTGTACGGCGATCCGACGCTGTATGTCGCCGACGGGGCGGCGATCTCGGCGAATCTCGGCGTCAACCCGTCGCTTTCCGTCACCGCGCAGGCCGAGCGGGCTGCCTCGCTATGGCCCAACAAGGGTGAATCCGACAAGCGGCCGCCGCAGGGAGAACCATATCGCCGGCTGGACCCGATCGCGCCCAAGCACCCTGTGGCGCCGGCCGACGCGCCGGGGGCGTTGCGGTGGGTGCCGATCGATCCGATCGGCTCTGCGGGCTGAGGCCGTCAGCTTGCGATCGACTCCAGCGGCGCGCCGCTGATCACCCGGCTGCGTTGTCCTTGTACATCGACGGGCACGTCGCCCATTAGGGTGACCCGGTGCATGAGCCGATGCTGGCCGTCGTAGTCGTCGATTGCTCGGTGCTGAGTCGCTCGGTTGTCCCAGATGGCCACGTCACCCGGCTCCCAGTTCCATCGGATGGTGTTCTCGGGCATGGTGATTCGCCGCTGCAGCAATTCGAGCAGCACGCTTGATTCGTAGCTGTCCAGTCCGACGAAGCTGCGCACGAAGTCTCCCGCCAGCAGGGTGCGTTCACCGGTCTCCGGGTGCACCCGCACGACGGGATGTTCGGTGCGGAAGTCCGGCTTCTCGAACGCCTCCCGAAACGCACGCTGCTCGTCGGTCAATGTTTCGGTCATCACGTAGTCGTATCGGTTGGTGTGCAGTGCCCAGAGGTTCTCGGCGAGGCGTTTGAGCGGTTCGGGCAGCGCCGTGTAGGCCGCCGCGGTGGAGGCCCACAGCGTCGACCCGCCGTAGCTCGGCAGGGTGACCGCCCGCAGGATCGAGGCCGCGGGGTAGTTCGCGACGAACGTGACGTCGGTGTGCCAACGGTTGGCCTTGCCGTATTCGGAGTCGATCGGGGTGATGGTGGGTGTGCTGCCGGCGAGATACTTCGCGGCCGGGTGGCCGATCGGAGTGCCCAGCAGCCTGGCGAACGCGAGCTGCTCGTCGTCATCGAGGTGGTGCTGGGCGCCAAAGAAGATCACCTTGTGGCGCAGCAGCGCCCGGTGGATCTCATCGACCGTGGCCGCGTCGAGGTCGCCGCCGAGCCGCACCCCGTCGAGCCGGGCGCCGATGCGGCTGCCCAGCTTTGTCACGGTCAGCGGTGTTGTCGAGGAAATGGTCATCGATGTCCTCCTTACGTGAAATCTATCGCGACCTGGAGTGTAGTCAGACGACTACACCACATGTGCGCTAGTTTAGTCACGTGACTACACGCGTGGCAAGGCGCAAGCGTCATCAGATGCCGATTGGCCGGGAAGAGGTGGCCGCCGCGATCCTGACCGCCGCGGCCGACCTGTTCGCCGAGCGCGGTCCGGCCGCGACATCGATCCGCGACATCGCGGCACGCTCGAACGTGAACCACGGGCTGGTGTTTCGCCACTTCGGCACTAAAGAACAGCTGGTCGGAGCCGTGCTCGATCACTTGGGCATGACCACGACCACTTTGCTGCAGACCGGCGCGCCGGCCGCGGAGGTGGAGCGGGCGTTCGATCGGCATATGCGGGTGATGGCCCGCACATTGCTCGACGGGTATCCAGCGGGCCAGCTGCAGACGCGGTTTCCAGGCGTGTCGCAGCTGCTCGACCAGGTACGCCCGCGCCACGACAGCGACCGCAGCGCGCGGCTGGCGGTCGCCAATGCCGTTGCCCTGCAATTGGGCTGGCGGTTGTTCGAGCCGTTCTTGCGTTCAGCAGCCGGCATCGACGAGATGACAGAAGAGGACTTGCGGCAGGCCGTCGGCGTCGAGGCGACCCGCATCGTTGAACCGCACTGACCGCAGGCCAACGGGGGCTTGGTCGCCGGCTGCCGATCGATCCGGTCAACTGGGCGGGCTGACGGGAACTCGTGGAGACCTCACCGTTCGCCGGTGTACCGGCTCTCGACCCGGCGGCTGTGGTGGTGGCGGCAGCAACGGCTCCCGCGGGCGGATCGCGACAGTTGTTGGCGCTCGCGTGGTGAGTTTGAGTTCGTCTCCGGCGTGCCGGATGGTCAGGTCACCGCCTGGTCCGTCGCGAAGCGTGTAGGTGACCTCGGCGTGGTTGGCGTCCACGGTCAGCCGGAACCCTTGCCACCGCAGTCGGAACCGCAGACCGGTGATGCCATCGGGCAGGTGGGGGTCGAGCGACAGCACGCCTTCGTCGTCGCGCAGGCCGCCAAAACCGCCGACCAGCGCGGTCCAGGCTCCGGCCAGGGAGGCCATGTGCAGACCGTCGCGAGTGTTGTGATGCAGGTCGCGCAGGTCGATCAGCGCGGCCTCGTAGGCATAGTCGTGCGCCAGATCGAGGTGACCGACCTCGGCGCACATCACCGCCTGGATGCACGCCGATAGCGACGAGTCGCGCACGGTCCGCCGCTCGTAATAGTCGACGTTGCGGGCCTTCTGGTCGGGGGTGAACGCGTGGCTTTGCCACTGCATCGCCAACACCAGGTCGGCCTGTTTGACCACTTGCGCCGGGTACAGCCGCACATACGGCTCGTGCAGCAACAGCGGGTACGTCGGGTTCGCCCCGAAGTCCCAGTCCGCAAGGGTGGTAAAGCCTTCACACTGCTGGTGCACGCCCAGCTCGTCGTCGTAGGGGATGTGCGCGGCGTTGGCCGCGTCACGCCAGGCGGCCATCTCCTCGGTGGTGACACCCATCGCGTGTGCCATCTCACCGTGGCGAGCACACGCCTCGGCCGCGGTGCGCAGGTTGTGTGCCGCCATCAAATTCGTGAACACGTTGTCACGGACGACCGCCGTGTACTCGTCGGGACCAGTGACCCCGTCGAGGTGCCAGACGCCGTGGCGATCGTGGTGCCCGAGCGACCGCCACAGCCGGGCGGTTTCGATCAGCACGGCCAGCCCGCACTCTTCCTCCAGCGACTGGTCGCCGGTCACGACGCGATACCGCGCGAACGCCATGGCGATATCGGCGTTGACGTGCCAGGCCGCCGTGCCAGCCGGCCAGTAGCCCGAGCATTCCTGGCCACGGATCGTTCGCCAGGGATAGCTCGCGCCGTCGAGGCCGAGTTCGGCAGCACGCTCCTTGGCCAGGTCCAGCGTCGAAGCTCGCCATCGCAGCGCGTCCGCCGCCGCGTGAGGTGCCGTGTAGGTGAGGACCGGCAGGACGAATCCCTCGGTGTCCCAAAAGATGTGGCCGTCGTAACCAGTGCCGGTAAGTCCCTTGCTGGCGATCCCGCGGCGTTCGGCGCGCGCGCTCGCCTGCAGCAGGTGAAAAAGCCCGAACCGCACCGCCTGTTGGGATTCCGGGTCACCCTCGACCTCGACGTCGGCGCAGTCCCAGAAGTTGTCGAGGTAGGCCCGCTGTGCGTCCAGTAGCCCCTGCCATCCGCTGTAGCGCGCGCCGTCGCGTGCGGCGGCGGCCTGGTCGCGTAGCGCGGCGCGCGACCGCAGGCTCGACCATCCATAGGCGAGGTACTTGACGATGCGCAGCTTCTGCCCGGGGCGCAGCCCACAGATCACCGTGGTGCGCGCCAGGTCCTCGCGCGCGTGGGTCGAGACTTCGACCCGCCCGGGAACCTCAATCTCGTGGTCCATCACGGCGGCCATCATTAAGGAGCTGGCTCTGGTCCGGTGCATCAGCAGTGCTCCGCGTTCGAAAGGCTCGTGTTCGACGGCCTCCAGCGGTCGCTCCATAACGGCCGCCACCCGCGGATCACCCGATGTCAGCGGCTGGTCCTCGTTGGCGACGAGTTCGGACTGCACTGTCACCCGGACGAATTCGTCGAGCGCCTCGACCACGTACTCGATGGCCGCGACCGCGCGCTGGGTCAGCGACACCAGCCGGGTCGACACCACTTTCACGTGTTTGCCCGCGGGCGATCTCCAGTGCGCGTGGCGGGTCAGCGTCCCGGCCCGCAGGTCGAGAACCCGCTCGTGGGCGATCAGTTCGCCATAGCGCACGTCGAACGGCTCGTCGTCGACAAACAGGCGCATGATCTTGCCGTTGGTGACGTCGACCACGGTCTGGCCGGCCTCCGGATACCCGTATCCGGCCTCCGCGTAGGGTAGCGGCCGGACTTCGTAAAACGAGTTCAAATAGGTGCCCGGCAGACCCCACGGCTCACCCTCGTCGAGGTTGCCGCGCAAGCCGATGTGGCCGTTGGACAGCGCGAACAATGACTCCGATTGCGCCAGCAAGTTCAGGTCGAGCCGGGTTTCGCGCACGTGCCAGGGTTCGACGGTAAACGCGTCCTCGGTGATCATGATGGGAGCAGGTCGGCGAGATCGGTTACCACGATATCTGCGCCGTTGCGGCGTAACTCCTCGGCTTGGCCCACCCGGTCGACGCCGACCACGAATCCGAAGTTCCCGGCGCGGCCTGCCGCCACACCAGAGAGGGCGTCCTCGAACACGGCCGCCGCACTCGGGGTGACCTCGAGCAGCTGGGCGGCGCGCAGGAACGAGTCGGGTGCCGGCTTGCCGGCGATGTGTTCTTCGCGCAGCGTCACGCCGTCGACTCGCTGCTGGATGAACCGGTCGAGACCGCTGACCTCGAGGATGTCGCGGGTGTTCGCGCTGGAGGACACCACCGCCACCCCAAGACCGGCGCCGGTGACCGCCTCGAGGTACCGTCGCGACCCGTCGAACACCTCGACACCCTCGTCATGCAGGGTCTTCTGGAACATGTCGTTTTTACGGTGGCCCAGGCCGTACACCGTCTCGGCGTTGGGGGGATCGTCGGGAGTGCCGTCGGGCAGCTGGATGCCGCGACTGGCCAGAAATGACCGGACCCCGTCCTCGCGTTTCTTACCGTCCACGAATTGCCGGTAGTCCGTAGCCGGATCGAACGGGACGAACTTTTCGCCGGCGCGCTCGGCCCGTTGACGAAGGTAGGTGTCGAACATGGCCTTCCACGCCTTGGTGTGCACGCTCGCGGTGTCGGTGAGCACACCGTCGAGGTCGAACAGACAGGCATGCACCGTCTCCGGTAGACCCAGCATGCGGTCCTCGCTTTCACGGGTAGTTCGGGCGATACCACTCCACCATGCCCGCTTTCCGCCACTTTGCCACTCGTGGCATTTTCGCGCTTATGTAGCGGGTGGATCGGTGATCTCCGACCGCGTACCTGTGTCAGCAGGGGGTTGTTCCTGTTGCCGCGATCGATCGTTTGATCAGATCTGCGACCACGTCTGGCCGATCCCACTGCGGCCAGTGGGATGCCTGATCGACCAGATGCAGGTCTGACTTCCTGAAGAGGCTACTGACGTGGTGTGCCACATCTGGATTGAGATTCGGGTCGTTGCGGCCGAATATCACAGATACCGGCACGGTAGTGGTTTGCAGCCGTCCCGTTGTGATGATGCTGTCCTGGCGGTCGAGGGCGTGCGGAATATCGGCGGTCCAGGCCCGGATCTCCAACAGTGCATCAGGGTGGGCGGTGCCTCCAAAGAATTGGGGGATGATCGAGGTGGCGCCGATCCCGTCGGGGGGAAGGCTGTCGTCGAGGCCGAGACGGCGCCCTGTGTAACGCAACAGCCACAAGCGCTGGTCGGGTTCGTCAAGCAGTGCGTCCGTCAATGCGTTCAAGGCCGAATCTGCCATCAGCGCAATCATTTCGGGTAGCCGGAGGTTCGGGCTTCGTCCGTAGTAGGTATTGAGCAACACCAGACGGGCGATGTGTTCCGGGTGAGTCAAGGCGAAGTCAATCGCTTCCGGCCCTGAAGCGTCATGGCCTACCAGCACCACCTGATCGAGCTCCAATCCGTCCAGAACGGCTAAGATCTCGCGTTGGCGGTCGGTGCCAGTGAACTCCTCGGAACCGCGGCGACTTGAGCGTCCATAGCCGACCCAGTCGAATGTCACGACTCGCTGTGGCGCCAGTGGGCTAATCAGCCGGTCGTAGATATGCGAGTCGTCGGGAAACCCGTGCATCGCAACGATCGCGGGTGCACGACCGGGATGGTCACGCACATAGAGGCGCCGACCGTCATGGTCGAGTGATCGCTCGGTTGGTTCAGCCATGGTGCACTTTCCTGATAGGTATACGGATCGATATTCGGCGCTGGCGTCCCTGGGTTTTGCTCGGGCTGGTGTCCTCGCCGGAACGGTCAGTCGTGTTCGAGTTCGACGGGCACCGGCAGGTCGAGCAGGGCGAGCAGCTCTGCGAGTTTCGTGTCTAACTGCATGCCGACCTTGGTGATGGCCGGGTCGCCGAAGCTGGCGAATCTGGTCGAGGGTTGGTCGATGCTCAAATGAGTTGTGCCGGAGGAATCCTGATAGATCGCGGTGCGCAGCGGGGCGTAGAGCATGATCGCCGGGTTGTGGCGGAACATCGTCTCGGCGATGACGTTGTTGCCCATCATGTAGGTGATCACCTCGGTGCGGTTTCCGGCCAACCGCATCATCGGCGTGGGGTCGAAAGTCCAAAAGCGGGCGAACGAGTGGGGCGTGCGCTCGGCGGTGTAGCGTGCGACCTCATCCAGGTTGCCCGTCGCGATCACCGCTGTGAGTGCGGCCATGTCGATATCGGGGACGAGGGTCTCGTAGCGGCAGCGCAGATCTTCGAAAGTTGCCAGGGCGTCGATCACCAGACGGTTGACCGTATGGGGAACCGTGTGGCTGTTCGTGGATGGTGTCATGGGTTTACTCCTTTGGTTTTCCTTGGGGGATCACGGCGGTACGCAGAGCCACGCACCGCTTAGCTGATTGCTCGTGCGACTCCTTGGATGGCTCGGAGCCGTCCGCCGGCGAGCGCAAGGGTGAGGTTCTCGGCTTTCTGCGCGAAGTCGGTGACGAAGGCGTGCAATCCGAGCGGGTTGGGAGGCAGTGTCAGAAACGTCTGCATCAGCGTGGTCGCTTGGTCGGTGAGATCGTTCCAATGCTCGATCGCAAACCCTGCGGACTCGACGACAGCGCGCAACTCGTTGGCGGTGGCCAAGTGGCTGCGGGCGGGTTGGTCGGCCCATGGCAGCGGATAGCCGAGTTCGCCGCGCTCACCAGATGTGATGTCCCACAAGGCGAGTCGGCCCCCGCTGACCAGTACCCGGCGTGCTTCCCGGTAAAGGCGGGCCTTGTCGGCCACATTCATCTGAACGTGTTGGCTGAATACGACCTCGAAGGTGGCATCGGCGAAGGGAAGTTCGGTGACGTCGGCTTGACGGACGGAAATCCGCCCGTCCAACCCGACGAGTCGATTGATCCAACTGTTTGTTTCGCAGTACTCCTCGGTCAGATCGACGGCGGTCACCCGGCACCGGCACCGGTCGGCGACGAATCGGGCGGTGCCGCCGATCCCGCTGCCCGCGTCGAGCACCTTGCTCTCGCTTGTGAGACCGATCAGGTCCACGAGTTCGCTTGTGGCATAACGACCCATCGTGTGAAAGTCCTCCAGCAGCGCAAGGTCCGCTGGCCGAAGGTGGTCGAGGTCCTTTCCGGCGGCGATGAGGGCCTGCTCGATGTTGCGCCGAGAGAGGCCAGTCGAGTACTGGGCGTGGATCTGATTGTCTTTCATCTCTCCTCCTTCGGCTCGGGCAGTTCGCGGGAATGGTCGCCGGGTGCCCGATCGTCCGCGGTCTCTGCTTCCGGCACCTGGGCCCATGCGGTGATGATGGGAGGCATCGTGATGACGGCGTTGACCGCAAGTGCCTCCTGGCGGAATCGCGGCACGAAGTTGTCGATATCGGCGAGCTCGTCGATGGCGAAGCCCATCTGTTGTGCTATTGGGTATACCAATCGCCAGACTTCCGCGGCGTAGGCCAAGATGTTGGTGTCGGCGGCTGTACCGATTGGCGTGCTGAGGGTCAGATGCGGCGTGCCCAGACCGGCGTCCTGAAAGATCGTGTGCAGTGTGGTGCCAAACTGCGGACTGAGCCCCATCGCCTCGAAGGCGCGGGCGATCCCCGCTGTCACCTGCCGGAACAGTGCCATGTCCGGGATGCTGCGTGCCCCGGTGATGTCATTCTCGGAGAACGCGATCACCCCGCCAGGGCGCACCAAGGAGCTGAGGTGCCGCAGCGTGGCAGCCGGGTCGGGCAAGTGCATCAGGATCAACCGGCCAACTACTGCGTCGACCGGTTCGTCTAGGGCGATCGCGTCAATCGCGGCTTGCTTGAAGTGCACTGCAGACAAGCCTCGTTCGGAGGCGCGGGCGCGGGCGAGTTCGATCATCTCGGGTGCGGCGTCCACACCGAGAACGGTCCCTGTGGAACCGACCAGCCGTGCGGCGATAAATGACACGTCACCAGGCCCGCAGCCGGCATCGAGCACCCGCATGCCCGGCCGCAACCCGGCGAGCCGTAGCGCATGCTCGGTGTAGTCGTTATACAGCCGTCCTTGCAGGAGCAGCCGCTGCACCTCCACGTCGTTATGGCCTAGGACATAGGTGCTCCCGCTTGCTGCAGTACTCATCGCGTTCCTTACCTTTCTTCGAGCGTGATTTGGGCCGTCGCATATTTCGAAGGACGGAATGTCTGCTACACCGATGGCGCGTCGGTCTTGAGTGCTCCAAAGCGACCGTCGGCTGGTGCGGTGTCCTCGTTTCGCCAGACTTCGGACTGCCCTGAAAGCCGCGGATGCGCGGGCTGAGGATGCTGCTGGAGTCGGTCGAACTTGTCCAGCCGGTGCATCGGCACGAGTCCGATCAGCATGAACTCCCAGACTCGGCGGATGAGATTGCCTGCGGTACGGCGGGATTCCGGTCCGGTGACGTAGCGGCGTGCGATCGTCAGGAAGTCTTCGGGTTCGACACCGGCGACATCACGGACATGCGTGGTAGGGCCGCCAACCTCCCAGGTTCCCAGGGCGTGCTCGGGCAGGTAATGGCGCAAGCTTGACTCGAAGAACAGGTCGGCTCCGAGTTGCTCAGCACGCACACGTACGGCTCGCATGAACATCCACGGGGGAATATCGATGTGGCGCACCCGTCGGCCCAACGCCTCACCGACCGCGTCGGCGATCTCCGCTGCCGACAGCAGCGTCGGCCCGGTCGGGCGGTAGGCCCGACCGTCATGACGGTGCGGGTCGAGCAGTGCACCCACCGCAACTCGCGCGATATCTTCATTGGAGGGAGGCGCATTTCGGCCCGCCCCGGTCGGCGTCGGCAGCACCCCCAGCTGGGCGGCCATGGGGACCAGCTGCAGATAGTTGTCGGCGAAGTATCCCGGATCAACCGCCACGTGGGCGGTGTGCGGCAGCAGCTCGAACAACTTGTCGGTCAACCAGGCATGCCGGGTCATCAGCGACGGATGCTCGGGGCTGGCCAGCCACTGCCCCAACGCCACCACCGCTTCCACACCCGAGCGCCGTGCGGCCACGGCAAAGGCGACCGCGCTGTCGAGTGCGTGGGGATGGTACGGGGGATTGAAGTACAGCCGATCGATCCCGTCCAACGCCGCCTGAACCTGGCCGATGTCAAACATGTCGCCGACGACGACCTCGGCGCCCAGGGCCCGCAATCGTGCACTGCGCGCATCGTCGCGATGGACCAAGGCCCTGGTCGTCACGCCCTTTTCCAACAGTTGGGCGGCCACCGCCCCGCCGATCTTGCCGGTGGCGCCGGTTACCAGCACGCGAGTTTTCGCCATCGGATTTCCTTTCCGTGGTCGGACACTTGCAATGTCGTTGAGCCGCATAGCATTAAGCCTCCACTGAGGTCGGTGTTGCGGCAGCCGGTGTCGCTTGCCGGGCCCGTGCCGGCAGCAGCACCATGACGACGACCGCGGCGGCCAGCGCGATACCGGCGCAGACTAGCGATCCGACCTGAAGGCCGTCGAGGAATGCCTGATTGACGGCATCGCGGATGTCGGCGATCCGCCCGGGGGGCATCTGTCCGATCACCTTGTGCGCCACGGCCATCGAGCGCTCCATCGCAGAGCGGACATCGGCGGGTAATCCCGCCAGCGCTGAAACCGAGCCGAGACGAGCGGAGTATACGGATGCGAAGACGCTGCCCACGATGGCGACACCGAGGGTGCCCCCGAGTTCACGGGTGGTGTCATTGACAGCCGAGCCGACCCCCGCCTTGTCGGCCGACGATGATCCCATGATCGCCTCAGTGGCCGGCGCGGTCGTAAGGCCGAGGCCGCCACCGAGCAGCAGCATCTGCATCGCGATCTCGCTATAAGGCGTTGCCGCGTCCGCCGTGGACGCCCACCCCAAGCCGGCCGCGAACACGGTCAGACCGGCGGCGACGACGGCGGTGGTCCCGATCCATTCGACCATTCGGGGCCCCAGGACGCTGGCCAGTGCGATGGAGACGGCCACCGGCAGCAACCGCACCCCGGTCTCGAATGCGCTGCAGTTCTTGATGAATTGGAAGTACTGGGTGATGACGAAGATGAATCCGAACAACGTCAGAAAGCCCGCGGTCACCGCCAGGCTGCCACCCGAGAATCGACGGTTGAAGAACACCGATACGTCCAACATCGGATGGGTGCTGCGCCGCTCCCACAGCGCGAACCCGGTGAGAACGATGGCGCCCAGGGTGAAGCCAATCGCGGCCCGCGCGCTGCTCCATCCCCAGCTGGGCGCTTCGATGACGGTGTAGATCAACGCGGTCACCCCGACCGTGGACAGGATCAATCCGGGGACGTCGACGGGCGGCGTCGCCGGGTCGCGCGAGGTCGGAACGAACAGGATTCCGCCGACGATGGCCGCCACCGCGATCGGAACGTTCACCAGGAAGATCGAGCCCCAGGAGAAGTGTTCGAGCAGCCAGCCACCGCTGATCGGTCCGACGGCCACCCCGACACCCACCATGGCCGCCCATAGTCCGATCGCCTTGGCGCGGAAGATCGGCTCGGTGAAGATGTTGGTGATCAGTCCCAGCGTGGTCGGGAAGATCACCGCCGCGCCGACGCCCATGGAAGCCCGCGCTGTGATCAGCGCGTCTGCCGAATTCACCTGCGCCGCAATGGCGGAGGTGACCGCGAACAGCGCGAGCCCGGAACTGAGCCAGCCGCGCCTGCCGTAGCGGTCGCTGAGGCTGCCGGCCGACAGCAGCAGCCCCGACATGACCAGGGTGTACGCGTCGACGATCCACTGCAACTGTACGGTGTCCGCGCCTAGGTCGCGCGACAGCGTGGGCAGCGCGACGTTGACGATCGTGGCGTCGACGCTGATGACGAAGACGGACAGGCAGATGACAGCAAGTGCGGCGACGGGGTGATCGCGGAGCACGAGATGAACAGCGCGTATAGGCATGGACAGAACTTTAAACTTAAAAGACAACTTTTTCAAGTATAAGATTGAAAAAGAAGTTTTCCGCTGGTAGGGTGGCAGTATGCCCACCCGCAAGAGCTACAACCAGAACTGCCCGATCGCTAAGGGGCTCGACATCCTGGGTGAGCGGTGGACATTGCTGATCCTGCGTGAACTGGTCGGCGGACCGCGCCGATACAGCGACCTGCGCGCCGAGCTACCAGGTATCGCGACCAACCTGCTCGCCGAGCGGCTCAAGGAACTGGAAAACGCGGGGCTCGTCGACCGCGCCGAGTTACCGCCGCCGATCGCGCGTACCGTCTACACGCTCAGCGACGTCGGCTGGCAGCGGGTGCTACCCGTCCTGCAGAGCCTCGCCTGGTTCGGCCTGGATCGGCTTGAACCAATGGACGGCGGCCCGGTCTCGCCGTTGAACGGATTCCTCGCCGGAATCCTGCTGGCCTTCGACCCGCTCAAGGCCGCTGACTTGAATGCGGCTTACCGTGTCGAAATCGACGGGCGCCGTTTCGAGTTCGCGGTGAATCAGGGCCATCTCGCGCCCGCTCACGGCGAACCCGCGGTGACGGTCACCGCCAGTGCGGCAGATCTCGCCACCGCGCGGTTAGGGTCCACCGAAGCCAGGCGCAAGGCGGCGCTGCGGCGAATCAAATTCGACGGTGATCACGAGGCCGTCGACACACTGCGCACGGTGTTTTCGCTGTCGGCAGCTTCCTAACCGTCGGCGCGCTGCATCACGAGGCGTGCGCCAGCACCTCGTCCACCGACCACTGGTCGTTAGCGTGCGTGCCGTGTTTGCAGGCGATGACCCGACCGTCGGAGCCGATGAGAAAGTCGGCGGGCAACCCCAGTCGGCCGCCGGTCGGATGCAAATTGGCCAGTGGTTTCTGACGTCGGATACGACCAATATCCTCACGAAGCACCGGCACCAATATCGGTGCCACCGCGCGCGGGTCGAACACGGCACGCGGCGAGGAGCCGACACCGAATTCGGCGTAGAGCGCCTTGTCCGGGTCGCCGACCACCGCGAACGGCAGATCGTCAACGTAGCGGCGCAACTCCTCGTCGGTCGAGTGAAACACGACGACTTCACGGATACCGGCGTCGGCGATTTCGTCGTGCCGACGCACGATCGACTGCAGGTGAACATTACAAATCGGACAGCCGGCGAAACGCCGGAACTGCAGATGGACGAGCCGATCGGGATCGGGAATCGGGACTGCGTCGCCGGAAATACTGACCAGTTCACGTGGGGCGACGACGCTGCCAAGGCCGACCACAGCGCGCTTGCTCATATGACGGCTCCTTGTCTACCGAAGAAGGGGCACGGCATCAGCCCCACAGACAATGTAAGAGCTAGCACCATCTTCGGGAGGCGACTATGAGTTTCACGAGCTTGGCCGGCCTGGCCTGATCGGCGGGCTGGGATGGATCGCCTGGATCATCGCGTCCAGCATCAACCTGCTGCGGCTCTGACGCTGATCGAACGAGCTCAGGTACCGGGTTCCGTTCACCAGGGCGGTCGCTGGGGGCCACTAGACTGACTGGCCGTGGCCGAACTTGCTGACCCCGATGTGGCCGGACCAGCATCGCCCCGCCCCGTGCTGGTCATCGACTTCGGCGCGCAGTACGCCCAGTTGATCGCCCGGCGGGTCCGTGAGGCGCGGGTGTTCTCGGAGGTCATCCCGCACACCGCCTCGATCGAGGAGATCAAGGCCCACGACCCGCAGGCACTCGTGCTGTCCGGCGGACCGGCCAGCGTCTACGCGGACGGCGCCCCGCAACTTGATCCGGCGCTGTTCGACCTGGGCCTACCGGTGTTCGGCATCTGCTACGGCTTTCAAGCCATGGCGCAGACTCTCGGCGGCACCGTCGCGCGCACCGATACCAGCGAATACGGCCGGACCGAACTGAAAATCCTTGGCGGCGAGTTGCATTCCGGCCTGCCCGATACACAGCCGGTCTGGATGAGCCACCGTGACGCTGTCACGGCCGCACCGGATCGATTCGACGTGGTGGCCACCAGCCCGGGTTCGCCGGTGGCGGCCTTCGAGAACCGCGACCGGCGCCTGGCCGGGGTGCAATACCACCCCGAGGTGATGCACACCCCGCACGGCCAACAAGTGCTGAGCCGGTTTCTGCACGACTTCGCCGGGCTCGGCGCCCAGTGGACCGCCGCCAACATTGTGGGCGCACTGGTCGAGCAGGTGCGCAACCAGATCGGCGACGGTCACGCGATCTGCGGACTGTCCGGCGGCGTGGATTCCGCGGTGGCCGCAGCGCTGGTGCAGCGCGCCATCGGCGACCGGTTGACTTGCGTCTTCGTCGACCACGGACTGCTACGTGCCGGCGAGCGCGCACAGGTGCAGCGTGATTTCGTCGCCGCCACCGGCGCCAACCTGGTCACCGTGGATGCGGCGGCGACTTTCCTCGACGCGCTGGCCGGGGTGGGGTCGCCCGAGGGCAAGCGCAAGATCATCGGCCGGCAGTTCATCCGGGCCTTCGAGGGGGCGGTGCGAGATATCCTGGGCGACACTGCTTCTGGGAGAAGCGTCGAGTTCCTGGTGCAGGGCACGCTGTACCCGGACGTCGTCGAGTCCGGCGGTGGCAGCGGCACAGCGAACATCAAAAGTCACCACAATGTCGGCGGCTTACCCGGCGACTTGAAGTTCAAACTCGTTGAGCCGCTGCGGCTGCTGTTCAAAGACGAGGTGCGCGCGGTCGGTCGCGAGTTGGGTTTGCCGGAGGAAATCGTTGCACGCCAGCCATTTCCGGGCCCAGGACTGGCCATCCGAATCGTCGGCGAGGTCACCGCACAGCGGCTGGACACCCTGCGACGCGCCGACGCGATCGCACGCGAGGAGCTGACCGCCGCCGGCCTGGACAGCCAGATCTGGCAGTGCCCGGTAGTCCTGCTGGCCGACATCCGCTCGGTCGGTGTGCAGGGCGACGACCGCACCTACGGGCACCCGATCGTGCTGCGGCCGGTATCCAGCGAGGACGCGATGACCGCCGACTGGACCCGGGTGCCCTACGAGGTGCTGGAGCGCATCTCGACCCGGATCACCAACGAGGTCGCCGAGGTCAATCGCGTAGTCCTGGACATCACCAGCAAGCCGCCCGCCACCATCGAGTGGGAGTGACCTGACAGGTCCTGAACAGGCCTGCTGCATTTGCCGTTGGCGACCGCTTGACGTTGTCGGGGGGCGGGTGTTTACTCGAATGTATCGAACATATATTCGAAAATAGTGAACAACCTGGCTACGCCGGAGGTGGTTATGACGGCGGCTCTTGCCCTCGATCAACGGCACGGGGACCGCGCTGAGCAGCTGAAACTGCTACGCCGACAGATGGCGGCGGTGTCCGGGAAGGTAGGTGCCGGACGACGTGGGCACGCCCATTCGGATGACCTGCTGCCGGAGTCGGAAACCAGGCTAGCGATCCCGGAGTTGCTGGCCGATGTGCTGCCGGACGCGTTGCCGCGGGGAACGGTGGCGGTGCTGTCGGGAGCCCGGTCGCTACCGCTGAGCATGGTGGCCTCGGTTACGGCCGCGGGCGGGAACGTGGCCATCGTCGGCCAGCCGGATATCGGACTGCTGGCCGCTGTTGAGATGGGGGCGGACCTGAGCCGGCTCGCGGTGATACCGAATCCCGGCACCGATCCGGTGGAGGTAGCCGCGGTGCTCATGGACGGGATGGATCTGGTCGTCCTCGGCCTGGGCGGGCGCTCGGTACCACTGACCCGGGCGCGGGCAGTGATGGCCCGTGCTCGCCATAAAGGCTGCACCCTGCTGGTCACCGACGGCGACTGGCAGGGGGCGTCGATGCGACTGGAGGCCCGGGTCTGCGGCTATGAGATCACTGCGGGTGACCGCGGCAAGCCCACTCCCGGATTCGGGCGGATCAGTGGGGTGCGTCTTGATGTGCGCGCTGGGGGACGGGCGATCAGCCGGGTCGGCGCTGGATGAGGTGCGTGCGGTGGCCTCCTCTCGAGTGCTGGCGATCTGGTGCATGGACTGGCCCGCGGTCGCGGCGGCAGCCGCTGCGGACCTGCCCGCGACGGCGCCGGTCGCAGTCACCCTGGCCAACCGGGTGATCGCCTGCTCGTCGGCCGCCCGTTCGGCGGGAGTGCTGCGAGGTCTGCGGCGGCGGGAGGCGGCGGCCCGCTGTCCGCAACTGCACGTCGCGACCGCGGACACCGACCGCGACGCCCGCCTCTTCGAAGGGGTGATCGCGGCGGTGGACGATCTGGTGCCCCGCGCCGAAGTGTTGCGGCCCGGGCTCTTGGTGTTGCCGGTGCACGGGGTGGCCCGGGTTTTCGGGTCCGAGCAGCAGGCGGCCGAGCGGCTGATCGACGCGGTGGCCGCGACTGGCGCCGAGTGTCAGGTCGGGATCGCCGACCAGTTGTCCACCGCGGTCTTTGCCGCGCGTGCGGGCCGTGTCGTGGAGCCGGGGGCCGACGCCCGGTTTCTGTCGGCGCTGTCGATCCGCCAACTCGCCACCGAGCCCAGCCTGTCCGGTCCGGGGCGGGAGGATCTGGCGGATCTGTTGTGGCGGATGGGGATTCGCACCATCGGTCAGTTTGCCGCGCTGTCGCGCACCGACGTGGCTTCGAGGTTCGGTGCTGACGCGGTGGCCGCGCACCGCTTCGCCCGTGGTGAGCCGGAACGCGCGCCGTCCGGGCGTGAGCTAACGCCGGAACTCGATGCCGTGCTGCACTGCGATCCGCCGATCGACCGGGTTGATGCCGCAGCATTTGCCGGGCGTTCGCTGGCCGGTACGTTGCATCAGACGCTGATGGCCGCCGGGGTGGGATGTACCCGGCTGGCCATTCACGCCGTCACCGCCAACGGCGAAGAGCTGAACCGGGTGTGGCGGTGCGCTGAGCCGTTGACCGAGGATGCCACCGCCGACCGGGTGCGCTGGCAGCTGGACGGGTGGTTGCACAATCGGACCGCCGCAGACTGCCCCACGGCGCCGGTGACGCTGTTACGGCTGCAGGCGGTGGAGGTGGTGTCCGCCGGGGCGCTGCAGTTGCCGTTATGGGGTGGCCTCGGCGAGGAGGACAGGCTTCGAGCTCGTCGGGCACTGGTGCGGGTGCAGGGCTTGCTCGGCCCCGATGCGGTGCAGGTGCCGGTACTCAGTGGCGGTCGCGGACCGGCCGAACGCATTACGTTGACACCGCTGGGGGACGAGCTGGTGCCGCAGGCCGACCCGAGTCAGCCGTGGCCCGGTCAACTGCCCGAGCCATCGCCGACGGTGCTGCTCGACGACCCGGTGGAATTGATTGACGCCCATGGCAATCCGATACGGGTGACCAGTCGGGGGCTGTTCTCCGCGGACCCGGCGCGGCTGGCCGCCCACGGTCGAGACGACCGGCTGCGCTGGTGGGCCGGACCCTGGCCGGTCGACGAGCGGTGGTGGGATCCGGATCGGGCCAAGGGCCGCACAGCCCGAGCCCAGGTGATGTTGGAGGGCGGGCGTACGTCCAATCCCGGTCCCGCGCTGCTGCTGTGTTATCGCCAGCGGAGGTGGTATCTGGAGGGAATCTACGAGTAGCCGCCCCGGCGACGATGCGGCCCGTGGTAGCGGGCCGAGGTGGGGGTACCTCCGCTTGCGGGGGAGACCCGGGCCATCAGCCGAGCTGACGCGCGAACAGCCCCACCCGGTCGATGAACCGGTCGAAGAACACGGCCGCGTCGACGTCAATACCAATGCGCACGTTGGGCTTCCCTTCCCAACTCCCTGACCAGTCGGCAACCGTCATGCCGCGGGTCAGCGTACCGGTCAGCTCGACATCCACCGTCGCCGCCCGGGTCGTCACCAGCTGCGGGTCCAGTGCGACCGCGGCAGCTAACGGGTCATGCAGATGCGCCAGATATCCGTGGCCGTGGTCAAGGTGGGTTTCGAAGTAGAACCGCATCGCGTCCTCGATGACCCGGATCAACGGATTCGACGCCGCCGACCGGGTGCCGCGTTTATCCGACGCGCTCATCACCGTCGTGGCCGAGTCCGCGGCGGTCGCCAACTTTCCGAGGATCTCCGGTGTCATCGCGACCTTCTGGGTCAGATCCAGTCCGCATACGATCGGAAGTGATTGTCGCCTTTGAATATCCGCCGCTGACGCCCACGAGGCGAATACCTCGGCCGCCGCCTCGGGGTCTACGCTGATATTCCATTCGGCCACCGGATTGGTGTTGCCCCGGTAGTCGTACGCGCCGCCCATGATCACCAGCAGCCGCAGCAGTGTCGGTAGTGCGGGTTCGGCGCGCAGCGCCAGCGCCAGGTTGGTCAACGGGCCGGTGACCAGGCCGATCAGCTCTCCAGGATAGGCGTGTGCCGCCCGCACCCACGCCGTCGCGGCGTCGTAGGTGGTGAGCTGACGATCGCTGGACGGCAGCTCGGCATAGCCCAAACCTCTGGGGCCGTGGGCTTTTCCGGGAGCGCGCAGCGGGCAACTCAAGGGCTGGCCGGCGCCCTTGGACACCGGGATACCCGGAGCCCGGCACAGTTCGAGCAGACCGAGGTTGTTCACGCAAACCTGCTGTACCGCAACATTTCCGCTGGTCGAGGCGATACCGACCAGGTCGGCGTCCGGGCTAGCCAGTAGATACACCAACGCCAGCGCATCATCGACGCCGGTATCCACGTCGGCGAAGACTGTGGCTCCAGCAGCCGCGTTCACCGCCGTAACGATACCGGGCGCAGTGTCTGGCGAGCCGTCCGAGATCGCTGGATTACCAGTGCACTCCGGGCATCAGGCGCACCACCTTCTTGACGGGCCGGGGAACACGCATGCGGGCGACGGCGCGCTCTGGGCGCTTGGGCCGGCGACGCAGTGGTGTGCGGTCCTTGCTGGATGCCGCGACTCTCCCCCGCGAGCGGGGGTACCCCCACCCCGGGCCTGTTCCGGCCCGCATCGTCGCCACGGGGGTTTCGGTCTGCGTCGGCGCCACACCGCGCGCCGCCACCGAATCCGGGTAGCCGAGGTAGAGCTGGTGCAGAATCCGCCGCGACAGCCGCGGTGTGAAGTAGTGGCCGATTTCGGCAAGCGTGCCCAGCGGGGTGTCGATGCGCACCGGTTTTTCGATCAACGCCCGCACCACCATCGCCGCGGCGTGCTCGGCGCTGATCGGCGGCACCGGGTTCAGCCGCCGCGATGGCACGATCATCGGGGTGCGCACCAGCGGCATGTGGACGTTGGTGAACGTGATGTGATCAGACACCGTCTCCGAGGACACCACGTCGGCGAACATGTCCAGGGCGGCCTTGGACGGCAAATACGAGCTGTACTTGGGATTGCGCGCCAGCACACCACCGCTGGAGACGTTGACCACGTGACCGAACCGGCGCTCACGCCAGTGCGGCAGCAGCGCCAGCACCATCCGCACCGCGCCGAAGTAGTTGACCGCCATCATCCGCTCGTAGTCGTGCAGCCGGTCGGTGGAGTTGACCACCGACCGGCGTATCGACCGGCCGGCGTTGTTGACCAAGTAGTCGACGTGGCCGAAGCGGCCCAGGATGTCCTTGACGGTGTGGTCCACCGACGCGGAGTCCGTCACGTCGCAGGTGAAGGCATACGCCTGGCCACCGCTCGCGCGGATCTCGGCGACCAGCTCGTCGAGCGCCGCGGCGTTGCGCGCCAGCGCGAACACCGTTGCCCCCCGTTCGGCCACTGCTGTTGCCGAGGCCCGGCCGATACCGCTGGACGCGCCGGTCATGATGACGTGCCGTCCCACCAGCGGTCCGGCCGGATCGTCGCGACGGGCCCGGTCCGGATCCAGGTGCTCGGCCCAGTACCGCCACAGTTTGGGTGCGTACGCCGCGAACTCAGGCACGTCGATGCAGGTGCCCTGCAATGCCTTCCGGGTCTCATCGGAGGTGAATGTGGGTGCCAGTTCGACGACGTCGAGAACCTCGGGGGGAATACCGAGTTGGGTGGCCGCCATATTGCGCACCACCTTGGCCCGGCCGCGCACTTTGAGCAACGGTGTGGCCACCGAGCGTGGCAGCGACCCGCGCAGTGGAGGCAGTCCCGCAGCCTTGGCGATCCCGCGGTAGATGCCATGCAGCCCAATGGTTTTCGGCGCAGTCAGATGGAATGTCTGCCCGTCGCGCCCCCCGGCGTGCATCAGCTCGACCATCGCGTCGACGACGTAGTCGACCGGGACGATATTGGTACGCCCGGTGTCGGGCAGCACGATCGGGGTAAACCGGGGCAACACAGCCAACTTGGCTAACACCGGAAAGAAGTAGTACGGCCCGTCGATCTTGTCCATCTCGCCGGTGCGCGAATCGCCTACCACCACCGGTGGCCGGTAGATGCGGTAACGCAGCCCCGGCGTCGAACGCACTAGCAGCTCGGCTTGGAACTTCGTCTGGTGATACGGCGTCGGCAGCTGCTGGCCGACGTCAAAGTCGGCTTCGGTGTATTCGCCGGCGAAGTTGCCGGCCACCGCGATCGACGACACGTGGTGCAACGTCGCGTCCAGCCGCCGCGCCAACTCGATTACCGCGCGGGTGCCTTCCACATTGGCGGCCCGCTGCTCGGCCTCACCGGTGGTGACGTCGTAGAGCGCCGCACAGTGCACCACATCGTCTATGGGCTCCGGCTGGGCGATGGCCTCATCGGTCAACCCGAGACCGGTCGCGGTCACGTCGCCGACCAAGGGTTTTGCCCGCTCACCCCACTCGGCGGCCAGGCGCTCGAAGCGGCCCAGCGACTGGCGACGGACTAGCACCCACACCTCGGCATCGGGTCGGGTGTCCAAGAGACGTGATACGACACGGCGACCAATAAACCCAGTACCGCCGGTAACGACATAGCGCATGTCAGTTATGGTGGCGGCTGGCTGTCACCCGGTCAACCGGGGTGTGACGCGATCGGGAATGCCGGGCTAGTTGAACTCGCGGATTCCGTCCCAATCCACCAGCATCCAGCCGGTCACCGGGCTGCCGGTGATCACAACACGGCCGATGTTGGGCAGTGGATGACTGCTCAGCAAGCCGTCCTTGGGGTTCTTGACATTCATCAGCGTCCAGATCATGATGGCCGCGCCGTGCGAGAACGCGACCGGTTTGTTGTGGCGGCTGTCATAGATCTTCTGGACGGCCGCGGTGAACTGTTCATTGAACTGGTTACCGTTTATCGACCCGGGGATGCCGTTTTGGCGGTCCCCAGCCAGCCAATCCATCGGCGCGAGCATATACGTCGAGTCGGCCATCGTCATTGGCTTGCCGTCATACCAGCCGGCGCCGATTTCCCGCAGGCCGGGCAGGATTTCGAACTGCTTGCCGAGTTCTTCGGCCAACGGCGCGGCGGTCTGTTGGGTGCGCACCATCATGGAGGCGTAGACGCCGTCGTAGCCGTTACGGGCAAGTTGGTGGGCGATCTGTTGGGCCTGCCCGCGGCCTTCCTCGGTGAGGCCTGAACCGGGCACATCGGTGTCGATGATCCCGTCGGCGTTGCTTTGTGACTGTGCGTGCCGGATGAAGGTCAGGGTGATGGTGCGCGGGTGCGGTGCGCCACCGGAGCAAGCGGCAACGGCGATGGTCGCAGCGAGTGCGGCCGCCGCTTTCCAGATGATGGTGCGATTGGGCATGGCGATAGCCTGCCTTGCCGGCGGCGTCGGTGTAGTCGGTTTGCCCTGGTTGAGGTGAAGAAAAGGCTTGGGTGCCTGCGGTGGCCCCCAGAATGGGGGATAGCGTCGAGCGGTCAAACGAATCGAGAGGATACCCGCATGGCGATCGACCCGAATTCCGTCGGCGCGGTGACAGAGCCGATGCTGTT
Organism: Mycobacterium sp.; assembly: GCA_035625875.1. Taxonomy (GTDB): domain Bacteria; phylum Actinomycetota; class Actinomycetes; order Mycobacteriales; family Mycobacteriaceae; genus Mycobacterium. The sequence continues at coordinate 30,756 of DASPOT010000091.1, read as the reverse complement.
TGAGTGGACCGACCGGGACACGATGCTCTACGCGCTCGGTGTGGGTGCCGGCACCGAGGACCTGTCCTTCACCACCGAAAACAGCCATGGCATCACCCAGCAGGTACTGCCCACCTACGCGGTGATCTGCTGCCCCGCCTTCGGGGCGGCGGCGAAGATCGGAATTTCCAACTGGGCCATGCTGTTACACGGGTCTCAGGCCATCCGGTTGCATGCACCGCTGCCGGCCGCCGGAAAGCTGTCGGTAGTCTGCGAGGTCGCCGACATCCAGGACAAGGGCGAGGGCAAGAACGCCATCATCGTCTTGCGCGCCCGCGGCAGTGATCCCGGATCCGGGGCACCGGTCGCCGAGACCCTTACCACGCTTGTCATCCGCGGCGCCGGTGGTTTCGGGGGAGTACCGGGACAGCGCCCGGCCGCACCGGAAATCCCCGACCGCGAGCCGGACGCCCGAATCGCGCTGCCCACCCGGGAGGATCAGCCGCTGATCTACCGGCTCTCGGGCGATCGCAACCCGCTGCACAGTGACCCGTGGTTCGCCAGGGAGATGGCCGGCTTCCCCAAGCCGATCATGCACGGGCTGTGCACCTACGGCGTAGCGGGCCGTGCGCTGGTCGCCGAACTCGGCATGGGCGTCGCCGCCAACATCACCTCGATCGCCGCGCGGTTCAGCGCCCCGGTGTTTCCCGGCGAGACGCTGACCACCTTGATCTGGCGCACCGAACCGGGCCGGGCGGTGTTCCGCACCGAGGCCGCCGCGCCCGACGGCACCGACACGCGGGTGGTGCTCGATGACGGTGCCGTGGAATACGCGGCGGCTTAACAGGACTGACGGTCAGCTCGGTACCTTGTCGAGGAAGCCGACGACGCGGGCCAGCCTTCCGGCACGCCGACGGTCGCCACGTCGAAACCCACCACCAGCGGTTGTCGCCGTCGTGCCCCAGTCCCCAGCTGAAGCGTGCGACATCGTGATGGGTGTCGATCTGCCCGTCGAGTCTGGACACGTGGCCCGGGAATTGGTTCTGGGTTGCGGCAATGGCCGCGTCGATGGCGTCATGACCGTGCACCTCGACCAGCGGGTCGACGTAGTCGGCGTCATCGGCCCAGGTCTTTGGCGATCAGCTCGCGGCGGGTAGCCGAGTCGGTCTCGTTCCAGCAGGCGAGGTAGCGGTCGATGAGGCCGCGCATGGGTGCTTTCCGTTCCTCGGATGGATGCCAGCTGCCCTCATCGTGTTTCGCAGCGCCGGGGCTGTCGATTACCCGTGAGGTATTTTCAGCGATGCTGGCCAGGGGCTTAAATCCGGTTTCAGCTGCGAAAAGACATCGGCGTGGTTAAGTTGAGTGAAGTGTTACTGCGGCCAAATTGTGGCCACGGTGCGGCCACGCCAATTGACTATGAGCGGCTACCGTTGCCCGTCGCGGATCTGGTAGACGCGCGGTACTGACAGGCCGGCCGCCTCGGCAAGTTGCTCGCCAGGGATGCCGAGCTCGAACCCCTCCCGGATCAGGCGGCGCAGCTCAGCGTCAGCGGCGTCGAATGACTCCCGGCGAGGTTCGCGCGACGGCGGCTTGCGCGTGGTAGTTCAACCGCCCCGTCGCCATCTCGCTGAGTGACGGCTGTTGTCGGTAACGCATGAGATCCTTCAGCGGATATAAGAGGCAGGAGGACACGCCTGGGTGATGCACGATGACCCGCGTGCGATCTATGCCGATTTCCGGCTACCACAGTGTGATTCAATTCGAATCGCATTGCAGCTGTTGGTGATCGGAAGGGTACCGCGTTAACGCTGGGTGAAACCTCAGCTTTCAGCCCTCCTCCTAGTTGAATTCGGTGGTCTCCTGCGTGAGCGCGGACGCATCCTCTCCCGCCACGACCAGGCTGCCGCGAACGCGGCCAACCCCCAGCCACACACGAAGGTGTCCAAATCCAAAAGCGGGCAACCAGCCCCGGGTTGACGATGATCTTTATCGCATCTTTGCAACGCTTGATCTAGTCTCTGTGACATGGACAACAGCGGTGACGACACACTCCGTTGGGACACCAGGCGGAGAACCATCAACGATGAGGTTGGTGGCGGAACTTCGCCGCGCGGCTCGGGAGCGGGGCGGGGCCGCTGCCCGTTCGATAGGCGTTGCGGACACGCTGCTGAACGGCGAAACCAGCGGTCACCACGTCTACGACGAAGCCTAGGTACTCAAAGACAAACTCAATGCGGCCATGAGGCGAAGTGAGCGACGACGAACGGAACCACGATACAGAGCTAGTAGCATCCATGCTTCATCAAGCTTGGTGTGACGCTAATAACGACGGCCTCTCGTCAAACGACGTTTGGTATCGCGTGGCCGAGCGGGCAAAGGAGCTATGCGCATGAAGCGACTGGCTATAGGAATGATGGCGGCTATCGCGGTTCTATTTGGAGGAATGCCGACCTTGTAATGGCAGCGCTCCCACAGGGTATTCAAAAGAGGGAGTCTGACCCAACCAACCGAACCGTGGCATTTGGGACACGATGATGATGACCGACTCGCGCCACACCGCGGACCTGAACCGCCGACTGCAACCGCGGCCGGCGACCACGGAAAAACCACCACCAACCAACCCCAGGCCACCCCGCATAAGCAAACATGGCCACTAGCGTGGGAAACGTGGTTTCATCGTGGATCAGCCCAAAAGCGCGCAAGGGCATCGGCAGCGAGATAGCGGGACGCGGGCTGTTCGCCACCGAGCGAATCGACGCCGGTGAGATCGTCGCCGTTAAGGGCGGGCACATCGTGACTACGAGGCAACTTAATGACCTGCCCGATCCGCTGCCGAACTCGGCGATTCAGATCACCGACGGGCTACACCTGGTGGCGCTGTCGCCAGAGGAGTACGAGCCGGTGATCCTGTTCATCAACCACTCCTGCGAACCCAACGTCGGTTTTGCCGGCAACATCGTGTTGGTCGCCATGCGGGATATCACTGCCGACGAGGAACTCACCACCGACTACGCGCTGTTCGACGATTACGACGGACAAATGGCCTGCCGCTGCAACACCGCTTCTTGCCGGCGCGTGATCGACGGGCACGACTGGCGGCGACGCGAGCTGCAGCGCAGGTACCACGGATATTTCTCGTGGTACCTCCAACGCAAAATCACCGAAACCCGCAGCGGCACCCAACAATAAGCGGCGGCTGACGGCGCGCCAGCTCCGCGGCCGCCGACTACGCAAAACCCCCAGCCAGACGAACCAGGGTCCGCCCCCGTAAACGAGGCGACCACGGTGTGGTCCTGTATCGGGGGCGCTGCGAATAGGGGCCAAGCGCTGCTGGGGGCGGGTACCCGCTAGGGGTGGTAAAAGGAGTGGGTACTACCAAAGCCAACCAACCGCAACATCAGACGGCGAACGCTATTGTGCTGCAACACAATTCAGAGCAGCAGCGAGGTGAAACGCATTGGCGTCGCTGGTGCAGGCCGCGCGCACACCGGTGATCGTGGCTCGCCGGTCTTAGCGCCTAGCTCGAGCCGATTGCCCGGCTCCTCCTCGCGCCGTCCCCTCGCAAGCTGGGGTACCCCCGCGCGGCGCGCATCGTCGCCAGGCGTCACTTGGCGAACAGCAGGACGGAGTCTTGGCTTAGCGCTTCCAGACGCGCCACGCCCATTTCAATGCCGTTGGCGAGCTCTTCCACATCGGGTGCGGCGTCGTAATCGGCGGTGATACCGAACACCAGGTCATCGGCATAGCTCAGCACCGCGACCCCGGTGCGCAACCGTAGCGCGATCGGAGGAATCGGCAGCAAGCGTTCCACCTTGCAGCCCATCATCCGTAACGGGCGTCGTGGTCCCGCGACATTGGTTGCCAGCGTCACGATGCCGCGTTGCGGCAGCCGTGTTAGCAGTCGAATCAGACAGGAGGACAACATAAACGGGACGTAATTGGCCGCCGACACGAATATGTTGCCTGCTTGGCGCTGCCCACCCTGCTTGGCCCGGGCCAATCGATGGTGCACGGCGCGTAACTGCTGGATCGGGTCATCCTGTTCAACGGGAAGATACGGCAGCATGACCGAAATGCGATTGCCGGGTGTGTCCAGTGCGTCGGGGGAGCGCACCGAGACCGGCACCAGGGTGCGCAGTGAATCCGCGCGTGGCTGCTCGCCGCGTTGCAGCAAAAGCGCCCGGAAGCCCTCGGTGATCGCCGTGAGGGCAACGTCGTTGATGGTCACGTCGAACTTGCGGCACACCTGTTCAACATCGGCGAGGGGGACACGTACGGCGCGATATCGCCGCATCGTGGTGACCGGGCCTACCAATGAAGACCCGGCAGTCGGCCAGATCAAGCCGGCGGCGATTTCGGCGGTGCCGCTCACCGCTCGCGCAGCGGCGTTCGTGACGCCGCTAGCGACCCGCCAGAGGTTGTCAACCGGGCTGCGCGGGGTGAGGTCCGGCACCGGTCGCAGATGTGCGCGTGGTCTTGCGGTCTGGTTCGGGTCGACGTGATGTGCGAATGCGTCGCGGTCAGCATCATCACACAGCCGGGTGAGGATGCGAGCCGCGGAGATTCCGTCAGCGATGCAGTGGTGGATCTTCATCAAGATCGCCCACCGATTGCCCTTCAGACCTTCGATGACCCAGCATTCCCACAGTGGGCGATCGCGGTCCAGGCGGCGTTCCAACACATCAGCGACGACCCGGAACAGTTCGCAATCATCGCCGGGCCGGGGAAGTGCCACCCGCCGCATATGACGGGTGAGGTCGAATCCCGGATCGTCGACCCACTTCGGAGCGCCCACATCGAAGGGGTGCATCCGCAGCACCTGTGTGCTGCGAGGGATCGAGCGAATCCGTTCTGCCAGTACGTTCTTGAACTGGTCGGAGTCGGGAGCGGACCCTTCGATGATTGCGATCCCGCCGATCGCCAGGCTCACGTGCCGATCCGAATCTTCAGCCATGAGGAAACCCGCATCGAGCGTTTTGAGTTGCTCCAAAACAAATCACCGCCATCTGCTTGTCGGATAGGTACGAGTATCCGCTCTACTCCACACGCGAAATATGGCCAGCAGATTAAATCGTGTAAACAACTGTTTCGGTTGTGTGGCAATGCCGCTCGCGGGGCGTTCAGGAGGGTGGCACTGTTATCCTGTTGTCCCGAAAGCTGGTGTTTTCAAAAGGGTTTAGGCGCTGTTCCAGCCGGGGCGCGCTCGCTGTCATCCACGACCCGGACCCGTCGATGCCCGACCCAAAGGGGGCGCCTGTTGGCGGGCTGGCAGGAGCGCTATCCCGACGTCAAGGTTCCCTGTGTGGTGGTCTGCGATCGGCCGGGGGAACCCGCGCCGCCGTTACCCGGCCTGCATCGTCGCGGGCGTCACTGCCGAACAGCAGCACCGAGTCTTGGGTGAGCGCTTCCAGCCGCGCCACCGCCAGTTCGATGCCGTTGGCAAGTTCATCGACATCGGGTGCCCCGTCGTAATCGGCGGTGATGCCGAACACCAGGTCGTCGGCGTAGCTCAGCACCGCAATACCGGTGCGCAGCCCCAGCGCGATCGGCGTAATCGGGAGTACCCGTATCACCTGGTGACCCATCATCTGTAACCGATGGCGTGGTCCGGGCACATTGGTCGTCAGTGTCACGATGCCGCGTTGCGGCAGCCGGGTCAGCAGCCGGATCGCCCAAGCGGACACCATGAACGGAATGTGATTGGCCGCTGACACAAACATGCGGCCGGCTTGGCGCTGCCCGCTGTGCTTCGTGCGGGTCAATCGGCTGTGCACGGTCCGCAATCGCTGCACCGGATCGTCCTGTTCGACAGGGAGGTACGGCAGCATGATTGAGAGGCGATTGTCAGGTGTGTCGATCGCGTCGGCCGAGCGCACGGATATCGGTACCAGTGTGCGCAACGAATCCGGCCGTGGCTGTTCGCCGCGATGGAGCATGACCGTTCGGAAGCCCTCGGTGATCGCGGCGAGCGCGACATCGTTGACGGTCACGCCGAACTTGCGGCACACGTTGTCGACCGCGGCGAGGGGAACCCGCACCGCGGTATAGCGGCGCATGGTGGTGACCGGTCCGCTCAGCGACGACGCCCCGGCTGGCCGGATCAAGCCTGCGGCGAGTTCCGCGGCCCCGGCGGCCGCCCATGCCGCGGCATTGATGATGACACCAGAAGCTCGCCACAAGTTGTCGGCCCAGTTCAGCGGGTTGAGGCCTGGTACCGATGGGCGATATGTGCGTGATGTTGAAGTCTGTTTGGTGCCGTGGTGGTTTACGAACAGGTCACCGTCGGCGTCGTCAGAGAGCCTGGTGAGGAGGTGGGTCGTCGAGATTCCGTCGACGACGCAGTGGTGGATCTTCATCAGGATCGCCCACTGGTTGCCCTTCAGATCCTCGATGACCCAGCATTCCCACAGCGGGCGATCGCGGTCCAGGCGGCGCTCCAACACATCGGCGACCACCCGAAACAGTTCGGCATCGTCGCGGGGCCGGGGAAGTGCCACCCGCCGTATGTGGTGGTTGAGGTCGAATCCGGGATCGTCGACCCACTCCGGGGGACCCATGTCGAATGGATGCGTCCGCAACACCTGGGTGCACCGGGGTATCGCGCGAATCCGTTCGGCCAGTGCCGCTTTGAGCCGGTTGTAGTCGGGCGGGGGACCGTCGATGATGGCGACCGCTCCGATCGCCAGGCTCACGTGTCGATCCGAATCTTCGGCCTTGAGGAAACCCGCATCGAGTGTTGTCAGGTGCTCCATGGTAAGTCACCAGGTTCTGCTCAGGATCCCGGTATTATCGGCCGCACTCCCCAGGCGCGGTAGGGATCAGCAGGTTAATAATGTGTTTACAACTGGGATCGGTTGTGCGGCAGCAACGTTGGGGTCTTTGGCCCGCCTTGTTATGAACGATAGCGGCTTGGCTACCGATGCTGACCCGGCGATTCGTCAATCGAACATATATTCGATATACTCTTCGGCGTGGGCTGGAGCAACGGGCCGCCGAGCTGGGCGGAGATGGAGCGGGTGCTCGACGGCAAGCCGCGCCATGGCGGAACCGGTGCCACCTCGGGCGGGCCGCAACGGGGATCTCCGTCGGGGGACGGCGGCGACAGCCCGGCGTGGTCACGCAAGCGCGGGATCTATGAGCCGCCCGACGGTAACCGGACGGTCCGCTCGTCCATCGCCTACGCCGAGCTGCACGCGCATTCGGCCTACAGCTTCCTCGACGGAGCCAGCACACCGGAAGAGCTGGTCGAGGAGGCCGCGCGATTGGATCTGCGCGCCATCGCGCTGACCGACCACAACGGCCTGTACGGGGCGGTGCGGTTCGCCGAAGCAGCCGCGGAACTGGACATGCGCACCGTTTTCGGCGCCGAACTGTCATTGGGGTCTGGTGCCCGCACCGATGAGCCGGATCCGCCGGGCTCGCACCTGCTGGTGCTGGCCCGCGGCCCGGAAGGCTATCGACGGTTGTCGCGGCAGCTGGCCGCCGCGCATCTGGCCGGCGGCGAAAAAGGCAAGCCGCGCTTTGACTTCGACGCCCTCTCCGAGGCGGCGAGCGGGCACTGGCATGTCCTGACCGGTTGCCGCAAAGGCCATGTACGCCAAGCACTTTCCAACGGTGGCCCGGATGCGGCCGCGGCGGCGTTGGCCGACTTGGTGGACCGGTTCGGGGCCAGCCGGGTCAGCATCGAGCTCACCCGTCACGGCCACCCGCTCGACGACGAACACAACGCCGAGCTGGCGGCGTTGGCGCCACGCTTCGGCGTGGGACTGGTCGCGACCACTGGCGCGCATTTCGCCGAGCCGTCCCGGGCTCGGCTGGCGATGGCCATGGGCGCGATACGAGCCCGGCAATCCTTGGATTCCGCCGCCGGCTGGCTGGCTCCGCTGGGTGGCTCGCATCTGCGGTCCGGCGAGGAGATGGCACGGCTGTTCGCATGGCGCCCCGAGGTGGTGACCGCCGCGGCCGAACTCGGCGAGCAGTGTGCCTTCGGGCTGGCGCTCATCACCCCACAGCTGCCGCCATTCGACGTCCCGGCCGGGCATACCGAGGACAGTTGGCTACGTCGCTTCGCCATGGCAGGCGCCCGCGACCGCTACGGACGGCCCGAGCAGGCGCCGCGGGCGTATGCGCAGATCGACCATGAGCTGAACGTCATTGCGCAACTGAGGTTTCCAGGCTACTTCCTGGTCGTGCACGATATCACCCGGTTCTGTCGGGAGAACAACATCTTGTGTCAGGGCAGGGGATCAGCGGCCAACTCCGCGGTCTGTTATGCCCTCGGCGTCACCGCCGTCGACCCAGTGGCCAACGAGCTGCTGTTCGAGCGCTTCCTGTCGCCCGCCCGCGACGGGCCACCCGATATCGACATCGACATCGAGTCGGACCAGCGCGAAAAAGTCATCCAGTATGTCTACGACAAATACGGCCGGGATTACGCCGCGCAGGTCGCCAACGTCATCACCTACCGGGGACGGATCGCGGTGCGCGACATGGCCCGCGCCCTGGGCTTCTCCCAGGGCCAGCAAGACGCCTGGAGCAAGCAGATCAGCCACTGGAACGGGCTGCAGTCCGACGTCGAAGCCATCCCCGAGCAGGTGATCGACCTGGCGATCCAGATCCAGAATCTGCCGCGGCACATGGGCATTCACTCGGGCGGCATGGTAATCTGCGACCGCCCGATCGCCGACGTGTGTCCGGTGGAATGGGCGCGCATGGAGAATCGCAGCGTCCTACAGTGGGATAAAGATGACTGTGCGGCAATCAGTTTGGTGAAGTTCGACCTACTCGGGCTGGGTATGCTCTCGGCGCTGCACTATGCCATCGACCTGGTGGCCGAACACAAGGGCATCGAGGTGGACTTGGCCAGGCTCGACCTCTCCGAGCCGGCGGTCTACGAGATGCTGGCGCGCGCCGATTCCGTCGGGGTGTTCCAGGTGGAGTCGCGGGCGCAGATGGCCACTCTGCCGCGTCTGCGGCCGCGGGTGTTCTACGACCTGGTGGTGGAGGTCGCGCTGATCCGTCCGGGGCCTATCCAGGGCGGGTCTGTGCATCCGTACATCCGGCGGCGCAACGGCATCGACCCGGTGGTCTACGACCATCCGTCGATGGAAACGGCATTGCGGAAGACGTTGGGAGTTCCTCTATTCCAGGAACAGTTGATGCAGCTGGCGGTCGACTGCGCCGGCTTTTCCACCGCCGAGGCCGATCAACTGCGCCGCGCCATGGGGTCCAAGCGTTCGGCAGAACGCATGCGACGGCTGCGCGGCCGGTTCTACGACGGCATGCGCCAGCTGCACGGGGCGCCCGACGAGGTGATCGACCGGGTGTACGAAAAACTAGAAGCTTTCGCCAATTTCGGCTTCCCCGAAAGCCATGCGCTGAGTTTCGCGTCGCTGGTGTTCTACTCGTCGTGGTTCAAGCTGCACCACCCGGCGGCGTTGTGCGCAGCGCTGCTGCGCGCACAGCCGATGGGCTTCTATTCACCACAGTCGCTGGTGGCCGACGCCCGCAGGCACGGGGTGGTGGTGCACAGTCCCGACGTCAATGCCAGCCTGGCATACGCCACTCTCGAGAACGCGGGCATGGAGGTCCGTCTGGGTCTGGGTAGTGTGCGTCATATCGGAGACGACCTGGCCGAGAAGCTGGTGGCCGAACGGGATGCCAACGGTCCGTTCGCCTCGTTGTTGGATTTGACGTCCCGGGTGCAGCTTTCCGTGCCGCAGGCCGAAGCGCTGGCGACTGCCGGGGCGCTGGGCTGCTTCGGGATGTCCCGGCGTGAGGCGCTGTGGGCGGCCGGGGCGGCCGCCACCCAACGGCCCGACCGGTTGCCCGGTGTGGGCTCGTCGTCGCACATCCCGGCGCTGCCGGGGATGAGCGAGCTGGAACTGGCCGCCGCCGATGTCTGGGCCACCGGCATCTCCCCGGACAGTTACCCGACACAGTTCTTGCGGGCGGATCTGGACGCGCTGGGGGTGGTGCCCGCCGACGCGCTGTTATCGATGCCCGACGGCGACCGCGTGCTGATTGCCGGGGCGGTGACCCATCGGCAGCGGCCCGCCACCGCTCAAGGGGTGACGTTCCTTAACCTCGAGGACGAGACCGGGATGGTCAACGTGCTCTGCACGCCGGGAGTATGGGCGCGGCATCGCAAGCTGGCACAGACGGCGCCGGCGCTGCTGATCCGCGGTCAGGTCCAAAACGCCAGCGGCGCAGTCACCGTCGTGGCCGACCGGTTGGCGAAGCTCACCCTGAAGACGGGATCGAAGTCACGCGACTTCCGTTGACACCGAGCGTGCGACCGCTAGTCAGCCGGTGGGCGTCGTCCATACCCGGGTCGGCGTGATCTTCAACCGGGTGCTGTAGGCGGCTATCGCCTCGGTCAGGCCGAATTTCGCGGCGCCCTTGCTGTACTTCGCCCAGTACGGCCCGTCCTCTCGGCAGTCAACGCCCGTCGCGTCCACCGCTGCAGTTCCGCCCACCACGATGATTCCGCCTCCATTGCCGTCGGAATCCAAATTCAGGCTGACCTCTGGGTGCACCTTGATATGCGCGATCTTGGCCGCCTGCGGCATGGAATACACCGACAGATCGGCGCCATCGAAATAGAACCAGACGAGCCGCGGAACGGGACGACCCGATTTCGTGACGGTGGTCAGCCACCCGTAGTGGTCTGAGGTGAGCCTGCTTGAAACCTCTTGTGTCAGTTCGACGGTCATGTCGGCGAATACTAAGGCGAATGTAGTCTGCCCACATGGCCTTGAACCTGTCCGTCAACGAAGTTCTCACCACCACCCGATCGGTACGCAAACGCCTCGACCTGGACAAGCCGGTACCGCGGAGTGTGCTGATGGAATGCCTTGAACTGGCGCTGCAAGCGCCCACCGGTTCCAACGCGCAGGGCTGGCAGTGGGTGTTCGTCGAGGACGCCGACAAGAAGAAGGCGATCGCCGACATCTACCTGGGCAACGCCAAGGGCTATCTCAGCCTGCCCACACCGGAATACCCCGAGGGGGACACTCGTGGTGAGCGGATGGAGTTCGTCCGCGATTCCGCGACGTATCTCGCCGAGCATATGCACCAGGTGCCGGTACTGCTGATCCCGTGCCTGCAGGGTCGCGTCGAGCAGGCCCCGCTGCTCAGCGCGTCGTTCTGGGCGTCGCTGTTCCCGGCGGCCTGGAGTTTTTGCCTGGCGCTGCGCTCACGGGGGCTGGGCTCCTGCTGGACGACGCTGCACCTGCTCGGCGACGGCGAGAAGCAGGCGGCCGAGGTGCTCGGCATTCCCTACGACGAGCACAGCCAGGGCGGCCTGTTTCCAATTGCTTACACCAAAGGCACCGACTTCCAGCCGGCCAAGAGGTTGCCCGCCGAGGCCGTCACACACTGGAACAGCTGGTGATGGGTGATCATGCCGCCCCGGTAAAGCCGTGCTGGCGCCACGCCTCGTAGACGGCGACCGCGGCGGCGTTCGACAGGTTCAGTGACCGTCGGCCCGCCAGCATGGGGATGCGCACCCGTTCGGTGATGTGCGCGTCGGCCAGGGTCGCCGTGTCCAGCCCGGTGGGCTCCGGCCCGAACATCAACACGTCGCCGGCCCGGTAGCCGACGTCGGTGAACAACGTGGTCGCGTGTGCGGTGAACGCGAACACCCGTGCCCGCGACAACGCATCCCACGCAGCGTCGAGCGAGGCGTGGACAATGACCGACGCCAGGTCGTGATAGTCCAGCCCCGCCCGCCGCAGCTTGGGTTCGGACAGGTCAAAGCCCAGCGGCTCCACCAAGTGCAGTTCGCAGCCAGTGGCGGCCGCAGTCCGGATTGCATTACCCGTGTTAGGTGCGATGCGCGGGGTGTAAAACAGCAGCCGGAACATCAGTCGATCATGACAGTTGTGTGATGCCAATTTGCCAGGCTGGCCTCTGGCTGTGCGGGCCCGGTCCGGTGAGCTCTGTTTGTTCAGTAACAATTGTGGCAACCATGGCCGCGGGCTGTCATACTCGTCGAATTGCCATCGCTCGCCTAATCTCCCACGGGCGGGTCTATCTCCCACGGGCGGGCGGATTTAGCAGGAAGTCCTTATGAACGACGCGCTAACACTGCGTATCAGGGGAACGGTCGGTGGCACGGCCGCAGCCCAGTGACGATGTTTGCCCGCCCGACCGAGGTGGTTGCGGCGGTTACCGACGACAATTCAGATGCCCTTGCCGCTGAAACTGCGCCGGCCAAACGCCCGCCGAGTTGGTCGCTGCGCAATTGGCCCGTCCGGTGGAAAGTCGTAGCGATCGCGCTTGTGCCGCTGCTGCTGTCGATGGTTTTCGGAGGAATGCGTATCTACAGCGCGGTGACCGATGCCGGCAACCTACGGCTGGCCGCTGACCGCGCCGAAGTGGTTCCTGCGATCACGAAATACATGTCGGCGCTGGACGTCGCTTTGCTGGCCAACTCCTTTGGGGGTGACGCTGAGGGCGCGAAGAAGAACTACGAAGCCCGCAAATACGAGCTGCAGGCGCGGCTGGCGGACACCGACGTGGCCCCCGACGTCCGGTTGGGGGTGAACACCGCGTTGAACGGCACGCAGGCCCAGCTGGACAACGTGTCGTCGAACAGCATCGGTTTGCGGGACCGGGTGACCACGTATGCGCCGATTCTGATGACTGCGCATAACGCGATCACCGGGTCAGTGCGCGTCGACAACGACCGGATCCGGGCCGAGGCGCAGGGCTTGAGCCGCGCGGTTGGCGTCCGCGGGCAGATGATGATGCAGCAGCTCCTGGTGACCCGGGGCGCTGACCTCCCCGAGCCGGAGTTGCGCATCTCGACGATCACCTTGGCCGGCACCGAGCCGTCGACGCTGTTCGCGCTGAGCGACGTGCTCGGCGTCGGCTCATCCGAGGCCAGGACGCTGCAGCAGCAGATGGTGGGCCGGAAGGCGATCATGTCGGATCCGGCCAGTGTCCTCGTCAACAACCCGCAGCTGCTCCGCTCGATACAGACCACCGATGCGATCGCCGACAAGGTAATAAGAGACACCACCGCCTCGGTGACGAAGTCCGTCCAGGACCAGGCGGCGGATTGGCGCGACGCCGCGATCCGCGACAGCGTCCTGGTGCTGGCCGCCATCGTGACCGCACTTGTCATCGTCTTGCTGGTTGCGCGATCGCTCGTCCAGCCGCTGCGGGTGCTGCGCGACGGCGCGTTGAAGGTCGCCCACGAGGACCTCGAGGGCGAGGTCGCCCGGGTCCGTGCCGGCGACGAGCGGGCCCCGGAGCCGTTACCGGTGTACACCACCGACGAAATCGGCCAGGTCGTGCACGCAGTCGACGAGCTGCACACCCAGGCGCTACTGCTGGCCGGTGACGAGGCACGGCTGCGAGTACTCGTCAACGACATGTTCGAGACCATGTCGCGGCGCAACCGCTCGCTGGTTGACCAGCAACTGGCGCTCATCGACCGGTTGGAGCGCAACGAGGAGAATCCCGACCGGCTCGACAGCCTGTTCCGGCTCGATCACCTGGCCGCGCGGATGCGCCGTAACGGCGCCAACTTGTTGGTGCTGGCGGGCGCACAGATTTCGCGTGACCAGCGCGGGCCGATGCCGCTGTCGGCGGTGGTCAACGCCGCCGCATCTGAGGTTGAGGACTATCGCCGTGTCGAAACCGCGATGGTGCCTGACTGCACCGTGACCGGTGCGGCAGTGAGCGAAGTCGCCCATCTCCTTGCGGAGTTGATCGACAACGCGCTGCGCTACTCACCGCCGGCGTCATTGGTCCGGGTCTCCGCGGTAGGGCGCAACGACGGGGGAGTTCTCCTCCAGGTCACCGACTCCGGCCTGGGCATGACCGACGGTGACCGGCGCGTCGCGAACATGCGGTTGCGCGCCGGCGGCGACGTCACCCCCGACAACGCTCGCCATATGGGCCTTTTTGTGGTCGGCCGGCTGGCTGACCGGCACGGTATGCGGGTACGGCTGCGCGGCTCGGCAACCAACGGTTCGGGTACCACAGCAGAGGTCTGCCTGCCGCCAGCCGTGCTCGTTGAGGGCGCCGCCGGAAGCCGCGCTGTCCCGGTGCCAAGGGCAAGCGTGGCGTCGCGGCACACGGCCGCGGTCGATGAGGCGGTGGATACTCGGGGCTCCGCGGAGGCTTACCCCGACACGTCGGAGCGCAATGGGTCGCATCCGCCGGTCACGCTGTTGCCGCGTCGCAACCCGGGGTCCAGCGGCATCACCGATGTTCCTGTCCGGCCCGCGGTAGCCGGCGAAGCCGCCGAGCACCCGCAGCGGCCGCGGCGCGAGCTTCCGAAGCCCTGGTGGGAGAAGACACTCCAGCAAGCTCCGGAAGAGCCTGCGGCCCAACACGTATCGGACACCTCGGCGTATTTCTCCTCACGGTCAGGGGCCGCACGCGCTGGCATCCCGCCCGCTGGTCCCGGGTCGGCGCCGGACATCGCGGCGCAAGCCGAGGATGCCGATGCTCAGTCCGGCGACGATGCGGGCCGGGTAGCGGCCCGAGGAGGAGCTGGACAATGGGACCAGGCCTTCGAACCCGAGTCACCGCCCGCTGACGCACCCGCCGGGGACCTGATCTACCAGCGGATGCTCTCCGAGTGGCTGGTCGACCCGCACGAGCTGGCCCGCAGCGCCGACCTAGATTGGCAGTCGGTTTGGGATCGCGGCTGGTCGGCCGCCGAGGCTGAGAACGTTCCCATCCGCTCCCGCACCGACCACGGTCTGCCGGTACGGGAGCCCGGCGCTCGGCTGGTACCCGGGACGGCCGCACCGGACCCCTCACCAGCTGCCAAGTCGCTGGTCAATGGGACCGCCCAGCACCGGGCCCACGAGGAGAACCGGGGGAACGCGGTAGCATCGAACGGCGGATTTCATTCCGGCCGGCACCCGCAGCATGCGGCGCCAGCACCCGACCCTGATGCCACCCGTGCTTCCATCAGCAGCCACTTCGGCGGCGTGCGCGCAGGACGGTCGCATGCCCGCGAGACGAATGAAGGGCCCGATCACGAATGACCTACCCATCGTCTGACAACTCGCTGGGCTGGCTGGTCTCAAACTTCGCTCGCGAGGTACCCGGGGTGTCGCATGCGGTGCTGGTGTCCGGCGACGGTCTGCTGATCGCCGCCAGCGAGTATCTGCCGCGCGAACGAGCGGATCAGTTGGCCGCGGTGGCGTCCGGACTGGCCAGCCTCGCTACCGATGCCGCGCAGCTGTTTGAGGGTGGGCAGGTGCTGCAATCGGTAGTCGAGATGCAAAACGGCTATCTGCTGTTGATGCGGGTCGGTGATGGTTCGCACCTGGCGACGCTGGCCGCGACATCGTGTGATATCGGTCAGATCGGTTACGAGATGGCCATCCTTGTCGAACGGGTGGGCGGGGTTGTGCAGTCGTCCCGTCGCACTGCATCAGATTGCCCGGCTCCTTCTCGGGCCGCTACATGGCCCGCATCGTCGCCGGGCCTCGCGCACTCGTGAGCGTGATGGGCAGACACGAGCCGCCGGTATCCGGGCATGAGGCGAGCCTGGTCCGCCCGTACACTCTGACCGCCGGACCGACCACCACCAGCGTCGACCTGCCCCTGGAAGCGCCGGTGCAGACGCTGCAGTCGGCGCTGTTTCACCGATGGCGACCCGACGATATGCGAGGCAAGATCATCCAACTGTGCGTCAAGAGTCCTTCGGTCTGCGGAAATCTCCGCTCGTCTGGACTTACCGCTCGGTGTCGCACGCGTCTTGATCGGCGATCTGGTCACGTCCGGCTACCTTCGGGTGCAGCCAACGTTGACCGATCGTTCGACCCGCGACGAACGCCGTGAACTTATAGGAAGGACGCTCCGTGGATTACGAGCACTCTGAGAGGGGGTACCCCCCGCTTGCGGGGGCACGTGACGCCGCCTCGACGAAGATCGTCATCGCGGGCGGGTTCGGTGTCGGTAAGACGACGTTTGTCGGCGCGGTTTCGGAGATCATGCCGCTGCGCACCGAGGCGATGGTCACCGACGCTTCCACCGGTGTCGACATGCTGGAGGCCACGCCGGACAAGCGGACGGCGACCGTGGCGATGGACTTCGGCCGGATCACCCTGGACGAGGATCTGGTGCTCTACCTGTTCGGCACGCCCGGCCAGCGCCGGTTCTGGTTCATGTGGGATGACCTGGTGCGCGGCGCTATCGGCGCGATCAACCTGGTCGGCGCCTGCAGGACAGCTTCGCCGCGGTTGACTTCTTCGAGCACCGCAACCTGCCGTTCCTGATCGCCGTCAACCAGTTCGACGGCGCGCCAAGGTATCCGGTTGCCGAGGTGCGCGACGCGCTGACATTGCCCGTGGACATACCGGTGCTCACCATCGATGCCAGGGACCGCAGTTCGGCGACCGGCGCGCGATGTGGGCCGAAACGGCCCGCTGAGTAGCGGAGCAATCGGGTCCGGCCCCACCGGCAGCTGACCGCGGGCCGGGTTCTCGTCAGCGCTTGAGACGGATCTGCCACCGAACGAGGACGGCGTAGACCACGAACACCCAGCATCGCCATGTCGAACGCGCACGCGTGCGGCGTGTGCAGCCAGGCGCGACGCCAAGGCCAAGACGTCTGGGACGACGATGTCGTTGTCGTTGGCACGACCGATTGTCGCGGACCCGAACGGTTCCTCCGGCTCCGCGGCCCGAGGCCGTAAGGCGTGAATGAGCTTCGTCGCCAAGTTCGATTGATCGGCTGGCTTTGGCCCCCCGGCGCTGGGATACATCGGGGGCGCGGGATGCGTACGCGGGCCGGGGTGAGGTCGCATTGGCACTCCTTGCGGGCGGCGCGGCCAGCTGATCTGCCGCGCGCGCTGCGGATGCGGTGTCCGTGCCCGGCAGTTGAACGGTGCGGATCGGCGCCGTTTGCGGTGGCCGGCCCGCCATCTCCGGGTGCCGTCCGAGCTCGAAGGTCAGCCAGGGCCCGTCGGGCTTGCCGATGTTGATGGTCTGCCCGTCGTAGATGTCGACCACCTGGACCCGGCGATTTTTGACGAACGTGCCGTGGCATGAGCAGTTGTCGATGGCCAGCCACCTACCCTGATCGAAGCGCAGCAGCAGGTGCGTACGAGAAATCAGCTGATGCGTGATGCGCATATCCGCGCGCAGGTCACGCCCGATGACCACATCGTGACCTGCTGCGAAGGTACGTTGCGACCCGCTGCCCCGGACGGTGAGCACAGGTAGCACCACCGTATTCATCCCAACGACCTGTAGCCATTCGCGGTGGCTTCCAAACCGGAGTGATTTCGCGGCCTTCATCATGACCGGATGTGCGCTGCTTTGCCGGCGCAGGCATGCCGCTTGGCATCGCACCTTCGTGGACGCCAGGCAACGGTCAGTGCCGGCGCAGCCGGATCTTCCACCACACGATGCACGAGTAGACCACCGACAACACCGCGAGCATGGCCATGTCGAACAGCCAGGCGCTCGGCTTGTGCGCCCAGTGCTGGTCTTTCGGGCTGACGGGACCGGGTACCAGCTTGTCGATGTTGATCGTCGACGCCGACGCCGCGTAGCCCCAGCGCGCGGGCGTCCCCCACGACAGCTGGTCGAGCACCGCCCGGTTAGTCACCCAGATCATGCCGCCGGAGAACACCAACTGCGACATGATCGACACCACCAGCAGCGGCATGATCTGATCTTGCGATTGGGCGATCGCCGAGAGGGCCATGCCGAGAATCGCCGAGGCCACTGCGGTCGCGGCGACTGTGACGAACAGCTCGAGGCGCACACTGCCGAGCATCACGGCATCTGTAGGAGGGGCACCCCAGCCGACCACCGTGATGATCGTCGCGATCGCTGCCTGGACGATCGCGAACACGGAGAACACTGCGAGCTTGGCCATCAGGTAGGCCCTGGTCGACAGGCCGACCGCCTGTTCCCGCTGGAAGATGGGGCGCTCGCCGATGAGGTCACGGATCGTCAGCGCGTTACCCATGAAGACAGCGCCGACATTGAGCATGACCAGGATCTGCCCTGGTTGATCGGGATTGTCACTTTGCGGGTCAGCAATGCCCAATCCGGTCTTGCCGCGAACGGTCAGCGACAGCACACCGATAAGGAACGGCAACAGCGCCAGGAATACCGAATACCCGCGGTCGGAGACCACTAGCCGGACCTGGCGCCGCGCGATCGTGGAGAACTGGCGCAGCACGTCGGTGTGCACCGCCTCGCCCAAGTCCCTGGGAGCCGCCGCAGTGAGTACCGGCTGGTGGCGCCGTTGCTCCCTCTCTAGGAAGCGTCGATTCGCTTCGTCGGGGTCGGCGCCCACCTTGGCGAAGATGTCGGCCCAGTTCTTGGTTCCCATGGCCGACTCGATCTGGTCGGGCGGGCCGAAGAACGCCGTCTTGCCGCCGGGCGCTATCAGTAGCAGTTGGTTGCAGACGTCGAGGTAGGACACCGAGTGTGTCACCACCAGCACCGTGCGACCGGCGTCGGCCAGCTGGCGCAGCATCAGCATGACCTGACGATCCAGCGCCGGATCCAGACCGGTGGTCGGCTCGTCTAGGAGCAGCAGCGACGGCCCGGTGAGCAGTTCCAGCGCCACCGAGGCGCGTTTGCGCTGGCCACCGGACAGCTTGTCCACCCGGGTATCGCCATGCTTGATCAGGTCCAGTTCCTCGAGCACCTGCGCGACGACCTGGGCGCGGTCGGCTTTGCTGGTGTCGGGCGGCAGGCGTAGCTCGGCCGCATAGCCCAGCGCCTGGTTGACCGTCAGCTGGCGGTGCACCACATCGTCCTGGGGGACCATGCCGATCCTGCTGCGCAGCGAGGCGTATTCGCGGTGGATGTCGTGGCCCTCGAAGGTGACCGTGCCGGAGCTGGGGCGGGTGTACCCAGCGATCAGCCGAGACAGCGTGGTCTTGCCCGCGCCGGACCCACCGATGATCGCGGTGAGGGTGCCCGGCCGGCAGGTCAGCGAGATGTGGTCGAGCAATTGCTTGCCGTCGATGGTGAAGCAGACCGAGTTCACCTCCAGGCCGCCGGTGCGCGTCGCGGCTTCGGTGCGGCGGACCAAGGTGCCATCGGTGAACACCAGGTCGACGTTGCCGATCGTGACCACGTCGCCTTCGTTCAAGATCGCAGACCCGACCCGGACCCCGTTGACGAACGTCCCATTGATGCTGCGAGCGTCCCGGATCTCGGTGCCGATCGGCGTCGCAACCAAGAACGCGTGATGGCGCGACGCCAACACGTCTTGGATGACGATGTCGTTGTCGGTGGCACGACCAATCGTCGCCGAGCCGGTCGGCTTCACAGGCGCTGCGGCTCCGGGCCGTAACGCCTGAATCATCTTCGTCGCCAGGTTCGACACTTCCGGCGGCTTGCTGGCAGCAGGCGCCATCCGGGTGGGCTGGTAGTTCGACGGCGGTGCCGAGTATGTCGCACTGGGTGCTCGCCAGTTCGCCGGCGCCGGTTGTGGTGAGCCGGCCGGATAGCCGGATGGTCGCTGCCCGCCGCCGGCCGGGTACACCGGATGCGGCGGCGCCGGCGCGGTGTGCGGAGGCGCGCCGGGATGTGGTCGCGGCGGTGGCGCCGGGGGCCAGGACCCGCTTGTGGGGCGCGCGGGCTGCAGGTGCGGCGGCGCCGCGGTTCCGGGCGGTTGAACGACCGGCATCGACGCGGTTCGGGGTGGCCGGCCGGCTATCCCCTGGTGCCGTCCGACCTCGAACGTCAGCCGCGGCCCGTCGGGATTGCCGATGTTGACGCTCTGGCCGTCATGGATGTCGACCACCGGTACCCGGCGACCGTTAACGAAAGTCCCGTTCAGCGAACCGTTGTCGATTGCCAGCCACCGGCCCTGATCGAAGCGCAGCAATAGATGCGCACGGGAGATCAGCGGATGCGTGATGCGCATATCCGCGCGCAAGTCACGTCCGATGACCACGTCATGGCCCGCTGCGAAGGTACGCTGCGACCCGTCGTACCGGACCGTCAGCACGGGCGCGGCTGCTTGACTCATTGCAGCACCAACTGTAGCTGGTTGACTCACCGCACCGACTGTAGTGGTTGTGGCGCGGTGCGTTTCGATCGACACCCGCCAGCTATTTCGCCGTATTTCTTAAAGCGCCTGGTTCGTTGTTGCCCAGCGCCGAGTGTCGGTGATTTGCTGCGCGGCGCGCATCGTCACCGGGCTGGGTACGATTGCCCGGCTCCTCAGCTGGCCGCTGCGCGGCCCACATCGTCACCGGGTGTCAGGCGCGCCTGTGACCACGCAGCGGGTTCGGCTGTAGATGGTGGGCATGCACTGGTTGCAGTGCGTGCACGCCGAACGCACAGGCCCGCTCTCGGCCTTGATCCGGTTGATCAAGTCGGGCTCGGCCAGCAGAGCCCGGGCCATCGCGACGAACTCGAATCCCTCCGCCATGGCCAGGTCCATCGCTTCCCGATTCGTGATACCGCCGAGCAAGATCAGCGGTATCGACAGCTCGGCGCGGAACAGCCGGGCATCGCGGAGCAGATAGGCGTCGCGATAGGGGTACTCGCGCAGAAACTTGTGGCCCGTCATGCGGATGCCCCAGCGCAGCGGCGGCTTGAACGCACCCGCGAACTCCTTGACCGGCGCATCGCCGCGGAACAAATACATCGGATTGACCAGCGAGCTGCCCGCGGTCAGCTCGAGCGCGTCCAGACCGCCGTCATCCTGCAGCCACTTCGCGGTGGTCAGCGCTTCGTCGACGGTGATCCCGCCGCGGATGCCGTCGGCCATATTCAGCTTGGCGGTCACCGTGATCTGACTGGTCCCCGCTTTTTCCAGGGCCCGGCGAACGGCCATCACCAACCCGCGGGCGACTTTCGCCCGGTTCTCCAACGAGCCGCCGAACTCGTCGTCGCGTCGGTTGATCAGCGGGCTCAGGAACGAACTGGCGAAATAGTTGTGGCCCAAATGGATTTCGACGGCGTCGAAGCCGGCGTCGACCGCGAGGCGGGCAGCGTTGGCATGTGCGGCCATCACATCGTCGATGTCATCGCGGGTGGCCTTCTTGGCGAACCGCATCGCGATCGGGTTGAAGAACCGCACCGGCGCCAGGGCCGTGGCCTTGTTGGAACGGGCATCGGCCACCGGGCCGGCGTGACCGATCTGCGCGCTCACCGCCGCGCCTTCGGCGTGAACTGTCTCGGTGAGCCGACGCAGCCCCGGTACCGCCTCCGGACGCATCCAGATCTGGTTGCCCGCTGTCCGGCCGCCCGGGGAGACCGCACAATATGCAACGGTCGTCATGCCGACCCCGCCGGCGGCCGGCAGTCGGTGGTATTCGATGAGATCGTCGGTCACCAGTGCGTCGGGCGTGCGCGCTTCGAATGTCGCAGCCTTGATGACGCGGTTACGCAGCGTCAGTGGGCCGAGTTTGGCAGGGGCGAACACGTCCGGGGCGGGGGACATATCGGCAGCGTACGTGGGCAGGCGTGCCAGACTGTCAGGCGTGGGTGCTATCACGCTGGACGGCAAGGCCACGCGCGATGAGATCCTCGCCGATCTGAAGCGACGGGTGGCCGCATTGACCGCGTCGGGCCGCACGCCTGGCCTGGGCACCATCCTGGTCGGTGACGACCCCGGGTCGCAGGCCTACGTCCGGGGCAAACACGCCGACTCGGCTAAGGTCGGCATCACGTCGATCCGCCGTGACCTGCCCGCCGACATTCCACCGGGCAAGCTTGACGAGACCATCGACGAACTCAATGCCAACCCCGACTGCACCGGTTACATCGTGCAACTGCCACTGCCGAAGCATCTCGACGAGAACGCCGCGTTGGAGCGCGTCGACCCGGCCAAGGACGTCGACGGTCTGCACCCGACGAACCTGGGCCGGCTGGTGCTGGGCACCCCGGCACCGCTGCCGTGCACCGCGCGCGGCATCGTGCATCTGCTACGGCGCTATGGCGTTGAGATTGCCGGCGCGCACGTGGTCATCATCGGCCGCGGCGTGACGGTCGGGCGCCCGTTGGGGCTGCTGCTGTCCCGTCGCTCGGAGAATGCCACGGTGACGTTGTGCCACACCGGAACCCGCGATCTGGCCGCGCTGACCAGGCAGGCGGACATCATCGTGGCGGCTGTCGGTGTGCGGCATCTGCTGACCGCCGACATGGTGCGGCCCGGCGCCGCCGTCGTCGACGTCGGTGTCAGCCGCACCGAGAACGGGCTGGTCGGTGATGTGCATCCGGACGTGTGGGAGGTCGCCGGCTATGTGTCGCCGAATCCCGGCGGGGTGGGCCTGCTAACCCGAGCTTTCCTGCTGACCAATGTCGTCGAACTGGCCGAAAAGCAATGAGCGTGCGTGATGTTGTCCGGGCGCAGTGGCCGATTCTGCTGGTTGGGCTGATCTTTGTCGCGGCGTTTGCGCTCGCGGCGGCGAATTTCTGGCGCCGTGGTGCCCTGCTGATCGGCATCGGCGTGGGGGTGGCGGCGGTGCTGCGGTTGGTGTTGTCCGACGAGCGCGCGGGCCTATTGGTGGTGCGCAGCAAGGGAATTGACTTTGTCACGACGGCGACGGTCGGGGCGGCGCTGGTCTACGTCGCTGCGACCATCGACCCGCTGGGGACGAGCTAGACCCGGTCGCTGCGGCTACACACCCGGTACGCCTGGGAATTGAGGCAGGCTCGGCACGTTGCCGTTGGCGATCGACGCCATCATCGACGGGCAGTACATCGATATCGCAATGCTGGTGAACAAGCCCGCCATGGCCGGCGACATGCCGTTGTCGCCGGTGATGCTTGAGACAGCAGAGGCGAATGTCCCGCCCGGCTGGGCCAGCATCGGACAGATCGACTGGCCTAGTGCCACCATGCTTCCGGGATCGCCGTAGTTGACGCCGGCACTGCCTAGGGCGGACAGGAACCCGTCGTCGACCGAGTCTGCCTGCGAAGGTGCCGGCAACGCCGCGGTCGCAGTGATCACACCGATCGACACCGCCAGCGCGCGAACAGCCATCGGCTTATGGCTCGCCCGCGAAATCCAGCTGCGACAGTCATCTAGCGCCGACATGTCCCGCTCCTCACCTGTGTGGAGTGCGCCCGCGGCACTCGAGTTACTTCAGGAACCTTGATTTATCGCCGTCACATCTACAACACGGTGCGGTAAAGGTTCGTGCACGTTCCCGGCGATCATCGCTCGACCTCGAGCGCCGCAGCGACGATCGGCTTTGCCCAATCCGGCGTCGATGACAAATCCGGTGGGCCGACGATCGTGCCGGCGTCGGATGTCCGCCTCGGGAATGTCGTGGCCGCCCGCCCACGCGTTGCGCCGATTCTCTGAAATCACTTGCGCCACTTTGATTTCAGTGGTCTCTGAGCGACGATTTCTGTCGGTGGCCTCGGCTAGTTTCGCAGTATGAGTTCCAGCGCGATCTTCGATCGGGAGTCGGTGGTTGCGGCCTTCGATGCCCTCGACGCCGACGTGGACGCGATCGGCGCGCTGGGCTTCGATGCACTGACGACCCCGGAGCTGTTAGGGCTTTTGGAGCGGCTGGAGCGAGTGCGCCGCGTTTTACCGGCCGTCGAGCACGGGGTGATCAACCAGCTGCGCCAGCAGGCCAGTCCGGTTGAGCTGGGCGGCAGTCTGGCGCATGGGTTGGCGAATCGGCTGCGGATCACCCGCGGAGAAGCCCAGCGGCGGATCGACGAGGCCCACGATTTGGGCGAGCAGAGGGCGCTCACCGGCGAACCGCTGCCGCCGCGGTTGCCGGCCACCGCGGCCGGGCAGCGGGAGGGCACGATCGGTTCCGGGCAGGTGGGGGTAATCCGCCGGTTTTTCGAGCAGCTGCCCTGCTGCGTGGACGTGGCCACCCGTGAGCGCGCTGAATCCCACCTGGCCAAACTGGCCGCCCAATATCGGCCTGATCAGTTGCGCAAGCTCGCTGACAAGCTCGCCGATTGCCTCAACCCCGACGGCAACTTCAGTGACGAGGACCGGGCCCGGCGGCGCGGCCTGACGCTAGGCAAACAGGACCCCGATGGGATGTCCCCGATCCGGGGCTGGCTGACCCCCGAGCTGCGCGCCGGGTTGGAAGCCGTGTTGGCCCGCTGGGCCCGGCACCCCGAGCGAGGAAGCCATCCAGGGCGACACCCGCTCGACCACCCAGCGTAACCACGAGCGCTGAACGCCGCCGTGCATGCGGTGTTGGCGTCGGGAAAGCTGGGTCAACACAACGGGGCACCGGCGAGCATCATCGTCACCGCCACCCTACAGGAGTTGGAGGCCGGCGCCGGGCGCGCGCTCACCGGCGGGGGCAGCCTGCTGCCGATGAGCGATGTGATCCGCCTGGCATCCCACGCGCACCACTATCTCGCCATTTTCGACAAAGGCCGGGCGATCGGGCTGTATCGTACCAAGCGGCTGGCCTCACCCGGGCAGCGGATTGTGTTGTACGGCAAGGATCGTGGCTGCTCGTTTCCGGGTTGCCATGTGCCCGGCTATTTTTGCGAGGTTCACCATGTCACCGATTTCGCCACCTGCCGCACCAGCAACATCGACGACTTGACGTTTGGCTGCGGGCAACATCACCCCCTGGTCAAACCCGGCGGCTGGCGCACCCGCAAACTCGCCAACGGCGACACCGAATGGCTGCCCCCGCCGCATCTCGACCACGGCCAACCCCGCACCAACACCTACCATCATCCGGAAAAACTGCTACGCGACGACGACGAAGACGAGCCGTAGCACCATAACCACGAAATACCTTGCCGTACTGGTGGTTTACGGCTAGGACAGCGTGGCCCGCACGCAGACCGTGATGTACGGGAGCGCAACGCCATTGTTGTTCGCCAGCGCCGGATGGGTAGCCAGCAGCTCGCGGACCCGGTCTAGTGTCTTGGTGCGCACCTCGGCTGGCGAGGTGATGCAATAGCTGCGGGACGCCACCAGGTCGATCAGTGCTTGCGGCGTCAGGTAATTCGTCCACTCGACCTGATGGCGCTGCAGCTCGGTGAACGGCGGCGGCAGCGTCGTCTTCTTCTCCAGCGGGTCGCCGTCGCGGCCGATGATGCGACCCAGCTCGCGCACCCAGCCGAGCCGCTCATCGCGAGTGTTCCACACCAGGCCCAGCCGTCCGCCCGGCCGCAGCACCCGGGCCACTTCGGCAATCGCTCGCTTCGGATCGAACCAATGCCAGGCCTGGGCGACCAGCACTGCGTCAACGCTGTTGTCGTCCAACGGAATCTCTTCGGCAGTACCCAGCAGCGCGGGTGTTTCCGGAAGCGAGGTGCGCAGCACTTCGAGCATCTCGGGGATCGGGTCGACAGCCACTACGTGCAAGCCGCGTTCGACCAGCCGGGTGGTCAGCTTGCCGGTGCCCGCACCCAAGTCGAGCACGTTGCGGGCCCCGGACGGTAGCAGCCAGTCGATTGCCTCCGGCGGATATGACGGGCGGCCCCGCTCGTAGGCGGCGGCCGCTGCGCCGAACGATAGTGAGCGATCTTGCCTGGAGCGGGTCACCGCGAACGCACGCCTTCCGCAACCGCCAATTCGAGGGTCTGCCGAACCAACTCGCCGACGGCTTCGGACTCCACCAGGAACCCGTCGTGCCCGTAGATGGAGTCGACAACCTGCAGCTCGGCACAGCCCGGCAACAGGTCTGCCAGCTCTTCCTGCAGGCGCAAGGGGTAGAGCCGGTCGGACGCGATGCCCGCGACCACCACCGGCACCGGGCAACCGCGCAGCGCCGCACGGACCCCGCCGCGGCCGCGGCCAACGTCGTGACTGTTCAGCGCCTCGGTCAAGACCACATAGCTGCCGGCATCGAACCGGGATAGCAGCTTGTGGCCCTGGTGTTCAAGGTAGCTCTGCACCGCATAGCGGCCGCCTGTCGCCGGGTCTTCGTAGCCCTGGGCGTCGTTGGCAAACCGGGTGTCGAGCTCGACTTCGCCCCTATATGTCAGATGCGCGAAGCGGCGGGCGATCTGCAGTCCGGCCTCAGGTGTGCGCCCGGTGCCGTGGTAGTCACCGCCTTGCCAGTTCGGGTCAGCCTTGATGGTCGCGATCTGGGTGGTCTGCGTGCCGATCTGGTCGGCGGTGGCGCGCGCACCGACCGCCAGCAACAGCCCCGACCGGACTTTGTCGGGGTGGCTGACGATCCACTCCAGCGCCCGCGCACCACCCATCGACCCGCCGACGACTGCGGCGACCTCGGTGATACGGGCCGCGGCCAGCGTAGCGACATCAGCTTCCACCTGATCGCGCACCGTGATACCGGGAAACCTTGAGCCCCAAGGCTTTCCGTCACGGGCCAACGAGCTGGGACCGGTCGAGCCGCGACAGCCGCCCAGCACATTGGTGGCGACCGCACACCAACGGTTGGTGTCAATGGGAGCGCCCGGGCCGGCCACACCGTCCCACCAGCCCGGCGTCGGATGCCCTGGTCCCGCGGGCCCGGTGATGTGCGAATCACCGGTGAGGGCGTGCAGGACCACCACGACGTTGTCACGGGCGGGCGACAACTCGCCCCAGCGCTGCACGGCGAGACAGACATCGTCGATCACCGCACCGCTTTCCAGCGTCAGTGAGCCGATGTCGACTAGGCCGACCTCGCCCTCGGCGGGCAGCGTCTGGGTCGGCACATCGGAGATCGTCACGTCAGACCTCCTCAAAAGGCCGCCATGGCCTGCGGGTCACCGCTGGTGGCGCGGTGAGCGCGGGCCGCGGCGAAGCCAAGCTCCAGGTCGGCCAGGATGTCGTCGATGCCCTCAAGGCCGACGGCCAGCCGCACCAGCCCCGGGCTGACACCGGTGGACAGCTGCTCCGCCGGGGTCAGCTGGGAGTGGGTCGTCGACGCCGGATGGATCACCAGTGACCGCACGTCGCCGATGTTGGCGACGTGGCTGTGCAGCTTGAGTGCGTTAACGAACGCCTTCCCGGCCTCCACGCCGCCGGCCAGCTCGAACGCCAGCACGGCTCCGGTTCCTTTGGGCGCCAGAGTCTTTGCCAGCTTATACCACGGCGAATTGGGCAGTCCCGCATAGTTGACCGACAGCACGCCGTCGTGGCCGGCGAGGAACTCAGCGACCCGCTGCGCGTTGGCGACGTGCCGTTCTATGCGCAGACTCAAGGTTTCCAGGCCTTGGGCCACCAGGAACGCGTTGAATGGCGAAGCCGCCGAGCCGTAATCGCGCAGCAGCTGCACGCGGGCCTTAATCGCGAACGCCGGCGGACCCAGCTCGGCGTACACCACACCGTGATAGCTGGGATCGGGTGTGGTGAATCCGGGGAAGCGGTCTTGCGTCCAGTCGAAGGTGCCGCCGTCGACGATCGCCCCGGCGATGGCCGCGCCATGCCCGCCCAGGTATTTGGTGGCCGAATGCACCACGATGTCGGCGCCCTGTGCGACCGGTTGGATCAGGTACGGGGTCGCGATGGTGTTGTCGACGATCAGCGGCACGCCATTTTCGTGGGCTACCGCCGACACTCCCGGCGTGTCGAGGATGTCGATCTGGGGGTTGGAGATGGTCTCGGCGAAGAACGCCTTGGTGTTCGGCCGCACCGCCGCCCGCCAAGAATCCAGGTCGTCGGGATCGTCGACGAAACTCACGCCGATGCCGAGCTTGGGCAGCGAATAGTGGAACAGGTTGTACGTGCCGCCATATAGGCGCGGGCTGGACACGATGTGGTCGCCCGCACCGGCCAGGTTGAGGATGGCGAAGGTCTCGGCGGCCTGTCCGGACGCCAGGAACAGCGCGGCCACGCCGCCCTCGAGTGCGGCGATGCGCTGTTCGACGACCTCGGTGGTCGGGTTGCCGATCCGGGTGTAGATGTTGCCCGGAACCTCGAGCCCGAACAGGGCCGCGGCGTGCGCGGTGTCGTCAAAGGTGTAAGAGGTGGTCTGGTAGATCGGCAAGGCACGGGCATTGGTGACCGGGTCCGGCCGCTGGCCGGCGTGGATCTGTTTGGTCTCGAACGACCAGTGCGCGGTCGGGTCGGCGTCAGTGTCAGCGCTCATCTGGGTGCTTTCTGCTGGAAGTCGGATGGCTGTGTGTCGTGCTCACAGACGTTCGGGACGCCATCGACGATGACGTCACCCGTTAGCCGTGGGTTAGCGACGACGGCACATGATGGGCCAGCCCAAGTGGGCACGCATCAGGTTCCCCTGTCTGCTCGGGGGCCCGTCATGGCGGACCCGCGCTTGCCGCGCAGCCGGTTGCGGCTACTCAACCTGGTCATCACCCGGGGCACCCCACCGCGGTTGGAGGGTTGCCGGCCAGCAAGCCGGGGCTTGGCACTGGCGCTCATGACCGATAGAAAGCCTATCGCATGACGCGGATCGGATGCCACTCGGCCGGAGCAACCGGTGACCGAAGGCGACGGCGAGTGAGTGGAGCTCACGAGTGAGGAGCCGAGCATGGAGCACCGAAAACTACTGGTGAGTAGCAGCAAGAGCGCTCTGCTCGGCTGCTGGCAGGCGGATCGGGGCCTTGTAGTCTGACCTGCGAGCGCGACTGATCGTTAAGGCTTACGCGGCTTCACACAAGCGCCCACAAGGCGCTAATCATTGCGTAGGAGGACCGGACTCACATGTCCAGCGGATCCAAGATCAAAGTCGAAGGTACGGTAGTAGAGCTCGATGGGGATGAGATGACGCG
This sequence comes from Mycobacterium sp., assembly GCA_035625875.1. Taxonomy (GTDB): domain Bacteria; phylum Actinomycetota; class Actinomycetes; order Mycobacteriales; family Mycobacteriaceae; genus Mycobacterium. Next base: position 2,191 of record DASPOT010000091.1, on the reverse strand, counting down.
CGTCATCTGGAAGCTCATCAAGGACATGCTCATCTTTCCGCACCTTGACATCAACCTCGACTATTACGACCTGGGCATCGAGCATCGCGACGCCACCGACGACCAGGTGACGATCGATGCTGCATATGCCATCAAGAAGCGCGGCGTAGGCGTGAAATGCGCAACCATCACCCCCGACGAGGAACGCGTCAAGGAATTCAACCTGAAGGAGATGTGGTTGTCGCCCAATGGGACGATCCGAAACATCTTGGGCGGCACGATATTCCGTGAACCTATCATCATCTCGAATGTGCCGCGGCTGGTTCCGGGTTGGACCAAGCCGATCGTCATCGGCCGCCACGCCTTCGGTGACCAGTACCGGGCGACGAACTTCAAGGTCGACCGGCCGGGCACCGTCACACTGTCCTTCACTCCCGAGGACGGCAGCCAGCCGATCGTGCATGAGATGGTGCGCATCCCCGAGGACGGCGGTGTGGTGATGGGGATGTACAACTTCAAGGAATCCATCCAGGATTTCGCTCGCGCGTCGTTCGCTTACGGGCTGCAAGAGAACTGGCCGGTGTATCTTTCGACGAAAAACACCATCCTCAAGGCCTACGACGGCATGTTCAAAGACGAGTTCCAGCGCATCTACGAGGAAGAGTTCAAGGACAAGTTCGAGGCCGCGGGGCTGACCTACGAGCATCGGCTGATCGACGATATGGTGGCCGCTTGCCTCAAGTGGGACGGCGGCTATGTGTGGGCGTGCAAGAACTACGACGGCGACGTCCAGTCCGACACGGTCGCGCAGGGCTATGGTTCGCTGGGACTGATGACGTCGGTGCTGATGACAGCGGACGGTAAGACGGTCGAGGCGGAAGCCGCTCACGGCACCGTCACCCGGCATTTCCGGCAATACCAGGCCGGCAAGCCCACCTCGACCAACCCAATCGCCTCGATCTTCGCTTGGACGCGCGGACTCCAGCACCGCGGCAAGCTGGACAACACTCCGGAGGTGATCGGCTTCGCCCAGAGGCTGGAAGACGTCGTCATCGCCACGGTCGAGGGCGGGCAGATGACCAAGGACCTGGCAGTACTCATCGGTCCGGAACAAGGCTGGCAGAACAGCGAGGAGTTCCTCGGTTCGATCGCCGACAACCTGAAGAAGGCGCTCGAATAGATCCGATTGCCCGCCGGGCCGAGCTAGCTCGCCGACGGGCTGACCGCGCGGATCGGCCAACTGTACTGGTCGATGAAGCCGGTGATGACTTCGGTGATCCGCCCCGGCGCCTCGAACATCGGAATATGTCCGAGACCCTCGAGTGTGGTCATCTTGGTTCCGGCAGGCAGGTGGTTGGTGAAATGCCCGCTGAACCTGCGCGGGGGCACCACCCGATCCTTTTCGCAGAACACCAGATGCGTGGGGACGGCGGTATAGGCCAATTCCACGAGTCCGGGCAGCAGCAACGATTTGACGAGCAGCTGGAAGTAGGCGGGGCAATGCCTCAGGTCGTCGACGATCCAGCTGAGTTCGCGCTCGCTCACCGCGTCGGGAGATCCGCTGATCGGCAGCGTGCCTAACCGCCGGCTGAACGGCAGGTGCAACATACGCGGCCCCAGCAAATGGGCCAGCACCCACACCGGCATACCCCCGGCGAACTTGGCGATCACCTCGAATTTGGACAGGCTCCATCGTTTCCAGCCACCTGCTGGGGCGATGGCGCTGACGGTGCGTGCCCGCCCGCGACTCTCGAGTTCGAACGCCACCCAGCCACCGAGCGAGTTGCCGACGATGTGGACAGTATTCCAGCCCAGGTCGTCGAGTTGCCGCTCGACGTGGTCGGCCAGCACCGCGGAGCTGAGAAACCAAGTCCCCGGGGACGGCCCGCCGTTGTGGCCGGCCAGCGTCGGGGCGAACACCTCATAGCGGCCGGTAGCGGCCAACTGCTGGGCCACGGTCTCCCATACCATCTGCGACATCAGGAACGGGTGCAGTAGCAGAACGGGTTCGCCAGCTCCCAGGTGGATCGGCGGGCGAGTCGTCACCGAAGGCGACGGCGAGTGAGCGGAGCTCACGAGTGAGGAGCCGAGTAGGTTTCCCGAAGGCGACGGCGAGTGAGCGGAGCTCACGGGTGAGGAGCCGAGTAGGTCTCCCGAAGGCGACGGCGAGTGAGCGGAGCTCACGGGTGAGGAGCCGAGCGGGTCCATGATG
>DASPOT010000090.1:0-4472 GCA_035625875.1 Mycobacterium sp. | reverse complement strand
CTAGCAACTGATGAAGGCGATCGGCGCGGCCTCGCCCGGGCCCCCCGCTTCGGCACGGGCCAGTAGCGCTGCGGTGCGTTCGTCAAACTGCGCCGAGTACGACACGTCTGGCGTGCACCCGCCGTTCTGGAGGCCGCCGGTCACCCCGGTGACCGTCGACCCGCGAATCCATGGCGCGCCGCTGGTGCCGACGACCAGGCCCGCACACCGGAACGAGGGGTAACCACTGGCGGTGATCCCCGTGCTGGCCTGGCAGCCGATCGGCGTGCCCCCGACGCCGGCCGCATAGCCGATGATGCTGACCTGGCTACCCGGTGCGGGTGCGGTGCCCAGCAACAGTGCGGAGCCGACCTGCGCCTCCACCGATCCGCCGCCGGCGCGGCTGACACGCGCAAAGGCGTAGTCGACGCGCGGATCTTTGAAAGCGACCCAAAGTGGATCGAGGTAGACGGCATCAACCGTCCAGACGTCGGACGGTGCGGCCGCGTTGGCGAAACCGGGAACGAAGGTTGTCGGGAAACCCCGGGCCAGGCAGTGCGCAGCGGTCAGTATCAGGTCGCCCGTGGACGAGTGCACCACGGAGCCTGTGCAGGTGTGCACGATATCGCCTAGTAGGAAGATCGGGCCCACCCGTGGGTCGGGGTTCACCGGAACTGCGACGGGGATCTTGTGAGGGTCGTCGGCAAGCTGTACGCGCATGCTGGTGGTGCGTACCGGACCGGCGGGTTGGCCGCAGGCCGCCAGCAACAACGCCAGCCCCAGGACTATCGCCAAAATACGCATCGGGCCTCATCATGACTTAAAGCCATGCTCCTAACACCACAACACGCCGAAGAATGACTGCGCCCAAGCGCAACAGCCGGGTATCGTCATCAGTGCTCTCGCAAGCAATGAGCAATAGCCTCACCAGGACTCGCTGTATAGCGCCGAAACTGTCTGCGGCTCAGGTGGACAAGATCACCGGCATCATCAGCGGATTTACGGTCATTAACCCCGCACCGTGGTTGTACGGGGGTCAACCGTACCCGTCACGGTTGCCCGAGATTCGTGAGATCTCACGCTAATCCCGTTGGAACTAATGAAGCACCACGAGACTGACAAGCAGTACGAGACCGGCCCCGGCGCCTTAGAACAGCGCACGGAAGAGGACGCGGCAGTCGACACGTAGCGGCGGCCCGTAGATCATCGCGCCGCATTCACGGCACGCCCAGCTCGTATGGCCGCCAGGACAAGAGCATGGCTGGCCCGTCATCCTGAGGGCGGCGTCACAGTGCGCGCGCTGGCGGCCCGACTGTTGGTTGGGGTAAGCAGCTCCGCGTTTAAATCAGCTGCTGTTATCCAGGTCCTGCCGTCATCGCGGATACCTTCGACGAGACCGGCTCAGTGGTGCAAGCTGCCTACTACAGGTTAGGATTGCAGGGCGTTATACCCCGATTCGGCGGGACGTAGGCGTCCGGAATTGGGTCTAAGCTCGGCGGGACGTGGGCGTCCGGGGCTCATATCAATTCCTCCTGGCCAAGAAGGGTGCCATGAAACAGCTCTGTGATGACCTACGCCAATTCGCCATTGAGGTGCGCCAGCTTGGATTTTCCCTCGACGGCGGCGTGGGGGAGTGGGAATGCCTGGATCTCAGTGAACGCATGCTCGCCACGGTTAAGCAGGCTGAGGTCAGAATGGCCAGCTAAATCCACCCCCGCTCTTTGCGCTGGGCGTTAATCTCAGCTTTCACCGCCGAGAAATACACGACTCTTACATTTTTGTGTCAAGTCTCCAAAGGAGCGGCGACCGAATGATGACTGACCACTTGGCGCGGGCAGCTTAACTGGTATCGCTCAAACCGAGCTCCCAGCTGATGTCCGAGGCGGCGAGGTCCGCCAGAGTCCAGGCGACCGCATGGATGTCTGAATAGCAGATTTGGCTGCCACGTTCCCTTCACCGCGAAAACGGCGTCAAGACGGTACTCCCGTGCTTACCCTCCTTCAATGCAGGGGAGGAAAACTGCTATCGCCGGAGCGGCGATAGTTCTCGCAGGTTGCGGGGGGTCAAGCCAGACAGTGACCACGGTGACGTCCACACTGCAACCAGTAATCACGAAAACAGTAACGGTGACCTACCCAGCGCCACCCGTCCCCAAAACGACCATGGACACCGATGGCACATATCGAGTCGGCACCGACATCGTGGCGGGCACCTATCGCTCGGGCGGTCGGAGCATTGAAGGAGAATCCGATTGCTATTGGGCGAGGCTGAACAGTCTCAATCCAACCCACATCATCGCTAACAACATCAGCACTGGTCCTCAGGTAGTGGCGATCCAGCCGAGTGACGCGGCGTTCTTGACGCATAGCTGCCAGCCCTGGCAGAAGACCGACTGACCAACACGGGCGACGTCCGCCAACTCCCCCGCCACTGCGAACGTTACAACTTCGCGGTTCTACCACTCGTCAGGATTGAACTGACGACCGCTCGCTTACAAGGTGGCTCATCGTGCAGCCGCAGACATTCGCGGGTGTTCGTTGCTGCGACGAAACGTGGGCCTGGCCAGCGAGAATACCTGCGTGCACGTTCGCGACTGACCGCCGGTGTTCTTGCAGTGTTTACTGCGACTTGTGACAACGCTGTGACACCATCAGACTGCAATCTATGCGCGGTCGCGAGAAATCGACTCCGAGCTACGGTTGCTGGCTGCTGTGCGCCGTTCAATCCGCGAGCACGGCGGCGAGCCGTCCAGTCGTCAGGTCGACGAACTTCTTGATGAGCGCCTAGGGCACCGCGCGGAGCCGTCCGAAACCGAGGCGGTTGAAGCGTGTGAGACCGAAGTTGTCGCCGACACCTGGTCGCAGTGCGACGAAACCGACGACATCACGCCTTACGGACGTAAGGGTAGCTGCGCCGCTTCGGCCTCCTCGCGGCGTTGCCGCTATCTCTGGTAGCCGTCGCCACCGTGTTGGTGGTGATGTTCGCGGTCCACAACCCACACCCAGCGGCGCAGCCGACGGTAGTCCCGCCGTCGGGTGCGCGACCCAACCCGGCTGCGCCGAAAGCACACGCTCCGCCTCTTGACATCGTCGACAGGGCGTTCATCGACGGGTTGAAACAGGATGGCGTGCCAGTTCCCAGCCACGAATACGTGATGATCCATGGGCACGCAGTCTGCGACTTCCTAGCGCACCAACCCAACTTCGCAGAGGCGGTCGGCTTCGTGCAGCGATCGTCGATATGGGACGCCAATCAAAGCGCTGACTTCGCTGCTGGTGCCATCGTCTCGTAACTGCCCTCAGTACGAACCTGCAAGCCCGGACGAGATGCAGCAGCCATTCCAGAATGCTCTCTCTGATCTGCAAGCCATCCAAAGGTGATCTGCAAGGCATCCGAGATGATCTGCAAGCCATCCCAGGCCAGCAGTAATCCGGGTCATCGCCACCACAACGGTTTCAGTTCTGAGGTTGCCAACATGCGCGACCAGGAAGTAATCGACAGCCCGAGTGATCTGCTTCGTGACCAAGGAGTACGGTCTCATCATGAAACTCAACGACATCGCACGCCAACTCATCCGTTCCGACCCTGCAGCGCTGGTCACGATCAATCGCGACGGCAGCCCGCAAGTCAGCGCGGTCTGGGTGACGGTGCAGAGTATGGCCGACGGCGGTGATGAGCTGGTCACCGCTCATCTGCAGGAGCATCAGAAGATCCGCAACATCCGGCGTGATCCCCGCGTGGCGGTGACCATCGTGTCCACCGACCGCAGCGGGCCGTTTGCACCCTATCTGTCGATCAAGGGCACGGCGCGCGTCGAGGAGGGCGGCGCTCCCGAACTGCTCGACGAGCTCACCACGGCGATGTTCGGCCCCGGCACCAATTTCCCGCCGCCCGACGTACCGCCCGGATACCTGACTCGCACCACGATCGAGAAGGTCGGCGGCGTGGGCCCGTGGGCGACCTGAACATAACTGCCGCCCTGGCAGAAGACCGACTGACCAACGGGGCGAAGTCCGCCAACTCCCCCGCCACATTGAAGGTACAAACTTCACTGTTCTAGCCCGAAGTTCCCCTTGATCGGTTGACGTGTGTGCGTTGACCTGGGGTTTTGGGTATGGTGATGTGGCTTACTGCCTACGTGTAGCCCAGGCGGTGGGAGACGTCGAGGAGTTCGAAGGCTCGCCGCTGCACGGGGGTGGGGCTGGTGATTTTGGTGAAGGCTGGCGTGTCTTCGGCGGGCTGAACCTGGTTGGCGCAGATGGTGGCCAAATCGGCGAGCAGGCTGGTGAAGCTGTGCACCGGGGTGTCGTCGGTGGCACGTTTGCGGGCGGCTTCGGCAAGTGCTTCGTTGGAGCGTTGCGCCGGGCCGACGGGGTTGGAGCGTTTGGCGGCGGCGGCGGGTTTGTCGTTGTCCTGGAACAGGATTGGGGCCAGGGCCTGTTTCATGTGCCAGCTGATGTAGTAGGACAGCATGCGCAAGAACATGTGGGCGC
>DASPOT010000089.1:0-33856 GCA_035625875.1 Mycobacterium sp. | reverse complement strand
CCGTCATCGCGATCTTCTCGCCGCGCACGCTGCTCGGCTGCTGCGCGACCGGAGCCGTCATCGCAATCTTGGCGGCGGCGTGGTTCGCCCCGAAAATGTATCGGGCCAGGCGGCGGAACCCTACGTTGCGCGCCGCCTCTTGGCTGGCCGCCACTGCCGTCTCGGCGGCGATTCGCGGGCCATAGCGTCGGATCTCCGCACCGGGGATTTGCTGCTCGACGGTGTAGTGCGGCTCCTCGGTCCCATGGCGTGCCCCCACTACAGAACCGCCCAGTTCGACCAGCCGGCCAATTACCGCCAAGAGCGATCCCAGCATGACTATCTCCTTCGCACAAATTTCGACTGTTACGGGCTGCCCAGGCTTCGGCTAGGGCAATTCGTCAGTCGTTGTGGTGTCTATGGACTCGGTGCTTTGAGCTCGCCCTGAAAGCGCCGCATGGCGTCGATCAGGGCGGTGAACACCCGGTGCGCCGCGGCCAGGTCTGAATCGGACAAGTCAGCCATCGCGGCATGCGTGTGCCCCGCCAACGGGGCGAAGAACGCGCCGGCCACTTCGCGGCCGTGGTCGGCGTAGCGCAGGATGACCTTGCGGCGATCCGCCGGGTCGGATTCGCGCCGCAGGTGACCGGACTCGATCATGCGTTCCACCAGGTAGGTGATCGCGGCCCCCGATACGCCCATCTTCTCGCGTAACTCACCCGCCGCAAGGGGCGCGCCGCCGGTTTCGGCAACGAGGACGTGCAGCAGCGCACGAAAGTCGCTGGGATGGACCTGGTGGATAGCCGCGAAGAGACGGCCGATCTGGTCGGATTCTGCGGTGAGGGCACGCGCGTCGGCAGCGATCAGCGCTTCGAGCGGCGCGCGCTCATCGGCGCCCTGGTCGGGATTCATCGGACTTCGAGCATATCGCGGCCAGCACAATTTGTTAAATTGCTTAATCTTTAAATCGATGAAATGCTCGGAGGCGTGATATGGGAGCGGGTATCCGCCGCGGTCACCGGGCGCCGTTCATGGGTTCTGGCTGTGGCGATTGCCCTACTGTCGGGTGTCTTCATGGCGCTGATCGGCGCCAATAGTGCTGCCAGCCAGTCGCCGGTGTTTGTGCCCGCGTCCTCGGAGTCCGCGAGGGCTGCCGAGGCGCTTCGTCAGTTTCCAGATGGCGACAGGGCGTCGGCGATCCTGGTGATCACCCGGACAGACCGGTCACCGCTCACGTCTGCCGACCTGGCTAGCGCCGACGAGGCGCGTGATCGCATGCAGGCGGTGCCCGAGACGCTTCCCGGCGCCCCGACGCCGCTGATCGCCTCCGCCGACGGCAAAGCAGCGATCGCTACCGTCTCATTGAGCACCGACCTATCCGGATTCGCGCTTACCGACGCGGTGAAAGCCCTGCGGACGGCTGCGGCCGATGGTCTGCGCCCACGACTGACCTCGCACGTCACCGGTGGGCCCGCATTCGGGGCCGACATCGCCAATGCGTTCTCCGGCGCCAACGTCACTCTGCTTGTGGTGACCGCCCTGGTCGTCGCCCTGCTGCTGATTACCACCTACCGCTCACCGATGCTGTGGCTAGTGCCGCTGACGGTGATCGGGTTGGCCGACCGGGTCGCCACCGCGGTCGGGACAGCGGTCGCCGCAGCGACCGGGTTGGCATTTGACGGCGCCACCTCCGGTATCACCAGCGTGCTGGTCTTCGGAGCCGGCACCAATTACGCGCTGCTGCTGATTTCCCGCTACCGGGAAGAGCTGCGCAAACACACCGATCACCGCAGCGCGCTGCGGGCGGCGGTGCGTGGCGCCGGGCCGGCGATCGTGGCCAGCAATGCCACCGTCGTGTTGGCGCTGCTCACCCTGATCCTGGCGGTGATTCCGAGCACCCGAAGCCTGGGGGCGTGTGCCGCGTGCGGACTGGTCGTCGCGGCGGTGTTCGTGCTGCTCGTATTGCCCCCGCTGCTGGCGCTGTGCGGCAGACGGGTGTTCTGGCCGTTCACCCCCCGAGCCGGGACCGCGCGGCCCGACCCGGCCGGAGCGTGGCACCGCGTCGCCCGAGCCCTCGGCTCCCGGCCCGGCCCGGTCTGCACCGTCGCGATCACCGTGCTGGCGATGTCCACTATCGGTCTGCTTGGTACGCATATCGGGTTGTCGCAGACCGAGCAGTTCCGGATCCGCGCCGACTCGGTGACAGGGTTCGACACCCTGGCGGCGCACTTCCCCGGCGGCGCCGCCGACCCGACCGTCGTCATCGCCTCCACTGCGCGAGCGGCACAGGTGCAGCAGGCCATCACGTCGACGCCCGGGGTGGTATCGGCCACCGACACGGGCCAATCGCCCACCGGACTAACAAAGTGGTCGGTGGTGATCGACGCCGCTCCGTCGTCCGCTGCTGCCTTCAATACCGTTGCCGCACTGCGGGAATCGGTCAGATCGGTGGATTCGGCGGCCCTGGTCGGGGGTTCGGACGCCCAATCGCTCGATGTCCGCGACGCCGCCGCGCGTGACCGGCTGGTCGTGATCCCGGCAATTCTGGCCGTGGTCCTCGTCGTGCTCTACGCGCTGCTGCGCGCCGTGCTCGCGTCTCCGGTTTTGGTCGCCGCCACCCTGCTGAGCGCGTTCGCGGCGCTGGGTCTCGGCGGCTGGGCCAGCATCCACGTGTTCGGTTTTCCGGCGCTGGACAACACCACACCGCTGTTCGCGTTCTTGTTCCTGGTGGCGCTGGGCGTCGACTACACCATCTTCCTGGTCACCCGCGCCCGTGAGGAGACGCCCCAACACGGCACGCGCGACGGGATGGTGCGGGCTGTTTCGGCCACCGGCGGCGTCATCACCAGCGCCGGCATCGTGTTGGCCGCAGTGTTCTGCGTGCTGGGTGTGCTGCCACTGATCGTATTGGCTCAGCTGGGCATCATCGTCGGACTCGGCATCCTGCTGGACACCTTCGTCGTTCGCACCCTGGTGATTCCTGCGCTGTTCACGCTGATCGGTCGACGTATCTGGTGGCCTACCTTCCGATGCTCCGATAGCGCCGCAGCGCCTCGGCGCGCTCCACAGCGTGGTCGACAATCGGTGGCGGGTATCCCGGTGGCCGGTGGCCATTCCACAGGTCGACGTCATCGACGCTAGCCAACTCGGGAACCCAGCGCCGAACGTAATCGCCTGCGGGGTCAAACTTCTCGCCCTGCGTCGCCGGGTTGAACACCCGGAAGTAGGGCGCGGCATCGGTGCCGCTGCCCGCGCACCACTGCCAGCCGTGCTGATTGTTGGCCATGTCGCCGTCGACCAGCTGCTCTAAAAACCAGCGCGCCCCCCATTGCCAGGGCAGGTGCAGATCTTTGACCAAGAACGATGCGACGATCATCCGCACCCGGTTGGGCATGAAGCCGGTTTCCCGCAGTTGACGCATCCCCGCGTCGACGATCGGGAATCCGGTCTCACCGGCTTTCCACGCGTTGAACACCCGTCCCGCATCAGCTCCGGTATCGGTCTCGATGGCGTCGAAATCCCGGTTCCAGTTCCACCAGGCGCTATCCGGCCAGTAGTGCAAGACCGCAGCATAGAAGTCACGAAACGCCAACTGCCGCAAGTATGCCCGTGCACCGCTATGGCGCGGATCCAGATCGGCGACCATGGTCCGCGGGTGGATGGTGCCGAACTTCAAGTGAGCCGACATCCGACTGGTGCCGTCAAGGTCTGGCCGGTTGCGGTTTTCGACATAGCGGTCCAACCCGTCTGCGACGAACGACCGCCATTGGCGCAGCGCCGCCGCCTCGCCGGCGGCCAGCTCCAACCGCGCGCCCGGGTCGGGAATCTCGGATGGCCGAAGAGCTGTCTGTGCGGGATCGATCCACCGCGCCGACTCGGGGCCGGATCGCGCCGCCGAGCGCCACCCCATCTCCTGCCATTTCCGGAAGAACGGCGTGAACACCTTGTACGGGGTGCCGTCGTCCTTGGTGCTGCGCACAGGTGACACCAAATACGGCGATCCGGTCGCCACCAGCGGCAGCCCGCCCAACGCCGCGCGCACCCGTTGGTCGCGACGCCGGCCGAACGGCGTGAAATCGTCCGATACATGCACCGACGACGCGTCGATTTCCTTGGCAATCAGAGGAATAAGTTCTTCGGGCAGCCCGCGCATCACAAGCAGCCGGCTGTCCAGGTCATCATGCAGTTGCCGCAGCGAGTCGCACAGGAACTGCAGTCGCCGTCGAGCCGGCGACGCCTCCAGACGCGGATCAAGCACGAAGCACGCGAGTACCTCGCCAGTCTCGGCGGCCGCGGCCAGCAGCGACGGATGATCACGCAGCCGGATGTCGCGGCGAAACCACAACACAGCGGCCACTAGCCCATCCTGCCCCGCTGATGCGGTCGCTCGCAGCCGACGCCGCGAGCTCGGCTGGGACTTAGCGGGCCGCCTTTTTGCGTTCGATGTCGGCGAGCGCCGCGGCCAGCTCGGCGCGTTGCGCGGCCGATGTATCCCAAGCCAGTTGCCGGTTCTTGACCACCTTGGCCGGCGCACCGACCGCGATCGAGTAGTCCGGCACGTTGCCCTTGACGACGGCGTGCGACCCCAGTACGCAGCCCCGGCCGATAGTGGTGCCGCGCAGGATCGTCACCTTCGCCGCGATCCAGGTGTCCGGCCCGATGCGGACCGGGGTTTTGACGATGCCCTGGTCTTTGATCGGCATCGTGATGTCACCCATCCGGTGGTCGAAATCGCAGACATAGCACCAGTCCGCCATCAGCACCGAATCGCCGATCTCGATGTCGAGGTAGGTGTTGATGACGTTGTCCCGGCCGAGCACCACCTTGTCGCCGAACCGCAGTGAGCCCTCGTGCGCGCGGAGCGTGTTCTTGTCCCCGATGTGCACCCACCGGCCGATCTCCAGCTGCGCCAGTTCCGGCGTGCAGTGAATCTCCACATCCTTACCGAGGAACACCATGCCGCGGGTGATGATGTGCGGGTTGGCCAGCTTGAACTTCAACAGCCTCCAGTAGCGAACCAGATACCACGGGGTGTACGCGCGGTGGGCCAGCACCCACTTCAGCGACGCCAGGGTGAGGAACTTGGCCTGGCGCTGGTCCCGCAGCTTGGATCCTCGCCAGCGGCGATGCAGCGGTGCCCCCCACATGGTCGTCATGGCCGGACAGCCTACGCGAGCGGGCACCGGTTACTCTCACGTGGACTCGACCGCCGCCGATGCTCGTCGGCGCCGCGCCGCGTTCCGGAAGGATTTGGGATAGCACCGTGTTTTGGCGACATCCCCGCTGCACGCTGCGGCGCTCGATATCGGCGGCGGCGATTGTGGCGGTCGGACTCGGCGGCTGCGGCAACACGGACTCGTGGGTCGAGGCAGCGCCCGCGCAAGGCTGGCCGGCGCAATACGGCGACGCATCTAACAGCAGCTACACCCCGATGGCCGGCGCCACCACACTGACCTTGCAGTGGACTCGCTCGGTCAAGGGTGGCCTAGCGGCCGGACCGGCTCTCGGGTCGCGCGGCTGGCTCGCGCTGAACGCGCAGACGCCGGGCGGTTGCTCGCTGATGGAGTGGGAAAACAACGACAACGGCCGTCAGCGCTGGTGTGTCCGGTTGATGCAGGGCGGCGGCTTCGCCGGTCCATTGTTCGACGGCTTCGATAACCTCTACGTCGGTGAGCCGGGCGCGATCATCTCCTTTCCGCGCACGCAGTGGACCCGCTGGCGAGCACCGGTGATCGGGATGCCTTCCACCCCAAGGATTCTCGATCACGGCCAACTGCTAGTGGTCACCCACCTGGGTCAGGTCCTGGTTTTCGACGCGCACCGCGGCACCGTGGTCGGCAGTCCGCTGGACCTGGTCGACGGCGTCGACCCGACCGATTCGACGCGCGGACTATCCGATTGCGCGCCGGCCCGGCCGAGCTGCCCGGTCGCCGCCGCCCCGGCGTTTGCGACGGCGAGCGGAATGGCGGTGGTGGGCCTGTGGGAGCCCGGCGCTAAGGCGTCCGTGCTCGTCGGACTGAAGTACCACCCGGGGCAGGTCCCGCTGCTGACCCGCGAATGGTCCAGCGACGAGGTGGGCGCCGGTGTGCTGGCCAGCCCGGTGTTGTCCGCCGACGGATCGACCGTCTACATCAGTGGCCGAGACGAACGGCTATGGGCGCTTCGCGCCGCCGACGGGAAACCGAAATGGTCTGTGCCGCTGAAATTCCTGGCGCAAACGCCGCCCGCGGTGACCCCGGACGGACTGATCGTGTCCGGCGGCGGGCCCGATACTCGACTGGCCGCGTTCAAGGACGCCGGTGATCACGGTGAGCAGGTCTGGCGCCGCGATGACGTCAGCCCGCTGTCGACATCGAGCCTGGCCGGCCCCGGCGTCGGCTACACCGTGGTCAGCGGCGCACTTGGGCCAGGCGCGCGCGGGTTGTCGTTGCTGGTCTTTGATCCGGCCAACGGCCACACGATCAACGGCTATCCGCTGCCGGAGGCCACCGGATATCCGGTCGGGGTGTCGGTGGGCCACGATCGCCGCGTGGTGACCGCCACCAGTGACGGTCAGGTCTACGGCTTCGCGCCGTAGCGGGCTTACACCGTCAGCGGCGGGATGGCGTTGCGCGGCACGCGTACCTGGGTGGCACCGGCAAATGGCGGGAGCAGTTCGCCCGGTGCGAAGTAGAAGATCAGCTCGTCGTCGGTGATGGCGAAGTTCTGGTAGTGGGACGGGTCGAGGCCGGCACCGGGCACTATCGTGGCACCCAGCCCGGTCTGACGTCCCAGTTCGCGCTGGACGATCGGGTAAATCGCGTCCAGCGGTTTGCTGCCGGGCGCGAAGAGCGTGTCGAATGTGACGGGGTGCGGCGGGTCGAGGTCGTAGTTGAAACCCTTGTAGGAGGTGGACGGACGTGGCCCGCCGAGGTCCTCGAAGACCTTGAGCACCACGCTTCGGGTGCCGCGCGGCGGTTGGCCGGAGCGGTACTGGTCGGAGGTAACGTCCATCTGGTAGGGCAGATCGCGCGTTCCTGGCGTTTGCGCGACGTTGACGAACCCGTCACGGTTCTGGGTCAGGTAATCGGTCAGCGCCTGCTGGTCGGGGTAATCGACCGGAAACGACATGTTGAGCGTGTAGGCGGGATTCGAGGCGTGCACCTGACACATCCGGCCGCTGTCGATGGTGCCGCCCAAGCTGGCACAGGCCGATGGCGCAGCCACCGCCGGCCCACCCGGCCAACCCACCAAGACCGCACCAGCCAGCATCGCGGCGGCCATCAGATTACGCATCGTCGAACTGTCCTCGCAGACGAAAAACGGGGCGGATGCCCCGAAAGTAACAGCCGCCAGCCTACCCGGGCCCTACCGGGAGGAACGGCAAACGAACGCCATCGCAGTGCTCGCGGAGCCAGCGCCGATGCGGGCGATGACCACCGACAGGGGCCGGCTGCCGCGCGGTCGCAGCCGTCGCCGCAGGGCGTCGGGATCAACCTCGACACCGCGCACCAGGATCTCCAGAGATCCGCAGTCGAGCGCGGACAGTGCCTGACGGAGCCGCCTCTCGTTGAAAGTGAGCCGCTCGAGAACCTCGAAGCCGCGCACCGCCGGCGGCAGCAGGTCAGCGGACAGGTATGCGATGTCGGGGTCGAGCTGCCACAGCCCGTGCCGCGCACCGTAGTGGCGGACCAGGCCCGCCCGTACCACGGCGCCGTCGGGTTCGATGATCCATCGCCCCACGGGGCGCACCGGGCAGTCATCCGGCTCGGCGTCGGTGATCTGTTCGCTGCGATCAAGAAGGCTTGCCCTGCGGCGCACCCCCGGCTCCGCGAACCCCGCCGACCACAGGCACGCTTCTCGGACCGAGCCGCGATAGGAGGTCACCTCGATTTCGCCGTCGAAACCGAGACTACGAACTTGATCGAAATCGATTCCGGGAGCGCACTTTACGACGAGGTCTCGACGACGATAGACGTCCAGTAACTGGTCCAGACCCGGCTGGTAGTCGCGCGGGGCGAAGCGTCGCCGGCCGCCACTGCGGCGCACGGGATCAACGACGACGGCCGTGTTGCGGGTCACCGGATGCAGCGCGTCGGCGCGACACAGATCGGTAGCGGCGCCCAGGTTGTGGCGCGCCATCGCCAGCCGCACCGGGTCGATATCGCTGCCCACCACCCGGGCGGCCGAACAGCGCAGCGCGGCCAGCTCAGTGCCGATGGAGCAGGTCGCATCGTGCACCACGGCGTCGGCGAGCCGCCGCGCCCGGTGCATGGCCACCGGCGCGGCGCTGGCTTGCTGCAACGCCTCGTCGGTGAACAGCCAGTTCGACACGTCGCCCAGCTCGGCCAGTTTGGCGACGGCCCGGCGCCGCAGCAGCGTGGTCTCCACCAGTACGGGCGTTCGGTCGCCGAAGCGCGCTCGTACCGCGGCGATATCGGCGACCCGGCGGGTGTTCGTCAGCGCGAATTCGCCGACCGCTCGCAGGGCCGCGGCACCCGATTCCGACCGCAGGTAGCTGACGTCGCCCGTGCTGAAGTTGAGGCCGACAGTCAGGACGGCTTAACCCCGGTGAGCACGACATTGTAAAACCAGCCCTTCGGCACCAGGTGACGCCACACGTTGGCGTCCACCCAGCTCAGGGTCTTCCAACCGGTGAACGCGAACCTCGCCCACCCCCAGCCGAGCCGGCCGGGCGGCACCGCCGCTTCAAACGTGCGAAGCGGCCAGCCCAGCATCGCGGCGGTGAACTCCTCGGTCGTGGTCGCGACCTTAACCGCGCCGGCGTTGGTCGCCATCCGCTCCAGATCCTGCGGTGAAAACGTGTGCAGGTCGACGAGAGCTTCCAGCGCTGCAGCGCGCGAGGATTCGTCAAGTTCGGCCTGCGGACGCCGCCAGCCGGTGAGGCCGGGCAACTTGGTGGCGTTGGTGGTGATCCGCCAGGTCAGTGTGGACAGCGCGCGGGCGTAACGGTCGCCGACGATAGTCGGCTCGCCGGCGAACACGAACCGGCCGCCCGGCTGCAGCACCCGGATCGCCTCACGCAGCGAACGCTCGACATCGGGAATGTGGTGCAGCACAGCATGTCCGACCACCAGATCGAAAGTGTTGTCGTCGTAGGGGATGCCCTCAGCGTCGGCGACCCGGCCGTCGATATCCAAGCCGAGCGACTGCCCGTTGCAGACGGCGACCTTGACCATGCCGGGTGACAAGTCGGTGACCGACCCGCG
Source organism: Mycobacterium sp. (assembly GCA_035625875.1). Taxonomy (GTDB): domain Bacteria; phylum Actinomycetota; class Actinomycetes; order Mycobacteriales; family Mycobacteriaceae; genus Mycobacterium. The sequence goes on along the minus strand of DASPOT010000089.1, from coordinate 24,668 downwards.
CCGCGCCACCCCGGATTGTATCAGGTTGAGCAGGAAAAAGCCAGTGCCGCAACCTAATTCGAGAGCGCGGTGGTACGGCAGGTCACGGATCTCGTTATCGGGGAGAATGGCGTCGAACCGCCCGCGCGCATAGTCGACGCAGCGTTTGTCGTAGGAGATCGACCACTTCTCGTCGTAGTTCTCCGCCTCCCAGTCGTGGTAGAGCACCTGGGCGAGTTTGCTGTCGTGGAGGGCAGCCGCCACCTGTTCGGCCGTGGCGTGCGGCTGCGGCGCCGGATCGGTACTCCTCACGGTAAGCCAGCCTATCGGCCGTCCCGCTCGGCGACGCAACGACCGCTGCGCCCCGGCGACCACGCACCGTGACGACGCGGGCGGGACTCAGGTCACAACAACGCGAGGGACGACACGAGGGATTCGACGACCGTCGCGCCCAACTCGCCCGGCAGTAGTCCGCCCAACCCGGTCGCTATCGTGGGGAACAGGTTGGCCAGGTCGGCCGACAGGTCACCCAGGTTGAAACCACTGAACGGAGCGTCGAGGCTGAAGCCGCCCGGCAGAGTGCCGAGATTGAGTTCCGTACCCAGATTTGCGGCTGCGTTCTGGATGTCGGTGGACGTGTCAGCAACCGTGGAGGCGCTCGACGTGCCGAGCACAGCATCGACGATGTCACTGATCACCGCGACGGGGAAATGGAGCGTCGCCGTGCCGACGTTGTCGACACCCTCCTGAATCGCATTCACGATCGTCGTCGGATCGCCGGTGAGAAGAGCCTCGTGAATGTTGTAGCCGGCCAATTGCGGCGCCTCGATCAGATCACGCGCGTCGACGAACAGCTCCGTCGGCAATGACGCCGGGGGGACGGGCTCCCCATTCCAGCTGACCAGCGTCCAGCCGTCCTGGGGATCGCCCTCGACCGCGACAATGCCTGTGTTGGGCAGCAGCTGGCCCGTGTCGAGCCACTGCGTGAGGACGAGTAGGAAATCGGGGTTGTTGACGTTCATCAGCGTCCAGGTAGCGATCGCCCCTTCGCTTGAAAACGCTACATCGGTCGGGTTGCCGTTCACGCTCGCGACGCTGACGGTGTTGTCGTAGATCGCTTGAACGGCGGCGCTAAAGCTTTCGTCGAACGCCATTCCGTTAGGGTCGGTGGAGCCCGGGATCGGCACGAAGTCTAATCCGAGCACCCACGCAACCGGGGGCAGTTCCCACAGGATGCCCGCGAGGCTGTCCGTCGGGTAGCCATTGTAAATGCCGGCGCCAATCTCGTTGAGCCCGGGCAATACCTGCACCGGCAGATCCAGCAACGTAGCCAACGGCGCTGCGGTCTCCTGCGTCCTGATCAATTCCGACGCATAGATCCCGACGGGCTGCAGGGGGGCGAGTACGTTGGCGACGGCCTGCGCCTCTTCCTGGCCAGTCTGAGTGAGTTCACCTCCGGGCACCGACGTGGAGATTATGTCCGCGACGTTGTCTGGAGTCTGCCCGTGCCGCACGAAGTCTATTACGATCGACTCCTCGGCCCAGGCCGCTGCCGGTCCGATGAACAGCAGGGCCGTCGACAGCAGCGCGGCGGCAACGTGGCGGAATCGCTTCCTCAGCAATGGACGCGCGAACCGGTCCTGGCGTGGATTCGGCATCAGTATCACCCTTTAGCCGATGTGAGCCAAATCATATTAATATTAGCAATATTAGCTGTGCGCTTCATAGATATGAGCCAGCCAGATCAACGCGATCGTCGGCCAGGACTCCGGTTAAGATTTCTGCCGGCTCGCACACCCGGCAGGCCTTTTACGGCGGCTACAGCCCCTATCAACCGGGGGCCAGTAGATTAGCGACCGGCTGCCCGGTCGAAGGCAGCGGCGAACACCTCAACATAGCGGCGGCGTTCGGCGGCGAGCCGCTCGGCCGAAGTCAGTTCGAAGACGTCGTTGATACCGGCCTTGGCGGCGGCGAGCGCCTCCGGCGGGCTGCCGACGAAGCGGCGCGACCACGCCACGGCGGTGTCGTATACGTCGTCGGGGGCCGCGATGTCGTCGATCAGGCCCAGCGCCAGCGCCTCCTCGGCGTCGAAGAAACGCCCGCTGAACACCAGCTCCTTGGCCTTGCTGGCTCCGATCGCGCGGGTCAGCCGAGCCATTCCGCCGCCGCCGGGAATCAGCCCCGCCAGGATCTCGGTCGCGCCGAACTTCGCGTTGTCGCCGCCGACCCGCCAGTCGGCGGCCAGCGCCACCGTGAGGCCGGCGCCCAGCGCGTACCCGGTGATCGCGGCGACGGTCGGCTTCGGGATCGTCGCCACGGCTTGCACGGCATCGTGGCGGACCCGTGCCCAGGTCTCGGCCTCCGGTGTGCTCAGTGTCCGCAACTGCGGCATGTCGTCGCCGGCGGAAAAGATCTCGTGGCCTCCGAACAGGATCACCGCGGCGATGTCATCGCGGCGCCCCAGCTCGGCGGCCGCTGCCGCGATCTCCCGGTAGACCTGGCGGGTCATCGCGTTGGTGGGCGGTCGCGACAACACCAGGGTGGCGACCCCGGGATGGCCTGCCGACGAGTGAACACTGACGAATTCCGTCATAACCATCGCTGGCGACGCGCCTGGTTGTAGCGGCCGGAGTCGAAGAACTCGATCTCCCAGTTGTCACCGTTGGCCGACAGTTCCGGTTGCACAGTGACGATCTGGCGCTCCACCGCCAAAACATCAGCGACGGTGTGGCCGGCCAGTGAGTCCAGCTGCGACCAGGTCGGCGGCAGCAGGAAGCTGCGGGCGGCCGCGAAGTCATCGATGGCGGCCTGTGGCGTCGTCCATCCGGCGCGATCGGATTCGGTGTTCTCACCGTCGGCGCGCTGGCCTTCGGGCAGCGCTGCGACGAAGAAGTAGGTGTCGTAACGGCGGGTGCGTTCGGCCTCTGGGGTCACCCAGTTCGCCCACGGCCGCAGCAGATCGGCGCGCAGCACCAGGTTTTCGCGGCGCAGGAAGTCCGCGAACGACAGCGTCCTGTCGGCCAAGGCGAGCCGAGATTCGCGGTACACCGAGGCGTCGCTGACGATGCCGTGCGGGTCGTCGGCCGGCCCGGCGAACAGCACCCCCGTTTCCTCGAAGGTCTCCCGGGCCGCGGCGCACACCAGCGCGTCGGCGAGGTCGGTTTGGATGCCGAATCGCTGCGCCCACCACGTCGGCGCCGGCCCGGTCCAGGCGATGTCGGCGTTGCGGTCGCGGTCGTCGACGCCGCCGCCGGGAAACACCACCACGCCGGCGGCGAACTCCATCGCTGAGTGTCGCCGCATCAGGAAGACCGCGACGCCGTCGGCGGTGTCGCGGACCAGCATGACGGTCGCAGCTGGCCGTGGTGTCAGCGGGGCGTCCTCGGTCGGCGAGGTCATGGGCGCCTCGTGTGGGCCGCGCGGGTGCGAGCGCGCCGGGCGAAGTAGCGCCCGTCGATGACGTCCACGGCAATGGACTGGCCGAACGCCGTCGACAGGTTCTCGGCGGTCAACACGTCGGGCAGCAAACCGGCGGCGACGACCCGGCCGTCCGACAACAGCATGCAGTGGCTAAAGCCGAGCGGAATCTCCTCGACGTGGTGGGTGACCAGCACGAGCGCCGGGGCGTCGGGGTCAGCGGCCAGATCGGCCAGCCGCGCCCCCAACTCCTCGCGCCCGCCCAGGTCCAGGCCGGCGGCCGGTTCATCAAGCAGCAGCAGCTCCGGGTCCGTCATCAACGCGCGCGCGATCAGCACCCGCTTGCGCTCGCCTTCAGACAGGGTCTCGTAGATGCGGTCGGCCAGGTGCTCGGCGCCCAGATTTTCCAGCATGTCGATCGCGCGGGTGTAGTCGACGTCTTCGTAACGTTCCCGCCAGCGGCCCAGCACCGCATAGCTGGCCGAAACGACCAGGTTGCGCACCACTTCGTCGCCGGGTACCCGTTGCGCCAGCACTGACGAACTCAGCCCAACCCGGGCGCGCAGCTCGGACATGTCGACCCGGCCCAGCCGCTCACCGAGCACGTAGGCGACCCCCGACGACGGGTGCTCAGCCGCCGCGGCGATGCGCAGCAGCGACGTCTTGCCGGCCCCGTTGGGGCCGACGATCACCCACCGTTCGTCGAGTTCGACTGCCCAATCCACCGGCCCAACCAAAACCCGCCCATCGCGGCGCAGCGACACATTCCTGAAGTCGATCAACAGATCGGGGTCGACTGCGTCGCTTCCAGTTTCGGGCACCCGACCATCGTGCCGTACCGCGACGCTCCAACACCTGCCGGGTCGTCCGACGGCGGTGTTCGCCGGACCCCACCCGGACCACCTACTCAGGGGGGATCTCGACCCGCCGCAACACACCGTCCACCGCGTCTGCGGCCTCGATCTCACTACGCGTCACGCCGAGGAGGAACAGCACGGTGTCCAGGTACGGATAGCTCAACGACGCGTCGGCGACCTCGCGCAGCGCCGGCTTGGCGTTGAACGCCACTCCCAGACCGGCGGCGGCCAGCATGTCGATATCGTTGGCGCCGTCACCGACCGCGACGGTCTGCTCCATCGGCACCCCGGCATGGTGTGCGAAGCCGCGGAGCGCCTTGGCCTTGCCGGCCCGATCGATGATCGGGCCGACTACCCGGCCGCTGAGTTTGCCGTCGACGATCTCGAGCTCATTGGCGGCCACGAAGTCCAGCATCAGCTCGTCCGCGAGCGGTTCGATGATCTGGCGGAAGCCTCCGGAAACCACGCCTACGCGAAAACCCAGCCGCCGCAGCGTGCGCAGCGTGGTTTGGGCGCCCGGAGTCAGTTCCAGCTGGGCGGCGACCTCGTCGAGCACCTCGGCGGGCAGGCCCGCCAGGGTGGCCACCCGCTGCCGCAGCGCCGCGGTGAAATCCAGCTCGCCGCGCATCGCCTTTTCAGTGATCGCGGCGACCGCGTCTTGGGCGCCTACCCGGGCCGCCAGCATCTCGATGACTTCGCCCTGAACCAAGGTCGAGTCGACGTCAAAGACGATCAGCCGTTTGGCACGTCGCTCCAGGCTGTAATCTTCGAGCGCGACGTCGACTCTCTCGTCGGCGGCCACCCGCGTCAAGGCGGCCTGCAGCTGGCTACCGACGCCCGGCGGCACCGAGACCCGCAACTCCAGGCCAGTCACCGGATAGTCGGAGACGCCGCGGATGAGGTCGATGTTGGCGCCGAGTGCGGCCACCTCCCGGGCCACCGCGCCGAACGCGTCGGCAGTGATCGGCCGGCCCAGCACCACGATGGTGTGCGTCGACGGTTCCCTGATGATCGGCAGGTCGTCGCTGCGCTCGATGGTGACGTCCAAACCCATTTTGTGGATGGCCGTTTTGACTTCGGCGCGCAGCGCCCTACCCCCGTCCGCGTCCAGCGCGGCCGACACCAGCACACCGAGCGTGAGCCGGCCCCGGATCACTACCTGTTCGACATTGAGCAGCTCGACCTTGCGGCCCGAGAGCACCTTGAAAAGCGCCGACGTCACACCTGGCCGATCGACACCGGTGACGGTGATCAACGCCGACACCTTGCGGGGTGTATTCACCCGCTGCTGCTCAGCCGGCGCCAGCGCACGTGGGGACCCCCATCAGGTCGAACGCACCTCCGCGAGCTCTTCGGTGTGGTTGCGGCCGACGTGCGCCTCGGCGCGCAGTCGTTCCACCATGTGGGGATAGTGCAACTCGAACGCCGGGCGCTCCGAGCGGATCCGGGGCAGCTCGGTGAAGTTGTGCCGCGGCGGGGGGCAGCTGGTCGCCCACTCCAGCGAGTTGCCGTAGCCCCACGGGTCGTCGACGGTGACCGGTTCGCCGTAGCGCCAGCTCTTGAACACGTTCCACACGAACGGAAGCATCGACGCGCCCAGGATGAACGCCCCGGTCGTCGAGACCACGTTGAGCGGCTGGAAGCCGTCGCTGGGCAGGTAATCGGCATAGCGGCGCGGCATCCCCATATCGCCGAGCCAGTGCTGCACCAAAAACGTGGTATGAAACCCGATGAGCGTCAACCAGAAGTGCAGCTTGCCCAACCGCTCGTCGAGCAGGCGGCCGGTCATCTTCGGAAACCAGAAATAAATACCGGCGAAAGTGGAGAACACGATGGTGCCGAACAGCACGTAGTGGAAGTGCGCGACCACGAAATAGGTGTCGGTGACGTGGAAGTCCAGCGGCGGGCTGGCCAGCAGCACACCGGTCAGACCACCCAGCAGGAAGGTGACCATGAAGCCGACCGCGAACAACATTGGCGTCTCAAAGGTCAACTGGCCCTTCCACATGGTGCCGATCCAGTTGAAGAACTTGATCCCGGTGGGCACCGCGATCAGATACGTCATGAACGAAAAGAACGGCAGCAGAACGGCTCCGGTGGCGAACATGTGGTGCGCCCACACCGCCACCGACAAGGCGGCGATCGACAACGTCGCGTAGACCAGGGTGGTGTAGCCGAAGATCGGTTTGCGGGAAAACACCGGGAAGATCTCGGTGACGATGCCGAAGAACGGCAGGGCGATGATGTAGACCTCGGGGTGGCCGAAGAACCAGAACAGGTGCTGCCACAACAGGACTCCACCGTTGGCCGCGTCGTAGACGTGGGCGCCCAGGTGCCGGTCGGCGGCCAGCCCGAACAGCGCGGCGGTCAGAATCGGGAACGCCAACAGTATGAGGATGCTCGTGACCAGGATGTTCCAGGTAAAGATCGGCATCCGGAACATCGTCATCCCGGGTGCGCGCATGCAGACCACCGTGGTGATCATGTTGACCGCGCCCAGGATGGTGCCCAGACCCGCGACGGCCAAACCCAGGATCCACAGGTCGCCGCCGACGCCGGGTGAATGGACGGCGTTGGTCAACGGGGTATAGGCGGTCCAGCCGAAGTCGGCCGCCCCACCCGGGGTGATGAAGCCGGCCGTCGCGATTGTGGCGCCGAACACAAACAGCCACAACGAGAGGGCGTTGAGCCGCGGGAACGCCACGTCGGGCGCGCCGATCTGCAGCGGCAGCACCAGATTGGCGAAGCCGAACACGATCGGGGTGGCGTAAAACAGCAGCATGATCGTGCCGTGCATGGTGAACAGCTGGTTGTATTGCTCGTTCGACAGGAACTGCAGGCCCGGCGCGGCCAGTTCGGCGCGCATGAGCAGCGCCATCAGGCCGCCGGTGAAGAAAAAGACGAAGCAGGCGACGCAGTACATGATGCCGATCATCTTGTGATCGGTGGTGGTGATCAGTTTGTAGACCAGGTTGCCTTTGGGACCCGTCCGGGGTGGGAACGGACGGCTGGCCTCAAGTTCTCCCAGCGGGGGCGCTTCGGCGGTCAAGAGCTCCTCCAAACATCGATCCCAGGCAGGCCATCGGTGGGGTCTTCAGTGGAATCCTAACCTTCGATCGGGTCGACCGCGGCCCCAGTCCTACAAACCGTCGTAATCGCCTCGCGAATGGCCGCCGACCGCTTCGCCCGACTGGCCGATGTTACCGTCGGACCCGTGCTGTTCAGCGGGATGCGACCTGTGGTGGTCGCAGCCGCGGCGACGACGGCGATATTGACGGTGTGCACCGGATGCAGACCTGCGGCGCCCGGGGCTGGCCCGACCACCCGATCGGTGATCACCAGCACCACCCAAATCGCCGGGGCGGGGGTATTGGGCAACCAGCGCAAGCCCGACGAGTCGTGCGCTCCGCAACCGGCCGGGGCCGATCCGGGGCCGCCAACGCGGCCGGCCCACAACGCGGCGGGAGTGAACCCCGACGTGGCCGAGGTGCGGGCGGATCCGCAGCGCATTGTGGTGCTCGCCGGTGATCAGCTCGACGCCCTGTGCGCTTTGGGCCTGCAATCCCGGGTCGTCGCCGCCGCATTGCCGGACGGCTCCTCGAGTCAGCCCTCCTACCTGGGCACCATCGTTTACAAGTTGCCCGCGGTCGGCACCCGCAGCTCGCCCGACCTGGCCGGTATTGCGGCGGCTCACCCCGATCTCATCCTGGGCTCGGTCGGGTTGACGCCGGAGTTGTATCCGGCGCTGGCGGCGATCGCCCCAACCATGTTCACCGCGGCGCCAGGCGCGGCCTGGGAGGACAATCTGCGTGGTGTCGGCGCCGCGACGGCACGTAACGCCGCCGCTGACGCACTGGTCCACGACTTTTCCCAGCACGCCACCCAGGCCGGCGCCGCGCACGACGCAGCCCACTACCAAGCGTCGATTGTCCAGCTCACCACGGACACCATGCGGGTATACGGGGCCAACAACTTTCCGGCCAGCGTGCTGACCTCGGTCGGCGTGGACCGGCCGGCGTCGCAGCGGTTCACCGACAAGCCGTACGTCGAAATCGGCACCACGAATACCGATCTGGCGCGTGCACCGGATTTCTCCGCGGCTGACGCCGACATTGTCTACGTGTCGTTCGCGTCACCGGCCGCCAAAGAGCGCGCCCCCACCATCTTCGACAGCGACCCATGGCGCAAGCTCTCCGCCAACCGCGACAACCGGGTCTTCGTCGTCAACAACGAGGTGTGGCAGACCGGGCAGGGCTTGGTCGCGGCTCGCGGGATTGTCGACGACCTGCGCTGGGTCAACGCCCCGATCAACTGATCGCCGGTCTAATCTTCGGTTGTGTTTCACGTGCTGACCTCGAGCTACCTGCAGCCCCTCGATGTCATCGAGCAGACCCGACCCGCGCACATCGCGTGGCTGAAAGACGAAGTCCAGGCGGGCCGCATCGTGTTGGCCGGCCGCCAAGAATCGCAGAACGGCGCCGTGCTCATCACCGGCGATATCAGTGTCGAGCAGGCCGAGAAGCTCATCGCCGCCGACCCTTACCAGCGGGCAGGACTGGTGCGCTACGAGCGGCTGGGCTTCAACGGCGCTTTCCGCGCCCCAGGCCTGTGACGTTGCCCTCACCGGAACAAATAAATAGATTACCTAGGCTATTCTTCTTAGCGTCCCCCTAGAATCTGATGCTGAGACACGCGCACTCAAGAGGTTTGTCATGAGCACTGTTTCCGCGTACGCCGTCACGTCGTCAACCGAGCCCCTGACCAAAACCACGATCAGCCGTCGCGACCCCGGTCCGCACGACGTGGTGATCGAGATCGAGTTCGCCGGGATCTGCCACTCGGACATCCACACCGTCAAAGCTCAGTGGGGTCAACCGAATTACCCGGTGGTTCCGGGCCACGAGATCGCCGGAGTGGTGACCGCCGTGGGTTCTGAAGTCACCAAGCACAAGGTGGGCGACCGTGTCGGGGTGGGCTGTTTCGTCGACTCCTGCCGCGAATGCAGCAGCTGTCTTGCCGGGCTGGAGCAGTACTGCAGGCCCGGGATGACGACGACCTACAACGGCATTGGTAAGGACGGCCAGCCGACCTACGGTGGCTATAGCGGCGCAATCGTCGTCGACGAAAACTATGTGCTGCGCATACCAGACGCGCTGCCGCTGGACGCCGCGGCGCCGCTGCTGTGCGCGGGTATCACGCTGTATTCACCGCTGCGGCATTGGAATGCCGGGCCCGGCAAGCGGGTCGCGGTGATCGGCCTGGGCGGGCTCGGGCACATGGGCGTCAAGCTGGGCAAGGCGATGGGTGCCGATGTGACGGTGCTGTCGCAATCGCTGAAGAAGATGGAAGACGGCCTGCGCCTGGGCGCCAGCCATTACTACGCCACCAGCGATCCCGATACTTTCAAAAAGCTGCGCAACGGCTTCGACCTGATCGTCAACACGGTTTCGGTGAACCTGGACCTCGGCGAGTATCTGAAGCTGCTCGACGTCGACGGCACGCTCGTCGAACTCGGCATACCCGAGCACCCAATGGCGGTGCCAGCGTTCGCGCTGGCGCTGATGCGACGCAGCCTGGCCGGGTCGAACATCGGTGGGATCGCTGAGACCCAGGACATGCTGAACTTCTGCGCCGAGCACGGCGTAACGCCCGAAATCGAACTAATCGAACCGGATTACATCAACGAAGCCTACGAGCGGGTGCTGGCCAGCGACGTGCGCTACCGCTTCGTCATCGACACGTCAACCCTCCAAGCCGCCTGAGGCTGGGCCTGATTGCCCGCTTCTTCAGCCGGCCGTTGCACGGCCCGCATCCCCGCCGCGCTCAGCCTGGCGAAGGTCGACGCCCGCCAGCGGCCAGCCGGCTGCGGCGAGGGTGGCGGCCACCCGCCTGATGTTTTCCGGGCCGGCGTCGTAGTGGGTCATGTCCGAGATGAACTCGGCGATCTCGTCCTGGTCGATCTGGCCGTCGGCCAGCGCCGTGGACCTCGTCGCGGTGATATTGTGCACCACCTCTTTGATCTGATCCTCGGTCAACGGTGTGCTGCGCAACAGCGCCAGCAGCGGCACCCGGTCTGGCCCCGGAACACCGTCGGGGTAGCCGGCCTCTAGCCACCGCAGCACCGAACTGAGAAACGAGGTGGTCGTCACACCACCAGTGTCGTGGTTAAAGGGTCACCAGCGCCACTGTGGCGCTGCACAATTCATACAATTCATAAGCCGTTCACAGCGAGCCGCCTGGACGTGCCGAGCGCTCTTAGAAGTCCCAGTCTTCATCCTCGGTGACGACGGCCTTGCCGATCACGTAGGACGATCCTGAGCCGGAGAAGAAGTCGTGGTTCTCGTCGGCGTTGGGTGATAGCGCGGAGAGGATCGCCGGGTTCACGTCGGTCTCGTCACGGGGGAACAGCGCCTCGTAGCCGAGGTTCATCAACGCTTTGTTGGCGTTGTAGCGCAGGAACTTCTTGACATCTTCGGTCAGCCCGACTTCGTCGTAGAGATCTTGGGTGTACTCCACCTCGTTGTCGTAGAGCTCGAAGAGCAGCTCGTAGGTGTAGTCCTTCAGTTCGGCCCGCTTGAGGTCATCGACGAGCGCCAGGCCACGCTGGTATTTGTAGCCGATGTAGTAGCCGTGGACTGCCTCGTCACGGATGATCAGCCGGATCATGTCGGCGGTATTAGTCAGCTTGGCCCGGCTCGACCAGTACATCGGCAGGTAGAACCCGGAGTAGAACAGGAAGCTTTCGAGCAGCGTGGAGGCCACCTTGCGCTTGAGCGGCTCGTTGCCGCGGTAGTACTGCATCACGATCTCAGCCTTGCGCTGCAGGTTGGGGTTCTCCTCGGACCAGCGGAAGGCATCGTCGATTTCAGCGGTCGAGCACAGCGTGGAAAAGATGTTGCTGTAGCTACGCGCGTGCACCGACTCCATGAACGCGATGTTGGTGTAGACGGCTTCCTCATGTGGCGTCAGCGCGTCAGGAATCAGGCTGACCGCCCCGACCGTGCCCTGAATGGTGTCCAGCAGGGTCAGCCCGGTGAACACGCGCATCGTCAGCTGCTTTTCGCCGGCGGTCAGCGTTCCCCATGACGGGATGTCGTTGGACACCGGCACCTTCTCGGGCAGCCAGAAGTTTCCGGTCAGCCGGTCCCAGACTTCGGCATCCTTCTCGTCTTGCAGCCGGTTCCAGTTGATCGCCGAAACCCGGTCGATCAGCTTCAGTTTTTCAGTCACCAGAACCCCACTTCACCAGGACGGTTTGTCTGCCCTACAGACTTCAAACGCTACCCCTGGGGGACGACAAGCGGGCGTAGCACAACACCTAGTGTCGCGGTGTGTCTTAGTCGGCGACGGCCAACGCCGCGCTGTCGGCTGGCGACCCGGTGCCGACCCCGAAGAACTGGTACTCGGCAAGGTTGAGCGAGCGGGTGGCGAGCCAGTACTGCCAGGTGTAACCGCCCCACATCACCCGGTTGTTGCCGTGTTCGTCGAGGTACCAACTGCGGCAGCCGCCGGTGTTCCACACCGAGCCGGCCAGCTTGCGCTGCAGCTCCTCGTTGAAGCGGTCCTGCGCTGCGCGGGTCGGGGCCAGCGCCTGCGCGCCGGCCTTGTCCACCGCGGCGATCGCCTGGGCGACGTAGCGGATCTGCGACTCGATCATGAACACCACCGATGTGTGGCCGAGACCCGTATTGGGCCCCAGTAGGAAAAACATGTTCGGCACGTCGGCGACCACGATTCCGCGATGCGCTGCCAGGCCCTCGCGGTTCCAGCGCGCCACTAGGTCCTCGCCGTGCGGTCCCTTGATGTCGACGTAGGTGTAGGAGTCGGTGACGTGAAAGCCGGTGGCGAACACGATCACGTCGACCTTGCCCTCGACGCCGTCAGCGGTGACGATCCCGTCGCGGGTGATCCGGGCGATGCGGTCGGTAACCAGCTCGGTCTTCGGATTGGCAACGGCCTGATAGTAGTTGTCCGAGTATAAGATTCGCTTGCAGCCGGCCCGGTAGTGCGGGGTGAGCTTGGCCCGCAGCTCAGGGTCGCGCACATGACAACGAATGTTCCACTTGCCGAGTACCTCGTACACCTTCAGCAAATCCGGTTGCTTGGTCATCCCGTACGCGGTGGCCTCGAGGAACCAGTAGATGCCGCCCCGCAGCGCCAGCCGCAGCCCCGGGATGTTTTCGAAGGCGCGGCGCAGCATGGGCGGGATCGCGCCATTCGTCCGCGGCACCACCCAGGCCGGTGTGCGCTGGTAGAGCAGCAGCTCGGAAACCGTGTCCACGATTTCGGGCACGATCTGGATGGCGCTGGCACCAGTCCCGATCACCGCGACCCGCTTGCCACTCAAATCGACGCTGTGATCCCATTGCGCGGAATGGAAAGCGGCGCCGCGGAATTCGTCACGCCCGTCGATGTCGGGAATGGATGGGATGTGCAGCGCCCCGGCCCCGGAGATCAGGAACTGGGCGACGTATTCGCGCCCGTCGGCAGTGAACACATGCCAGCGGTACTCCTCGTCGTCCCAGTGGCCGCGGTCGACGAGGGAGTTGAACACGATGTAGCGGCGCAGCCCGTATTTCTCGGTGACTCCCTTGAGGTAGTCCCAGATCTCGTCCTGGAACGAGAACAGGTGCTTCCAATCCGCCTTGGGTTCAAAGGAGAACGAGTACAGGTGCGACGGCACGTCGCACGCGCAGCCGGGGTAGCTGTTGTCCCGCCAGGTGCCGCCGATGTCCTCGGCCTTCTCCAGGATGAGGAAATCGACGCCCTGCTGCTGCAGCGCGATTCCCATGCCCAGGCCGGAGAACCCCGTGCCGATAATGAGCGCGCGGGTGTGCACCGGCCGCCGCTGTGCCGGGTTCTGCGTCTCGGGCTCGGCAATCGTCATGCTGCGATCCTTCCTGGGAACGCCGGTACCGGGTATTTCGTCCTCTTCAGTGTGTCGGCCGCCACTGGGACTGTCAACGCCGCTGATCAGCGCTGCGCCGTCAGCAACGCGATCGACCGGCGCAGCTGCTGCTCGGGCGGTGCCGGGGGCAGCGGCACGTCGGGCCGCGCGCTGATGGTGACGGCGCCGCTGAGCGGATTGCTCACCGAGAAGTTCGGGCCGCGTCCGGCCATGGTCATCGGGCTGGCCACCGTCGCGATTGGGTTGTTCTCGCTGACCAACCTGCACGCCGATTCCGGCTACCAGGCACTGCTGCCCGCGTTCGTGCTGCTGGGCACGGGTATCGGTCTGGTGCTGACGGCCAGTTCGGACGCCATCATCGGGAACGCCAGCGTTGACGACGCCGGGGTGGCCGGCGGTTTGCAAAGCACTGCGGTGCAACTGGGCGGGGTGCTGGGCACCACGATCCTGGGCTCGGTGCTGTCCAGCCGCGTCGGTTCCGTCCTCGTCGATCAGCTCACTGGCGCGGGCACTCCGGCGCCGGTCGCCGCCAAGTTAGCCGGCGCCAAAGAACTGGTGGCTCAGGGTGTGGCGCCGGCGATCCCGGGGATGCCCACCCCGCTGGCGCAAGCGGTGGCGCAGGGCAGCCACGGCGCGTTCATGGTCGGGCTGCAGACGTCGATGACCGTCGCCGCGGCAGCCGCCGCAGTTGGCGCGCTGCTCGCTCTGTTCGTGCGCCGCGGAGAAAACTCGGGCATCTAGCGGTCGGTCACCGACCGCGATGCTCAGCTGGCGGCGGAGTTGCGCGGCACTGCGGCGTGGATCGGCAGGTCAGGATCCATCTTGATGCCAAGCAGCTCGGCGGTGCCCTCGATGACGCCCATCATGATCGTTGTCAGATGCGCTACGAACTGGTCGCGGGGCATGCGTCGTGGGCTGTCGGGTGTGGGACCGAGCCACCAGTCGGTGGCCGACGCCGCCGATCCGAAGGCGGCGAACGCGGCGAGCTCGATCGCGGCGCGGTCCAGATCCATTTCTCGTAGCTCGTTGTTGAACATTTCGGCCATCGCCAGCGTGATCTCCCGGCCTTCGTTCAGAGTCCGCACCGTTGCTTCGGACTGCTGCGGGAAGCGGCCCTGGATGAAGAACCGCAGCACGTTGGGATGCTGGTCGACGAGGCTGACGTATTCTTCGACGCTGCGCCGGATAATCTCGCGGGCCGAGTTGGTGGCGAAGTCGACGGAAGGGAAGATCGCCGCCCACAGCATGTCGCGCAGGCTTTCCCCGATCGCCTGGAACAGATCCGACTTGTCGTTGAAGTGCCGGTAGATTTTCGGTTTGGCGGTGCCGGCCTCTTCGGCGATCTCCCGCACACTCAGCTCTGGGCCTAAGCGGTCGATGGCGCGGAAGGCGGCCGCGACGATTTCGCCGCGCACCTTCTTGCGGTGTTCGCGCCAGCGTTCGCTGCGCGCGTCGACCTTCCGCCCGGGGTCGGCGCCGGGCCTGGGTAGGGCAACTCTCCGCACGTCAAGCACCTTACCGCGTTGCGGCTCCTGACCTGGGCAGACTTGCTATGCGACGCCACTGGCGAGTCACGAGGGCACCGCTTACGGCCGGGGCTGTGGGTGCGAACGGTGTTGGCCCGCAGCCATATTCGCTCGCCACCAGGCAACTTTCACCGGGTCAACCGGGTGAAGGAGTCCAGCCCCAGCGAGTGGGAACGGTTGTTCGCCACCGTCCCGGCATGCCCGACCACAGCCACGTCGTGCGCCGCCCCGAACCGGACACACTGCTGCTCAAACACGCCGAGTCGGCGGGCGCCGAGCTACGCGAGTCCGCCAAGGCGGTCGGGCCGGCGGTTGACGACGACAGCTGGGTCGTCGGGGTGACGTTGAAAAGCGGCGATCAGGTGCTCGCCGACGCGGTGATCGCCGTCGATGGCTAGCTTCGATCAAGCGTGCACTCACGCGCCGGGTGTCGGGCGTCCGGACACCCGCGGCGGCGTTGGTGTCCTGGCAACGCGGCGCACACTCGGCGAGGTCCTACAGCATGCAGGACACGCAGCCCTCGACCTCGGTGCCCTGCAGCGCCATCTGCCGCAGCCGGATGTAGTACAACGTCTTGATTCCCTTGCGCCAAGCGTAGATCTGCGCCTTGTTGACATCGCGGGTGGTAGCGGTGTCCTTGAAGAACAACGTCAGCGACAGCCCCTGATCCACATGCTGGGTGGCCGCGGCATAGGTGTCGATGATCTTCTCGTAGCCGATCTCGTAGGCGTCCTGGTAGTACTCCAGGTTGTCGTTGGTCATGTAGGGCGCGGGGTAGTAGACCCGGCCGATCTTGCCTTCCTTGCGGATCTCGATCTTGGACACGATCGGGTGGATCGAACTCGTCGAGTGGTTGATGTAGGAGATCGACCCGGTCGGCGGCACGGCCTGCAGGTTCTGGTTGTAGATGCCGTGGGCCTGCGCCGACTCCTTCAATCGTCGCCAGTCATTCTGATCCGGGATGCGGATGTCCGCGTCGGCGAAGAGCTGACGCACCTTGGCGGTGTTGGGCTCCCACACCTGATCGGTGTACTTGTCGAAGAACTCCCCCGACGCATACTTCGAGCGCTCGAAACCCTTGAAGTGCGCGCCTCGTTCGATGGCGATCTTGTTCGACGCCCGCAGCGCGTGATAGAGCACCGTATAGAAGTAAATGTTGGTGAAGTCCAGAGCCTCTTCGGAACCGTAGAAGATGCGTTCGCGGGCAAGATAGCCGTGCAGGTTCATCTGCCCCAGGCCGATCGCATGAGAGTCGTTGTTGCCCCGCTCAATCGAGGGCACTGACCAGATGCGGGTCTGATCGCTCACCGCGGTCAGCGCGCGGATCGCCACCTCGATGGTCTGCGCGAAGTCGGGTGAATCCATCGTCTTGGCGATGTTCAGCGACCCGAGATTGCACGAAATATCCTTGCCCACTTTGGCATACGACAAATCATCGTTGAACACCGAAGGTGTGGAGACCTGCAGGATCTCCGAGCACAAGTTGGAGTGGGTGATCTTGCCCTCGATCGGGTTGGCCCGGTTCACCGTGTCCTCGAACATGACGTACGGATAACCGGACTCGAACTGCAGCTCGGCCAGCGTCTGGAAGAACTCCCGCGCCTTGATCTTGGTCTTGCGGATGCGCGCGTCGTCGAGCATCTCGTAGTACTTCTCGGTCACCGAGATGTCGGCGAACGGCACGCCGTAGACCAGTTCGACGTCGTACGGCGAGAACAGGTACATGTCGTCGTTGCGCTTGGCCAGCTCGAAGGTGATGTCGGGGATCACCACCCCCAGGCTCAGCGTCTTGATCCGGATCTTCTCGTCGGCGTTTTCCCGCTTGGTGTCCAGGAAGCGGTAGATGTCGGGGTGATGGGCGTGCAGGTACACCGCACCGGCGCCCTGGCGCGCACCGAGCTGGTTGGCGTAGGAGAACGAGTCCTCCAGCAGCTTCATGATCGGGATGACGCCCGACGACTGGTTCTCGATGTTCTTGATCGGTGCGCCGTGTTCACGAATGTTGCTCAGCAGCAACGCAACTCCCCCGCCGCGCTTGGACAGCTGCAGCGCGGAGTTGATTGCCCGCCCGATCGACTCCATGTTGTCTTCGATGCGCAACAGGAAGCAGCTGACCGGCTCGCCGCGTTGCTTCTTGCCGGAGTTCAGAAATGTCGGCGTGGCGGGCTGGAACCGGCCATCGATGATCTCGTCGACCAGCTTCTCGGCCAGCGCGGTGTCGCCGGCCGCCAGGGTCAGCGCGACCATGCACACCCGGTCCTCGAAGCGCTCCAGATAACGCTTCCCGTCGAACGTTTTTAGCGTGTAGGAGGTGTAATACTTGAACGCGCCCAAGAACGTCGGGAACCGGAACTTCCTGGCGTAGGCGCGGTCCAGCAGCGCCTTGACGAAGTTGCGCGAGTACTCGTCGAGAACCTCACGCTCGTAGTAGTTCTCGCGGATCAGGTAGTCGAGCTTCTCGTCCTGATCGTGGAAGAAGACCGTGTTCTGGTTGACGTGCTGCAAGAAGTACTGGCGCGCGGCAAGCACATCCTTGTCGAACTGAATCTTGCCGTCCGGGCCATACAAATTCAGCATGGCGTTGAGCGCGTGGTAATCCGTCTCCTCGTGTGCGCGCGCGGCGGATGCTACAGGCTCTGCAGCTGTGGCAGTCGGTGGCACGTCTCGTCCTTCCAGAAGTCAGCCAGGCCCGTGCGGACGGCTTGCACGTCCTCGTGGGTTCCCATGAGCTCGAAGCGGTAGAGGTACGGAACGCCGCATTTGCGAGAGACCACCTCGCCGGCATAGCAGAATTCCGCACCGAAGTTGCTGTTGCCGGCTGCGATCACCCCGCGCAGCAGCGCCCGATTGTGTTCGTTGTTCAAGAACGCGATCACCTGCTTAGGGACATAACCACCGGCATTGATATCCGGGGCGGCCCGCCCGCCGCCGTAGGTGGGCAGCACCAGCACATAGGGCTGGTCGATCTCGATGCGACCCTGCAGCGGTATCCGCGTGGCGGGAATACCCAGCTTCTGCACGAAGCGGTGGGTGTTCTCCGACACGCTGGAGAAATACACCAAGCTGCACGACTGCACCGCGACCTCCTCCTGCTCCGGCGTACGCCTATGCGCTCAGCACAGCGCAAGCGAGCGCCGTGATGCGATCGGGCCGAAAGCCCGACCAGTGGTCGTTTCCTGCCACCACCACCGGAGCCTGCAGATATCCCAGCGCCATCACGTAGTCCCGCGCGTCGGGGTCGAGGGTCATGTCGACCTTCTCGTAGGCAATACCCTGCTTGTCCAGCGCCTTGTACGTCGCATTGCACTGCACGCAAGCGGGCTTGCTGTACACGGTGATGTTGCTCATCGGCTCTGCGGCTCCTCTGCGGAAGATGGAGAACTTGACACGGGCTGGCAACTAGTCGGGTACTGCATCTGCGCTGCTGTTCAGCAGGCCGTCAAGCCCCCGGAGTCCTGTCTTCCGACGCCATGTCGGCCACCATGGCGATGCCTGATTCTGGGAACCTCACCAGGCCCGGTTGGCCTGGCGAACCTGCGGTCTGCCGGTGTTCAAAACACTACACCTAGTGGGTGACAATAAGAAGAGATACAAGATATTCTGAACAACATTCATGAAATTCCCTGGTCGTAAGCCATGCCGCGCTCGCCCATCAGCGTGTCCCAGATCACAATCTGGACGATCTATCCGGTCGGTAGCCATGCCGCTAGCTTTACCACCGGCCACCGACACTCCGCCGATCCGACTCACATTCGGGCCGCCTGACAGCAAATGCCACGTCTGGCGCTGTACCCGAACTCACATCACTTCGGCGGCCAGCTTGCCC
This sequence comes from Mycobacterium sp., assembly GCA_035625875.1. GTDB lineage: Bacteria > Actinomycetota > Actinomycetes > Mycobacteriales > Mycobacteriaceae > Mycobacterium. The sequence continues at coordinate 6,155 of DASPOT010000089.1, read as the reverse complement.
ACCACATCGCGCACATTGGATACCAGCTCGGTGTGCTCCCGCGGGTGCTTACCGTCCAGCGACTGCAAGGGCACCGACAACTTGATGGACTCGACCACGCGCGGGCCGGCGATGCCGAACGACTTGCGGGTCTCGTTGTGTCCCCACACCCCACCGTATCGGCCCATGGATCCGCCGATGACGGCCAGCGGCTTGTCTTTCAATGCGCTGTTGCCGAAGGGCCGCGACAGCCAGTCGATCGCGTTCTTGAGCACACCCGGCACGCTGCCGTTGTATTCCGGCGTGACCACCAGCGCGGCATCGGCGTCGGAGGCGGCAGCGCGCAGCGCGGTCACCGGGGCGGGCACATCAGCCTCGTTGTCGATGTCCTCGTTGTAAAACGGCAGCTCCCCGAGCCGGTCAAACACGGTGACGGTGACGCCATCCGGGGCGGTGTCTGCCGCCAACTCGGCGATCTGGCGGTTGACCGACGCCGCACGCAGGCTTCCCACCAGCGCCAAAACTTTAATGTCGGACATCGTCGAGTTCCCTTCGGTGACTGGTCTACATCCTTGCACCTGGCCGAACCGGACTGTGGTCCGGTTTATTCCGGCCGCGCTACAGTGCAGTGGTGAGCGTCGTGGACCGGTTGGGTGAGCTTCCCGTGTCCGCTCCGCAGGAGCGCGGTGACGCGGCGCGCAATCGCGCGCTGCTGCTCGACGCGGCGCGCCGGCTCATCGCCGAGCGCGGCGCCGACGCGGTCACCATGGATGACGTCGCCGCCGCCGCGGGCGTCGGCAAAGGCACCGTGTTCCGCCGATTCGGCAGCCGGGCGGGTCTGATGATGGTGCTGCTCGACGAGGATGAACGCGCCAGCCAGCAGGCCTTTCTGTTCGGCCCGCCGCCGCTGGGCCCGGATGCGCCCCCGCTGGATCGCCTGGTCGCGTTCGGCCGCGAGCGGCTGTGCTTCGTCCATACCCACCACGAACTGCTGTCAGCGACCAACCGCGATCCGCAGACCCGCTACAACGCGCCGGCCACGCTGCTGCATACCCATGTGCGGGTGCTGATGGAAGCCGCCGGCACGAGTGGCGATCTTGACGTTCAGGCCGACGCGCTACTGGCGCTACTGGATGCCGACTATGTCGAGCACCAGCTTGGCGACCGTGGTCACACCCTCGAGACGCTGGGCGACGCGTGGGAAACCCTGGCGCGCAAGCTGTGCGGCAGATGAGCCCCCGCTGGGTCTTGCATGTCGACCTCGACCAATTCCTGGCGTCGGTTGAACTGCGCCGCCACCCCGAACTGGCCGGGCTGCCGGTCATCGTCGGCGGCAACGGTGATCCGACCGAACCCCGCAAGGTTGTCACCTGCGCTTCGTATGAGGCCCGCGAGTTCGGTGTGCGCGCGGGCATGCCGCTGCGCACCGCCGCCCGCCACTGCCCCGACGCCACCTTTCTGCCATCGGATCCAGCCGCCTATGACGCGGCCTCCGACCAGGTGATGGGGTTGCTGCGCGACCTGGGACACCCGGTCGAGGTGTGGGGCTGGGACGAGGCGTATTTGGGCGCCAATGTTGACGACCCGGTCGGACTCGCCGAACAGATCCGCACCGTCGTCGCGTCGGAAACGGGGCTGTCCTGCTCGGTCGGCATCAGCGACAACAAGCAGCGCGCCAAGGTCGCCACCGGCTTCGCGAAACCAGCCGGCATCTATCGGCTCACCGATGCGAACTGGATGGCGGTGATGGGTGAGCGCGGGGTCGACGCGCTGTGGGGTGTCGGGCCTAAAACCGCGAAAAAGCTTGCGACCCTCGGGATCACCACCGTCTGGGAGCTTGCGCACGCTGACGCCGAGCTACTGACGTCGACCTTTGGCCCGCGAACCGGTCTGTGGTTGCTGCTGCTTGCCAAGGGCGGCGGCGACACCGAGGTCAGCGCCGAGCCCTGGGTGCCGCGGTCGCGCAGCCACGTCGTCACCTTCCCGCGTGACCTCACTGACCGAGCCGAAATGGACTTGGCGGTAACGGAATTGGCGCAGCGAGCGCTGGACGACGTGGTGGCTCAGTCGCGGATCGTCACCCGGGTCGCGGTCACCGTGCGCACCGCGACGTTCTACACCCGCACCAAGATCCGCAAGCTGGAGCAGCCCAGCACCGACGCCGACGTCATCACCGCCGCCGCTCTCCGCGTTTTAGACCTGTTCGAGCTGGACCGGCCGGTCCGGCTGCTCGGGGTCCGCCTTGAGCTGGCCCCGCCAGCGGAGTGCTGAAGTTACGCGGCATCGAATCCACGGCAGCGCGGGGAAGTCCGAGAAGACAACACGGTACCGTCGATCTCGGTACTGAAGCCGGGCTCGGCGCTACATGAGAGTCAGCGCGGTGGCGGGGTGGGTCGCAGCGCCCTCGTGAAGGACACGTTGGCTTGGCGCATCAGCACGCTGTAGGGCCACCACGCCACCCGTTTGAACGCGTACAGCGCGCGGATGTCTGCGGACGTGTAGATCAGAAACCGATTCTTGGCGACCCCGGCCAGGATCTTCGCTGCCGCCTGTTCCGGCGACACGGCATGACCGCTGAAGCGCTCCACCCAGCGCCTGACTTTGGGGTCGTCGCGGTCGACGCCGGCGATCTCGACGGTGTCGATCAGGGGGGTATTCACTGCGCCCGGCGCCACCACCGACACCCCGATGCGGTGGCGGGCCAGGTCGAAGCGCAGCACCTCAGAAAGCCCGCGCAACCCGAACTTGCTGGCGCTGTAGGCGGCATGCCAGGGCAGCGCGATCAGCCCGGCCGCCGAGGACACGTTGACCAAATGCCCGCCCCGGCCGGCCGCCATCATCGGCGGGATGAAGGTCTCGATGACGTGGATCGGACCCAACAGGTTGATCGCGACCATTTTGCTCCACTGCTCGTGGGTGAGTTGGTCGACGGTTCCCCACGCCGACACGCCGGCGATGTTCATCACGACGTCCATGCTTGGGTGCCGGGTGTGGATGTCGGCCGCGAACGCGGCGACGTCGTGGTAGTTGGCGACGTCCAGAGCCCGGTGCTCGGGGACCGGTGCGCCCAGCGCGCGGACATCGGCGACGGTTTGCGCCAGACCATCGGCGTTGCAGTCGGTGAGGTAGAGCTCGGCACCGGCCGTGGCGAGCCGGAGGGCGGTGGCGCGGCCGATGCCGCTGGCCGCACCCGTGAGAAAACAGCGCTTCCCGGCGAAATACCCCACAGAACTTCCACCAAACGTCGTCTGCGCCATGGCGATGACGGTACCGTCGCGGCCAGCGGTCCTGGCGCCGGACCGTCAATTTCCGGCGGAACCACCCCAGAGCGCATTGAGCCACAACTGTTCTAGCACCCGGACCCCACGCTCCACGTCACCGTCGGGTCCCAGAAATGTGGTGTCACCGGACAGCATCAACGCGGTGGTGGCCGCCAAAGTGCGAACCAGAGCCGGGATGTCGTCGCTGATCGGGCGCGCGGTGCCGGCCTTGATCTCGTCCTCGACGATGCCGATGATCTGGTTGATCACCCTGTCGACCTGGTGATCGAGAATTTCGCGGATCTCGGCGTCGGTGTGGCGAGCGACAGTGCACGCCGACATCACCGGGTCGTTGTGGGCGTAGACGGCGGCGGCGCTGCCGACCATTCGCTTGGCGAACGCCGCGGGCGACTCGTTGGCCCCGCGGGGAGCGAAGTACCGCGTGAGCTCCTCGAGTTCGTCAGTGGCCTCGGCCAGGATCTGGGCGAGCACCGAGTACTTGGAGTCGAAATAGAAGTAGAAACCGGATCGGGCTACGCCCGCGCGGTCGCTGATGGTGCTGACCGACAGCTCCGCGAAGGGTTTCTCTTCCAGCAGTTCCCGGACCGCGGTGACGATCGCGTCCCGCTGCCGGTCGCCGCGGCTACGCCGGACCCCGGGCGCGGATTCGGCCGTCATCCCTCGACCTTGTCATCCTCCCCAGCTAAGACCCAAACTTGACAGGCGTCAAGTTTGGCCGTCAAGATGGAGTTGGAGTGACATCGACCGCAGCCTCTACAGGAGCGTTTGGATGGCGACCATTGGCACCCCGTACTACCTGCTTGATCAAGCGAAGCGTCGGTTCACCCCGTCGTTCAACAACTTTCCCGGCATGGGTGCCATCGAACGCAGGCTGCTGAACACTGAGTTCCCGCCGAAGAAACTCGCCGACCCGCCACCGGGCAGTGGGCTCAAGCCGGTCATGGGCGATGCGGGGCTGCCGATCCTCGGCCACATGATCGAGATGATGCGCGGCGGACCAGACTATTTCCTGTTTCTGTACCAGACCAAGGGTCCGGTTGTATTCGGGGACTCGCCAATCCTGCGGACCGTCGCGGCGCTGGGCCCCGACGCCGCGCAGATCATCTACTCCAACCCCAACAAGGACTACTCGCAGCAGGGCTGGGTCCCAGTGATCGGGCCGTTCTTTCACCGCGGACTGATGTTGCTGGACTTCGAAGAACACATGTTCCACCGGCGGATCATGCAGGAAGCGTTCGTCCGCTCGCGGCTGGTCGGCTATGTCGAGCAGATGGACACGGTCGTGTCGCAAGTGATCGCCAACGACTGGGTGGTCAACGACGCGCGTTTCCTTCTCTATCCGGCGATGAAGGAGCTCACGCTCGACATCGCGTCGATGGTGTTCATGGGCCATGAGCCTGGCACCGACCACGAGTTGGTGACCAAGGTCAACAAGGCCTTCACGACGACCACCCGCGCCGGCAACGCGGTCATCCGCACCAGCGTGCCGCCGTTCACCTGGTGGCGGGGCCTCAAGGCACGTGAACTGCTGGAGAAGTACTTCGCAGAGCGCGTCAAGGAGCGCCGCGGCAAGGAAGGCAACGACCTGCTGACGGTGTTGTGCCAGACCGAGGACGAGGACGGCAACCGGTTTTCCGACGAGGACATCGTCAACCACATGATCTTCTTGATGATGGCCGCGCATGACACGTCGACGTCGACCGCGACGACGATGGCCTACAACCTGGCCGGCAACCGCGAGTGGCAGGAGCGCTGCCGCGACGAATCGGATCGCCTCGGCGACAGTCCGCTGGACATCGAATCGCTCGAGAAGCTGGAGTCGCTCGACTTGGTGATGAACGAGTCCATCCGGATGGTGACGCCTGTGCAGTGGGCCATGCGCCAGACCGTGCGCGACACCGAACTGGTGGGCTACTACCTGCCCGCGGGCACCAACGTCATCGCGTATCCCGGCATGAATCATCGGCTGCCCGAGATCTGGACGGATCCGGAGAAGTTCGATCCTGGCCGGTTCACCGAGCCACGCAACGAACACAAGAGGCACCGCTACGCGTTTACGCCGTTCGGCGGCGGCGCGCACAAATGCATCGGGATGGTATTCGGCCAGCTGGAAATCAAGACGATCGTGCACCGCCTGCTCCGCCGCTACCGGCTAGAACTGGCCCGCCCCGGGTACAAGGCGAAGTGGGACTACGGCGGCATGCCTATTCCGATGGACGGCATGCCGATCGTGCTGCGTCCGCTATAGCCCTGCGACGATGCGGGCCGAAACGGCCCGGGAAGGAGCAGGGCAATCCAGATCGAGCCCTGCGACGATGCGGGCTGAAACGGCCCGGGAAGGAGCAGGGCAAATCAGATCGAGCGCCGCGATCAGGCCAGCGTCAGCAGCCGGTTGGCGCAGGTGATCACCGCCCGCAGGGCGGACTGAGTCGGATCCTGCGACCAACCCATCGCATGGAAGTGTCACGTGCCGGTCTTCTCTGGTCAGCAGGGGCGACCGACGGGAAGTAGCTTCCGACCCGCAGCGGGGGGTCGGTCTGGATCAGACCCCGCTGCGGGTACTGGCTACTACGGCCCGATCGAAAAGACGGCGCACGATCGCTGAGGTTAGACGACGGCGCACAGTTGGCGCAACTGCGTTAACGGTTGTCGCAACCATGTTTGCTAAGGAGGGGGCACGTCGCGACGGCGGGCCCGTGAGCCGGGTCCCGGCGCACCGCTCACTTGCCTGGACTCGCAGGGAACCCTCGGCTCGCCTTTCGGTCCGCTCTGCTACACCGGCGGGCTCTCGGGTGTACAACAGGCTCATGGGCTTGTCAGCGACCAGGCTTGAAGAGACGGCGGTGAGTAGGCGTGCATGAGCTCTCGCTGTGCCAAGCGATCGCCGGCGTGGTC
>DASPOT010000088.1:0-8689 GCA_035625875.1 Mycobacterium sp. | reverse complement strand
CACGCCGCGCACCAGCATGAGCTCCTCGACCTCACGCAAGCTCAGCGGGAACCGGTGATACAGCCATACGCAATGCGCGATGATCTCCGCCGGATACCGGTGGCCCTTGTACGACACCTCGCCCACGATGATCCCCCTCCGGCGTATCGACTCCGAGATCATCCACTTCGGCCGCACCAATCACCAACCTGACAATGCCCGCTCGTGGCCGTCGCCAACCATGGCGAGATCCCCAATAACAGCATCACCGGCACCTACGAAGACACCCGTCGGGTGCTGAATGATCTTGCCGCCGTGGGCATCGACTACGACGACGTCATGCAGACCCTCGAAGACGAAGGCGTGACCGCCTTCGACGCGAGCTGGGATCAGATGGCCACCCCGGTGCGCGAGGCCCTCACCCAGTAATGCTTTGGCGATGACGTCGAGCGGTGACGGGTTCGCAGTCGAGGCGCCAGCCATGCCATCGCTTTATCGTGACGTTGCTCTCATCTCGCTGCGTCGCCCCAGCGGTATTCGTTGGTGATGTCATCCATCCTTGTTTTCACCGCGGCAGGGAGGCCGAGGTCGACTGCGGCCAGTGTGTCGGTGAGTTGGTCGGGCCGAGTTGCTCCCAGGATGACTGAGGCGATGGTGGGGTTGGCGAGCACCCATGGGACGGACAGCGTCGCAAGTGGTTCGCCAAGCTCTGAGGCGACTTCTGCCAGGAGGTCGATGCTTTCGAATTCGCCGTCATGCCAATATGTCTCGCGGTATAGGTCGGTGAACTGACGCCTACTTCCGTCGAGAACCTGCCTTGGGTGGGTTGATCGCCGCGTCGGTATTTTCCGGTGAGCAGACCCCCTACTTCACGACGGGCATCGCGACGGGTATCCACCGCCAGCTGCCGGTGGGACTGGGCGACCGCGGCAGGGTGTGCGGGGGTGGGCTGCGCGGCGTGATCCGGATGGCTATTGGTCGTAGCACTCCTTCTCGCAGCTATTGAGCCGTAGAGTATCTGCTGCCTGGCGAAGATACGCCGCTTAGACCAGGTTCTCGCGCGCCTCGTGTCCACGAACGAACGGTTTCCTACAGCCGATGCGTAAGCGGCTTGACGATGGCAGCGATGCGGGGACGCCGCCGCGGTGGAGTGCTTCGCCAGCGCCGTCAACCGTTTCGGAGGTGCTTTCGGCGAGTCGGTCGCCGGCCGAGGGTGTTCAGGCGCATGCTGTAGGTGAAAACCGATCCGGCCCGAGGAGTGTGATGGCTAGACAGCGTCTCATCGACAACGTGAAAGAGGCGCTCGGCAACGTCGCGAGCCAGACGCGCGCGGCCAGCGGGCGCGCGGCGAAAGCCGTTGGCTGGCAAGCACCTAAGAAGGGTGGCGCAACGAAGGCTGCGGCCGGCAACCAACCCGCTGCCAAGCGGACTTCCACCAAGCCGCCCGTCGCCAAGAAGACTCCGGCGCAGAAGGCAACAGCCGCCACGCTCGGCGCCCGGAAAACCGCGTTTAAGACGACGACCGCCAAAGCAGCCGGCCGCGCGAAGACCCCGGCGCAGAAAGCAACAGCCGCCACGCCCGGCGCCCGGAAAACCGCCGCGAAGAAGACGACGGCCAAAACGCCCAGCCGGGCGAAAACGCCGGCCCAGAAGACCGCGGCCAAGGCTGTCGCGAAGAAGGCTCCTCCCAAGAAACCCAATCAGAAGTAACGAAAGCCACCCCTACGGCACCGCTGCGGTGTTGTGGCGGCCGGATGCCGCCGCCGATCAGCCAGCTGACGGCGACGTCGAAGACTGGCGCGCCGAAGACCGTACTGCATCAGTAGACCCCGAAGAGCTGATCGGGCCTGATGTGGTTGACCGCAGCGCAGGCTCGCCCCACATCGAGGACAACCGCGTCCGACGAATTCGTCCAAGCACGGTGACGGTGAATATGCACCGCGTCGACGGAGTCAAGAAGCGCTCATGTCACCCCGACGATCATTGCCGGCCATGGAGCCTTCCACGCCGGCAAGAACACCACCGAATCGAACGCAACACGTTAGCGGTCAGGTCCCTTGCCGGGCCGGGAGATACTGAGTGGATGCGGAGCACCGGGTTAGTGAGGGCGCCGAAGCGGCCCTCATCATCGCTTGCCCGCATTGATTCCCGTCGTGGGCGAGAACACCACCTATAGCGGGGTGCCCGCTAACCGGCTGGTGACGCACCGCGCTGCTCGTTGAACGCGGATCCCCGTTGATGGCCTGACGACGTTCAACGTTAGGCAGGCGGAAACCGAAGCGCCTGACGGCGCTGCTGACGCTTGGCCCTGCGGGCTGAGCACCTGTTGGTTTGCCTTCTGGCCCTCCGATTGTGGCCGGCGGTCCGCTGCGCGCAAGGTCACGGCCTTCGCTTCGCTTCGGGCCCAAGGGCTCGCAAACTTTTCCCGGGCGTTCGCAGGCTCGCTGGGAAAACTTTGCGCCCGGGTCTGTGCGCTTCGCGGCCCTCATGCCGGCCCGAATCTTCAGTGCCAGAAGGCTAAAAAGAACGGGCGGTCAACGCCCCTCACCGAAAGGTAGCCGCAGATGACCGAAATCACCGCCACCACCGAAACCGATCACGGGAGCGACGACCACACGCGCCCCCAGCCGCCCGTCGGCACGTTGGAACACCTTGACCCGCACGCCGCGGCGATCGGGGATAACGTGCGCGACAACGCCGCACTGGATAAAGCTTTCCTCGACAGCATCACCCAACACGGAGTCCGTGTTGTGAAGCCGTTGTCGCCACAACTGCATCAGTCGACGTTGCCAACCGTCTCGACCTCTCGACTTGGTCTACGATGCTGTCGCGTCGCCACGAAACGCAAGCGCAACTGTGACAGCGCGGTGACGGCCAAGGTGAGCAGCAAACTGCCGAGCGCCCAGCCACCGACAACGTCCGACGGCCAGTGAACACCGAGGTAGGCCTGCGTCGCACCGGCGATGGCGGCGATCACCACCGCGGCGATGACTGTAGTGACTCGGTGGCCGCCGCCCAACCAAGGCCAGGACAGGGTGACCACCAGCCCCCAAACCAGGACCGCCGTTGCCGCATGGCATGAGGGGAAAGCGTAGCCGTCAGCGCTTGTCAGCCAGTCAGCCTGGGGTGGGCGCTGCCGGTGCACGAGCACCGACACCCCGGCGCAGATGAACGCCGACGAGGCGCTCGGGTTGGGCGGGCAGGCGCTCCAGCGATTCGAGGTCGTCGGTGATCAGCCCGGCGTCTTTCTCGTGACCTTCACCCAGACGGCCTTTCAGATGCAGGCCGCAGGTCATGAGGATCATACGGACTGAGCCGGTTGAAGGTGTCTCAGATCGCCGACCTGGTCGAGGCGGCAGCAAGGCCGAAAAGGCAGAGATCCTCGGCTACCTGCGCACTGTGCCCGAGCTGGAAGCCGACGTATTCGAAGAACTCGATGAAGAACACGCCGGCCGACTGCTGGTTGACACGGTTTCCCCACAGCATCAACGCGAACGAGTCGTTGAACTGGCGGGAACGCCAGATCAGGCCGTCGTAGTCCGCGTGGTCATGGAGCGCCTGCCCCCACGCGGCGGTACGAGGGTACTACCCACAGCGTGCGACGCGAGATGTCGGTCCTCAACACGATCGTGGAATTCATGATCGTTCCCTTCTGCTGCGCAATGCGCATAGAACCGGAAACGGTTCATGGAGCGGGTCGGAATTGGAGAAGGGTGATAGAGGCGGTCAGGTGAGAGAGGACGGGATACTTTGGGAGGACTGTCTGCATTTTTCCGCGGAATCCGCGTCCTTGTGCGTATGGGATGGTTGTCGCCGAATCCAGGGCAGGCATATTTCTGGGCAGGGCTCGGGCCTGGCCGCTTGTGAGCGCGAATGTCATCGGGGGCGTGCGGTAGTGCGGTGTCAGCTGCCAACCTTTTGGGCTCTTTGCGCGCGGTGGGATGATGTCGAAGACCATTGCTCCGTGTGGGTTCCGTTGCCCGCAATTGTTGATGAGCGTCAGCGCTTGGTCTCGCTGTAGGTACATCAGCAGCCCTTCGGCCGTGATGAGTGTCGGGGTTTGTGGATCGAGATGCTGGTGCCATGACGGGTCCAACGCAGATGTTGTGAGATGGGTGATTTGGGGACTGGTCGGTAATAGCGTCTCTCGTAAGGAGATAACGGCGGGTAGGTCCAGTGAGATCCACCGGACTGTGGGGCTGTCGATGCGCCAGAAGGTGGTTTGGAGACCTTCTGCCAATGCGATCACGGTCCCATCGGGATGCTTGCGGAGAAAGTCTTGTATGACTCGATCGAAGCTGAGCGCGCGGACGGCGAAGTACTGGGTGGTGGGCAAAAACGCTTTCTGGACTGATTTGGGTATTCCGGCCGGTTCGAATTTGCGGAAATCGTAGTCGATCTGATCCATGAGCTGCACCGCGAGCGGATCATCGATCATAGGGTCAGTTCGCGACGCCTCGTGTGCTCGGCAGTACAGCGTCCACAAGGTGGTTTCGGAAACCCCGGTGAGTGTCCTGGCGTCAACCTTCGAGTTGGGCATGATTTCTCCTTCTGCGTCGGGCGTGTGGTGTGTTCGGCGTGGCTATTGCCGCCGCGGCAAGAGCGCTGAGAGATCGAGGCCGTCGACTGCTTGGCCGATGCAGACAGCGCGCAGGACGCTGCAGGTGAAGGCTTCTGCATCCCCCCAGGGAAGGTAGGGCTTGGTGACTAGCAGAGAGGCAACGCCGTGCGCGGCTGCCCACAGTTGCAGGGCAGGGCCGAGGGAATCGCCTGGGGGGAAGAACTTTTGGTCAATGAGTTCCTGCACGGTATCTTGGAGGTGGATGAACGCTGAGCTGATCAGCGTTTCGTCGAACTCGCTACCGCGCCGAGGTGGAGCGCCAGTGGCGACCCGGTACATCAGCGGAGTCGCTACCGCGAAGCGCACATAAGCCATCCCCAGGGCCTGCAGTCGTTCCAGCGCGGTCGGCAGGCCGCGTGTGGCGTCTTGCATGACCTGGCCCAGCTGCCGGTAATACGTCGCGCACACGGCGTCTAGGAGTTCGTCTTTGTCGGCGAAATGCCGATAGAGGGAAGGCGCGGTAATGCCGAGTGCGCGGGTCACGTCGCGGGTCGAGGGCGCCTTGACGTCACCCGACGCGATGATCAGTTCCGTCGCGGTATCAATGATTTGCTCGCGCAGCTGCCCGCCAGATCCCCTGGGCAGGCGTTGTCGGCGCATTTTAGGAGGCATTGGCATAGGCCTTCGGTTCGAGTGGCTCATCGGTGATACCCCAACGTGCGTGCCATCGCGCCAGGGGTGTGGGCGCCCACCAGTTGAGGCGGCCCATGATCCGCATGAAGGCGGGTACCAGCAACATCCGGATGACGGTGGCATCCATGAGGATGGCGATGGTCAATCCGGTTCCGAACATTTTCATGAACGACACCTGCGCGGCGATGAGCGCCGTGAACGTGATCGACATGATCACCGCAGCGGCGGTGATCACGCGGCCGGTGCGGGCCACACCGAGCGCGACCGCTTCGTCGTTGTCGGCGCGTGTGCGACCGGAGTTAATCCAGTACTCCCGGATTCGGGACATCACAAACACCTCGTAGTCCATGGACAGCCCGAACGCGATACAGAACATCAAGACGGGCATGTTCGACGTGATTGTTCCGGTGGGCGCGGTGCCTAACCCACCCAAGTGGCCTTGCTGGAATATCCACACCAGCGCCCCGAACGTTGCGGTCAGAGATACAACGTTGAGAACCAACGCTTTCACTGGGAGCACCACTGAGCCGGTCAGCATGAATAGCAGCACGAACGTCACGGTGGCGATGATGCCGAGCACCCACGGCAGCCGGGACAGTATGCCGTTGACCGTGTCGCGATCTAGCTGCGATTCACCCCCTATCAACGGATGGCCCGCACCACCGGGAACGGGTATCGCGTGGAGGGCGTTGAGCTGCCGCTCCGCGGCAGAGGTGTAGGGCCTGGCCGCGGTCTGCACAGTGAATAGCGCTGTTCCGCCTTTAATTCCGGCCGGCATCACCGCCGGGCCAACCTTGTTTCCGTTGACGTAGGCGCCGGTCGGTGCCGAAACAGTCGTGACGTCCTGGACACGAGATAGATCAGCGGCGTAACCGTCAAATTGTTGCTGCGCAGGCCCTGTCACGTTCTCCACGATGAGGGACAGGTTCGCGGCATCGTCGTTGCGAAAACCGCTCCGCAGTTGGTCTCCCACTTGGCGGGCCGACGCTGACACAGGTAGCGTCCGATCGTCCGGGAAGCCGAGCTTGACGTCAAGGAACGGCAACCCCAGAAACAGCAACACCGCCACGATAGCCACCGCTACCGGAACGGCACGTGCCATAACACGTTTAGCGACCCGGTACCAAAATGTCTCAGTGATCGCCGCCGGTACAGGTTCAGAACGGCCCACGGCCCGCCGAACCAACGTCCGGACGTTGAGAGCATCAATACGATCCCCAAGCAACGTGATCACGGCCGGAACGATCAACAGCGCCGCCAGAGCGCCCATAGCCACCACCGCCACCCCGGCGTAAGCGAAGGAGCGCAGGAAATACATCGGGAACAGCACCATGCAAACCAGTGCAAGGGCAACAGTTAACGCCGCGAACAACACCGTCCGTCCCGAGGTACGCATCGTCAACACCAGCGCATCCTCTCGAGTCATCCCGCGGGCGACTTCTTCGCGATAACGGTTGATGATCAGCAGCGAATAGTCGATCGCCAACCCGAACCCAAGCGCAGTGCACAGATTGAGGGAAAACACCGAAACATCGGTGACATAGGTCAGCGCACGCAGGATCGACATCGAGCCCAGAATGGAGAAGACCCCGACCACCAGCGGAAGTAACGCCGCGTTGAGGCCACCAAAAATCCACACCAGGGCAACGAAGATCACCGGAATCGTGATCAATTCCACGAGCATCAGATCACGCTCGGTCTGTTTGGTGATCTGACTGTAAACAGTGGCCATGCCGCCGGCTCGCACCGATACCCCATCCCGGTCGTGCCCGAGCCTCTTGATCAACGTGGCGGCATGTTTTTGTGCATCGTTCTCGCCGCCGATCAGACCGGCGACAATCATCCCTGACTTGCCGTCCTTGCTGAACAGTTCGGCTGCCGCCGACGGCGGTACTTTCCACGCTGAAGCCACATTGAGCACCACACCCGAGCGGCGCAGCTCACCTTCCAATTCATCGGCAACCCTAGTCACCGCCGGACTTTTAGCGCCTACGTCGCTCCTGAGCATCAACACCAACGACTGGTCGCTGATACCGAACTGCGCGACGAGAATCTGGGCCACCCGGGCCGATTCCGACGTCGGGTCCTGTTGCCCACCGGCAGCCAGATGCGTGGTGACCGGAAGACCAAACACACCGGCGGCCACCGCCACCAACAACGCCGCCCCCAACACCAGCCGCGGAGCCGCGACAACAAACCGAGCCAACCGCTGCAGCATCAACGTCCTCCAGACTCTAAAAGCCATTGCTGCCAGCCACTCATGGTCTTTCCTTCCTATTGCCGTCGTCGGCTCGTCAGGACGGGCCTGTTCCATTCCTACGGCGGAACACTAACGTCGGAACGTATTCGTGTCAACGGATCTGTTCCGTTCGGTGGTATGGTGGGCGTCATGGCCGACCGCAAACTCGCCGGAGCAGCGGTATTGCGCGAGGACGTGACCGACGCCATCAGTCGCGCAGCCTTTGAGGAACTCGCCGAAACCGGTTACGCCCGCATGACCATGGAGGCCGTGACCCGCCGGGCGGGAGTGGGAAAGGCAGCCCTGTATCGGCGCTGGCCGGCCAAGGACGCGATGGTGATTGACCTGGTCGCCCGGGCGGTCAGCACATACACCGTCCACGAGGCCCACGCGATCGACACCGGCTCACTGCGCGGCGACGTCGAGGCATTCCTGGCCGACACCGTCGCAGTTCTGCGCCACCCCTTGGTCAGCCGCATCGTCCCAGACCTGTTCGCCGAGGCCCTCCGCAACCCCGCACTGGGCGACGCCCTCCGCACCGCTGGCCGCGCCCGCCGCAGCACCGCCACCGGGCTCCTGCGGCGAGCGATCGACAGGGCGGAACTGCCCGAAGACCTCGATGTGGACCTGGCCTTGGACCTGCTGGGCGCACCGGTAGAGTTTCGGGTTCTGTTCACCGACATGACAACCGATGACGCCTACCTAAGCCGGCTTGCCACGGCGGTCCTCGCCGCTCTCGGTGAATGCCGAAGCCGACAGCCAGGCACTCCGACGGTGGGGTGATGACTCCCCCGTCCCACAGTGCAAATCCTGCATCCCGCCAACAATTCGCGCCACACTGATCACGAAAACACCCAGAATCGTTCCGTTGCTAAGCCGACCCCTTTCCCGGCGCCTGGTGGTTTTCCTCAGCCTCGGGTGAGAAGCGCGGGCGGGGGTTCGCGCCAGTCAGAAGGGTGGCCATCTCGCCGTCGAACATGCCGCCCGTGCTCACTTCGGCCCGTTCGTCGCGGCGTTTGCGACGCTGCGGCGACGTTGCGCCGAACTCGAGTAGCCCTCTCACCCCGGCGAGAAGGTCGAACACGTAGAGACCTGTTTGCGCTCGACCAGCTCGGCCAGAGCGGTCGCATCGAACGACATGTACTCGTCAAGATGCATTGGCCGATCCTGTGATCCGGGCCGCTACCGGGCCTCCAGTTTGGCGCGCATAAAGCCCA
>DASPOT010000087.1:0-4516 GCA_035625875.1 Mycobacterium sp. | reverse complement strand
TCGCAGCGTGCACGCCCTGGAAAAAGACATCCGCGCCTGGATCGCCAACTGGAACAAGAACCCAAAACCGTTCGTATGGACCAAAACCGCCGAGCAGATCCTTGAATCACTCGCACGATTAATGAAACGAATTAACGGCGCGGGACACTAGCTCGTCTTTGTCAAAGTGAACGGAGCCGGGTAAGCGAGCGGGGTACCCGACGGTGGCTGCCCGCAGTTGCCAAGGCTGGTAGCGGCTATGTGGCCAGTCAAAGTGTTTGGGTCCCAAGAAAAGTTGAAGATGGCCGGAACTTCTCGACCGTCGTCACACTTCTCTCCAACTGCCGATGTCGCGCTCATGTTCCACTGCCCGTCAACCAGCTGAGCCGTCGAATTCGCATAGGGGCCGTTGGGGGTGTTGGCGGTCTGGATCTGGGCACATCCGGGACCGCAGGGCGTGGCTATCCAGTAGGAGACATCAATCCCACCGACTTGCTGTGTGTAAGTGCCGCTCATCGTCGGCGGGTCAGCCCATGCGGAGCTAGCTGTACCGACGACAGCCACACTGGCGAGCATGGCGGCTGCGGCTGCGGCGATTGCCGGTGTGACGGTCATGATGTTGTCCTCCTGACAGCGAACATCAAGGTGTCCACTTGTTTGCCGGGCTACCACCGAACGCTTAACTAGGTGCAGCTTCAGCAAAAATTTTGCCGGTCTATGCGGCGGGCGCCAAGCGCCGCGGGCATCACGCGGTATTCCATCGTGCCGCTGCGCCCTTCGGGCCGCAGATGACCGGGATCAGTCAACCGGCACCAGTCACCGCCAACACTTTGTGGCGGATCGGCGAGGACCGGCAGCCACCACCGACTGGTGGCCTCTGCAGAGCAAGCGGCACTCGGCCCACTCCCGAACAGACCAGGAACCCCCTGGACGTCCGCGGGACCAGCCGAAAAAACAGCACCCCAAGCTGTTTGGCGCCGCATGACCCATTACGGGTCAACTCTTAGTGCTGGTCCCAACTGCAATGTCCTTAAACGTTCGGGGTTCCGGCTAGCATAGACGCGGCGGCATTTTCAGCGGCCGCCAAGGTCGGGCCGCCGCCCGATCAGGGGCCGGCCGTCGATGCGATGCACCGCCTCATCAACGCCATGGTCTCCATCGGAGACCGCATCCTTTTTCTCTTCGGCGACGCCATCGGGAGGCGCAATATAGTGGCGCCCAATGGACCAAACCGAGAACCGGTGATCGCACTGATCAAACGCGGCCAAGACGAGGGCGCATTCGACCCCGAACTCAGTGTCACCTGGATAGAACAGGCGCTCTACGCGCTGGTCCGTCAAGGATGCGAGGACGCAACGGCGAAATGTTGCGCCACACCGTCGCCCCAACCGTCATCCGCACCTTCGAACGGGGAGTATCCGCCCGCGCTTAGCAACACCGACTCGGTCGCCACGAGGGACGACGAAAAGGATCGAACGACAATCAATATCCCAGCATCACTCCAAGCGTCAGCCATCGAAGTTTCGACGACCAACGGTCACTTCGACTTGCCGGTCGGCGGTGAGCATGACTGGAGCACCTGGGGTCCCCAGCTGGCCGCGATGTCTGGGGTGCCGCTAGGTAAACCAGCGGTTTCCGTTGACTGCGGGCGCCACGACGGCCAAGCCCCAGGGACGGTTGCGACCACATTCGGTGAACCCCTGGCAACGTCGGGACTGGCAATGCATCGTTTTCGCGGCGGTGCGTCCAGAAGACCGTTGACCAAAGACATGTGACGCTCGTCGTCGTCCCCTGGTGTCCGTGGCTGCCCTGGGCAATGAAGCTGTCATAGCTAAAGCGCGCGAAATCCAGCGTCTCCGGTAGGCGCAGCACATTCTCGGCGAAGAATGCCGAGCCCACGTGGGTGCCGCCCCACGGTAGATTGCTGGGTGCGGTGACCGAGAGGTCGGTTGCAAGGTGGGCGCGAACCCCGGCAAGTTGCCTTGCACTCCGGCTTGGTCATAAGCGTCGACCACGGTTTTGGTGTCTTCGGCGGCGCTCATGGTGAAGCCCTCCAGGGAGAAACGGGTTGGCTACCGCTGATCGGGGGATGCAGCGAAGTTTCGGAATCTGAGACAGAATCATTCGGTCCTCGGCGACAGCAGGTTCTGCCGTCAGGATGCCCAGGGCCCGACGCCGCCGACCTTCTCGATCGTGATGCGAGTCAGGTACCCCGGCGGTGCGTCGGGCGGCGGGAAATTGGTGCCTGGGCCGAAGATCGCCGTGGTGAGCTCTTCGAGCAGTTCAGGTGCGCCGCCCTCGTCGACGCGCGCCGTGCCCTTGATCGACAGATACGGTGGAAACGGCCCGCTGCGGTCGGTGGACACAAAGGTCACCGCCACCCGGGGATCACGCCGGATGTTGCGGATCTTCTGATGCTCCTGCAGATGCGCGGTGACCAGCTCATCCTCGCCATCGGCCGTGCTCTGCAGCGCCATCCAAACCACGCTCACCTGCGGGCTGCCGTCGCGATTGACCGTGACCAGCGTCGCGGGGTCGGAACCGATGAGTAGGCGTGCGGTGTCGTTGAGTTTCATGTGATCTTTCTACCGCCGCCCGTGGTGATTCATTCCCTCAGGCGGCTTCGAGGTCGCACGGCTAGGGAATCAGCGTCGCCGGGCGCATCGGGCGGTTCACTCAGGACACGCGCGAAACTTGACCCTTAATCACATCGGGGCTGCGCGGGACGGGCCCGGTGATGGTCGTTGTCATGCGTGGCGCGGTCCAGCTCATCTTGGGATGACTCGTGAAGGCCGCGGAGCGTGACTGATCACCCCGGACGGCGCCAGCCAATGCTTAAGTTGGGGGTGTGGCAGCTCGCGCCGTCCTGGTTACCCCATTGTCGGGGCCGCTGGCCAGATTCGGGAAAGCAGGGGCGAGCGCCCTCGCTCTGTGGGCCGAGCATTCCGCAGTAAGTCTGCGGGTCATCGACGCTTACCCGTCCGCGGCGTCGGCGATACGGGCCGCCGAGGCTAGCCGGCCCGACGTGGTGTTCGGGCCCTATGGTTCGGGATCGGCGCTGGCGGCCGCGGCCGCCAGCAAAGGGGTCGTCTGGAACCACGGTGGCGCCACCAGCCGGCTGTCGCGGCCGGTGTATCCGCGTGTCGTCAACGTGGAGTCTCCTGCTTACCGCTATCTCGCCGCGGTGCTCGAGACCCTGGCCGGCGACGGTCTTGGGGAGGGGTCGCAGGTGGTAATAGTGCACGTCGACACGGGGTTCGGTCGCGAGGTGGCCCAAGGGGCGGCGGTGGCGGCCCGGCGACTCGGTCTCCTGCGGCGGTCGGTCAGTTTTCGACCAGGTCGGGCCAGAGACGTGTTGGCGCAGGTCCCGGCGGGCGATGTGCTGTTATCGGCCGGTTCCTTCGACGACGACGTCGCCATCGCGCAGTGGGGCGGCGAACGCCGTTGGCGCGCAGTTGGATTGGTCGCGGCCGGAGTCGATGAGCTCCGGCACGCCATCGGTGATCGCGTTGAGGGGCTTTACGGACCGTGCCAGTGGTTCGACGAGGGGACAGATGATCCCGCGGACGGACCCAGCAGCGAGTGGTTCAGCCAGTGGTACCGGGACGCGAATGGTACTGAGCCGCCCTATCCGGCTGCTGCGGCCTTCGCCGCGGGTGTCCTTTGGCAGCGCTGCGCGAAGGAGGCCGGAACTGTTGACTCGTTACCGGTGCGGGCCGCGTCACAACGACTCGACACCACCACCTTGTTCGGTCGGTTTCGTGTCGACCCGGTCACCGGCGTGCAAACCGGCCATCAGATTCGCGTCGTTCAGTGGCGAGGCGGACAGCGGGTGCTGGTGGATCGGCCGCTTCGTCGGACATGAGCGTCGAATTCACGGGCCTGCCACGCGGGAAATCTCGTGAAGTCGGCCCGGGGGTTGCGCGCGCAGAGAATAGTGCGCGATATGAGCGAAGACACATTTCCGGATGTCCGTTGGGGCCGGGACCCTGGTCGGCTCGTGCGGCGGTCGGTGACCGCCGTCATCGGCTCGAGGTTCGGCGCGTGGTGTATCCGCAAACTGACCCCGCTGGATCACAAACTTCTGAGCCGAAGCAATGGCCGGTTCACGATTTTCGGCCCGCTCAGAGTGCCACTGCTGTTGCTCACCACAACGGGCAGGAAGACTGGTCAGCGACGCCAGACACCGCTGACTTACATGCGCGAAGGGGACCGGCTGTTTTTGGTGGGAAGCAACTTCGGGCAGGCCCGTCATCCGGCATGGTCGTCGAACTTGCTGGCCGACCCGAACGCGTGGGTGACGATGGGCGGACGGGAGATACCAGTCGTCGCTACGCAGCTGACCTGGCCCCGGAACGCGGACGCATCTTCAGAAAATTCGCCGACTACGGGAGCTTTAACCTCGAAATTTCACCCGAGTGCGAGTGCTCCCGGGACGTGAGCCGGTGAGGATCGGTGATCTTGACTTCGGGGTCCCGGGCAAGGCGACGGCGCCGCGTGTCGTGCGGTGACGCCGGGTTCCATGGGCCCGGTGGTG
>DASPOT010000086.1:0-23825 GCA_035625875.1 Mycobacterium sp. | reverse complement strand
AGCCTGGCGGCAGTACCTGGAGCAGGCCACGGGCATGATGTCATCCGCGCAGCCCTTCCCTCCCGTCCCGTACCCGATGCTCGCCATGCCGCCGGCAGCGCCGTTCATGCCGCCGCCGATGCCGCCCGCCCCCGCAGGTCTGCCCATGGCCGTCTCGCCAACCGACTACGCACAGCAGCTGCTCGCCTACCTTCAGGCCTGGCGGCAGTACCTGGAGCAAGCGATGGGCGCCGCAGTGCCGGGACAGCCGGGACAGCCCCCTCCGACCACTACCCCGCCGGCCGCGACGACCACAGCTGGACAGCCCCCTCCGACCACCCCGCCGCCGGCCGCGACGACCACAGCCGCAGCGCCGGGACAGCCCCCTCCGACCACCCCGCCGCCGAGGTCCCCGGCCCCGGAACCCGTGCCGCCTCGTGACCCCTGGAGGAGCGAGATAGCCTTTCCACGCGACTGGGCGCACCCCGCCGGCAGACCACGCCCGCAAGGCACCTCGCTCTACGGCCTGGGCCGCTCGACCTCGCCGTCCGAACCGGCGCGCGAGCAACAGCCTGGTTCGGCATATCCCTGGGCAGCGCGTCGCGCCGCCTCCGGCTCGTCGGCGCAGGCCGCGCCACGATCGCTTTACTCCGGTCACGCCGCGCACACGGCGCCGCCGTGGTGGGAAACTGGTCGGGGACAGGAGCGCCGACCGGTGTCGCACGACAGGCCCGATGTGTTGGAATTCGTCAAGCCTCTCAAGGACGCCAGCCGGTAGACGAAAGCGGCACGGAAGACGACCACTCGGACGGTTTGGCGGCGGTCTTTGGCCGGTATGTAAGCGCGAGAAGTGGATGTGGGGCCCGAGCTGTGTCCTGGTCACCTGAGCCGACAAGCCTCGCGCCAAGCGCCCTGACGGGGTGAAGCTGGTCACCGGTTGACCAGCTGTGGTAGCGATCTCGTCCCAGCGCCATCCCAGCAGCCACGGTCTACCGCTGGTTGCCCGCAAACCTATGGGAGTCAACCGATAGTCTGCGCTGGGTCATAATTCGGCGGTGAGAAGTGTTGCGGCACAAAGCTATCTGGGTTAGCTTACGCTTTCTAACAGCGTCAACGCTGGTTAGCTGAGATCGGCGGCAAACGCCTGGAATGGACTGTAAATTCGTCGGCGTTCGCCTACGCAGGTTCGAATCCTGCACTGCCACACTGCACCTGCCACCTGCCACACACTGCACCTGCCACACTGCCACACTGTGTTGATGTCTCAAGACATCGGAATAGCTCTGAACCTGCATTAGGGTTGGAGCTTTTTCCGTTTGGGGCCTTTTGGTGCGCCCGTGGGTTGATAGTCCCCGGTGGGGTCGAGGACCAGTTTGCGGATGAGTTGGCCGGTGTGATGGTCCAATACGCGGATGTCGAGGTCGTCGATGAGGACGATGACCTTGGTGCCGCGCCGGCGCTTGCCCAGGCCGATGTGGTGCAGGCGGCCGTTGTAGCGGACGGTGATCACGCCGGCGGCGTCGATTTTGTCGTGACGGACGCGGTAGTGCGGCGGGATCTGGTATCCGCTGGGAAAGGCTTTGGGCCGGGCGTTAAACGCCTCGATGGGGGTGTGTCGGCCGATGGCGCCAAGGCACAGCCGCGGCCTCGCCGGCCTTCTGCACATCACCCAGACTCGCGTTTCCTGCATCGAACGCGGTGACATCGAGCGCGCCTCCGTTGACACTCTGCACCGCTACGCCGAGGGGATGGTCCATGGCTGCAACGCGATCGATGACTACCCGATCGATGCGCGACGTCGCGTTGTGCCGAGTGTTACGACGCGGTTCGGCAAGCGAAGTCATGTCGACAAGGCGCGGTCGGTCTGGTCGCGGTTGACGGCGCTTTGCCTGGCGTGAACTATGGTGATTCGGCGCGGTGGCGTTGTGCTTATTTGCCGGTGACCAAGGTCCCTTGCGTCCTGATTTCGGTGAAGTGACACTTGCTGCGGGCGCGGAGTCGTACCCACGCAATACCGTGAGGACTGAGGACTATGCGCGGGCGGGGGTCAGGTTGTGGACGCGCAACAGAAGCGCTCAGTTGAGGCAATGCTCAGCGCATCCGCAGCACAATTAGTTGACGGTGCAGCGGCTCTGGGCGGGCCGGAGTTTGTCCAGATCAAGGGTGCCGACGCGCCGGTGCCCGCCCAGCCCCTGCTGGGCATGAGGGAACAGCATCGCGCTGTCGGGTGTGTTGAGTCGAGTCTGGTGGGTCGGCGGTGGGAGATGTCCGCCGTCGAGGGTTTGCTGGAGCGTGCCATCGATGGTAATGGCGCGGTGGTCGGCGTGGTGGGGTCAGCGGGCATTGGTAAGAGCCGTCTGGTGCGTGAAGTCTCTGCGATGGCAGCTGCTCGTGGTGTCGAGGTGTTCAGCGCCTTCTGCGAGTCGTACACCAGCCAGATTTCCTTTCATGCCGTCGCGCGGTTGCTGCGTGCGGCCAGCGGCGTGGCTGATCTGGACGGCCCCGCCGCCTGCGCCCGGGTGCGGGCTCTGGTTCCCGACGCGGAGGCTGAGGACTTGGTGCTCGTCGATGATCTGCTGGGCATCGCCGATCCCGAGGTGGCGTTGCCCAAGATCGATCCGGATGCCCGGCGGCGGCGGTTGACCGCACTGGTCAATGCCGCGTCGCTGGCCCGCGTCGCCCCGGCGGTTTATGTCGTTGAGGATGTGCATTGGATCGATGCGGTCAGCGAGTCGATGTTGGCGGAGTTTTTCACGGTGATGCCGCGGACGCCCTCGCTGGTGCTGGTGACCTACCGCCCGGAATATCGGGGCGTGTTGAGCCGGGTGGTCGGTGGTCAGACCATCGCCCTTGCGCCGCTGGGTGATTCAGAAACTGCGGCACTGGTCTTGCAGCTGCTCGGGTCGGACCCCTCGGTCGGCGGGTTGGCCACCCTGATCGCCGGGCGGGCCGGCGGTAACCCGTTTTTCGCTGAGGAGATGGTGCGGGAGTTGGCCGGGCGGGGTGTGCTGGGCGGCAAGCGCGGCGCCTATGTGTCGATGGCGGATGTTGGCGAGGTCACCGTGCCGGCCACCTTGCAGGCGGCGATTGCCACGCGCATCGATCGGCTTGACCCGAATGCGAAACGCACGTTGAGCGCGGCGGCGGTGATCGGCTCGCGGTTTAGCCGGGGCCTCCTGGAAACGCTGGGCATTGATGCTGCCATCGAGGATCTGATGGGGGGCGAGCTGATCGATCAGGTCAGCTTCACCGGGCAACCCGAGTATGTGTTTCACCATCCGCTGATGCGCACCGTGGCCTATGACTCCCAGCGCAAATCCGAGCGTGCCCGGTTGCACCGGCGGCTGGCCGCCGCGATCGAATCACGTGAGCCGGGATCGGTCGAGCAGAACGCGGCGCTGATCGCCGACCATCTGGAGGCCGCCGGTGATCGGCACGCCGCGTATCAGTGGCTTATGCGCGCCGCGAGGTGGGCCGCGAACCGCGACATCGCCGCGGCGCGATTGAGCTGGGAGCGCGCCCGAATGATCGCCGACGCATTACCCGCCGATGAGCCTAACCGCGCTGGCATGCGCATCGCCCCGCGCACCATGCTGTGCGGGACCGCCTGGCGAGTCCATGTGAGCGTTGCCGGCGCACGTTTTGTGGAATTACGGGAGTTGTGCAGCGCCGCCGGAGACAAGGCGTCGCTGGCCATCGGGATGGCAGCGCTGGTGATGGATCGTACGCATCAGGCCCGCATCCGCGAGGCGTCGCGGCTGGCATCGGAAGCCTGGGCCCTCATCGAGTCGATCGGCGATCCGACCCTGACGGTGGGGCTATCGGTGCCGGTGATCTGGACCAAGCTTGAGAGTGCGGAGTGGCGTGATGTGCTGCGGTGGTCGCAGAGGGTCATCGACCTGGCCGACGGTGACCCAGTTAAAGGCAACTTCGTCATCGGGTCCCCGTTAGCGATCACCTTGACGGCGCGGGCTGTTGCCCGTTGGTGCCTGGGTCGTCTCGGATGGCGCGACGACATCCACCGCGCCGTCGCCATGGCGCGCGCCATCGACCCCACGTCCTACGTCCTGGTTGTCGGCAACGTCTACTTCGGGGGAATACCGGGTGGGGTGCTGAGGCCCGACGATTCCGCGGTGTGCCAGATCGAGGATGCGCTACGGATCGCCGAGCGATCCGGTGATGACCTCGCGTTGGCGACCGCCCGGGTGACCCTGGGCGTTGCGCTGGTGCACCGCCATACGGATGGGGAGCGTGACCGGGGACAGCAGCTGCTGGCAGAAGTCAGGGAAGTGTTCCTGCGCCGGGGACACAACCTGTGCGATTTACCGATCGTCAACATCTACTTGGCGCGTGAGAGGGCTCGGCGCGAAGATCGCGATGGCGCCATAGCGCTCATGCGCGCGGCCGTCGATGATCTGTTCCGTGAGGGACTTCTGCTGGGGTGGGGCTTTCCTGCGACGGGTGTTCTGGTGGAGACGCTGCTCGATCGTGGGACCGACGCTGACATGGCCGAAGCCGAGGCCGCAATCAACCGCCTGGCACGCCTGCCCACGAACGGCCCCGTGGTGCGCGAAATCTGGGGGTTGCGGCTACACGCTCTACTGGCGCGGGCGCGCGGTGATGCCGCGGCTTATGCGTACTTGAGGGATTGCTACCGCGACACGGCGAGAACGCTTGACCTGGAGGGGCATATCGCGTGGGCCGAGGCCATGCCATGACCGCAGCGGGAGTGGGCGAAAATTCGCCCGACAACCTGCGGCATAACGCTCACGGTCCACCTCCATATGCACGGGCCACCGATCGATTTGATCGACGGCGATCGGCTTTGCGAGTTGCTCAAGGAGTACGCCATCGGCGTGACGACGACGACGATGGCAAGGCGGTGCAGACCTCGTCGACGGATCTGATCGATCCGCCGCGCTCTGATGGGGAGCCGACCTTCAACGAGGGGTTCGTGTTCAACGGGGATGGCAGCCTTATCCCTGCCCGAGTAGTCGAGGCGCCTTGGCTGACCAGGCTGCAACCGGTCGGCGAGGACGTCTCCCTGGTGCTGGAAACACCAAGCGGGACAGTGCGTATCGAAGGTGACACGATCTTGTCCACCCACGACATCCACCACGACGACAAGATGTTCTCCACCCAGGCGTTCAAGCAGGAGACGCCCAGCTTTCCCGCATTGCAGCAGGCCGGCGTGCGCTACCGCTGGGGTGGCGAACAGACCTTCGGCATGCTGGAACGCTCCAACCCGCTCGACAAAATCACCCGGCGCGTAGCCGGTTAGCCCCCCGATCCCCGGCAAGCGAAAAGCGTTGAGTGTTTGCCGACTCACTCAACATCAGAGATCTGGCTCGTAAGCAGCACACCGTTATCTGCGCCGAGGTCGATGGCGGCGTTGATGACGACACGGTCGATCTGGCGCAGTGAGTGCAACGCGGCCAGGAGTCGTCTGCTATCCGGCCGCGGCTGCTGATTGCCATCCCGCCTGGCGAGGCTGTCAGCGGCGTCGAGGAAGTCGGTAGCGGGGAAGACCGTCGCCGGGTGGTTGAAGTCCAGAGCAGTGACCAGTACGTCGATGTTGCGGCGAATCTGCGCGGTGGCCGACCTAACCGCATCCACCAGCCTCGGGGAGGCATCGTCGTATCAATCGCTGCTGCGGGCCAGGATTCGCGCGTAGCGGTCGCACGCGGTCAGCATCCGCAGGCCATGCCGCATGCTGCGTCGGCCTGCGATGCCGCCGACCCCGGCCGTCATTGGCTTGGCGGTGGTCCGGAACTGTTGCAGGTCGCGGTCGAGTTGGCGCGCCGTCTCCGTCGGGCTCGCGGCCGCGTTGTCACCGAACAGGCTCGCGACGGATGCCTCGATCAGTTCGGACAGGGTGGTGAAAAACGTGTGGGCGTCGTTGCGGATGGATGCTCTGGTGTTGACCGGCAGCACCAGGATTGCGACGGTGGTGCCGATGACCGCGCCGATCGCGGTCTCTTCGATCCGCAGCAGCAGCAGGCGGAAAGTGAACTCGCCGAGCAGACCGTAAAGCAACGCGAGCATCGTGGTGATCCAGAAGGTCATCAGGCCGTGGGTGACGTTCATGAAATAGAAAGCGCAGAAAAGGCATACGAAGATCAAGACGAGCGAGGCGGCGCTGTTCCCGGAGACCAGCGTCGCGACGAGCACGCCACAGGGCACGCCGAGCGCGGTGCCCAGCAGCCGCTGCCAGCCCTTGGAGAGGGTTTCGCCCCAGGACTTGGTGCCGGCGAAGACCACGAACGCGGCGATCACCGCCCAATACCAGCGGGCAGGGGACACCGTCTCGCCGATGACGATGGCCAACGACGCGGCGATGGCCACCTGAATCGCTTGCCGGGTCGTCGGCCGCAGACCGGTGTGACGTTGCTCCTCGGCGTCGCCGCCCTCGGATGTCGGCGACGGTGTGCTCGTTTCGACTTCGGCAGGCCCCGGTCGCCACGCGCTCGATCCGCGCGCGGACTTCGGAAGCCGCTCTTGCCGTGTCGATTATCGCCAGCGCGAGGCGACGCACTGCAGGGTCGGCGGCGCGGCTTGACGGCTGGTCGACCAGCCGCTTGGCCAGGTTCGCGGCACGTCGAAGGCCTTCAGGTTGCGGCATCCGGATTGCCCTGGCCAGCTGCGCGAGCGCCTCGGCCAATTCAGCGCGGGTGGCGACGGGTATGTTCGCGGCGGCCGCAACTCGTGCGCCGGCAGTGGCGAGCCGCTCAACGGTGAACTCGGCGTCGAACAACCACAGGGCGAGGTCCTCGCCGCTGACGCCGGGCCACAGTGCGCCCGGGTCGACTTTGTCTTCGACCTGGCTCTGGACCATCAATGCGGTCTGGTTGAGCCGGCCGGTCCGGATCCGCAGGCGGCGCCGGCGCCGTTCGTCGAGCTGGCCGGCCTGCACGGCCTCGGCGGTGGCATCGACGACGATGGCCATCTGTGCTCGCAGTGCCCGTATGGTCCGTCGCAGCACGCTTTCGGGTCGATCGGGCAAAACGTAGGCGCTCATCACAAAGCTGCACATGGTGCCCACGAGGACGGCGCTGATCAGCCACGGCAGCTCGGCGGTCTTGGCCCGCAGATACAAGGTGAAGAAGTAGGCCGTGAAGCTGACCATCCCCAGCGCGATTCCGCGTGGGCCGAACCGGCGGACGTAGACGGCGGTGAACACGATTAGCACGAACACGGTGTCACTGGCCACCATGTGGGGCGCGAGCAGTGTAGCGGCGGTGATAGCCAGCGCGGCGGGCACCGGCAGCAGCGCGATCGTGATCTTCTGCCGCCGCGGATCCGGCTCGTTGACGGATCGCGCCGCGACCATGGTGATGACCACGCCGAGCAGCGCGACGGTCAACGGCTGTCCTGTCGCCTTGGTCAGCAGGAAGAGGATCAACAGTGCGGACGCCAACGCGGCTGTGGTCTGGCAGGCCATCCGCAGCCGCAGCAAGCCGGGATCCGACCCGATCGCCCAGTTTCGCGCCCGCTCGTAGAGCACGGCAATCGACGTGCCGGTCGAGCCAGCAGCCTGATGTTCGTGTCGGGTGTCGGCTACGTCACGCTCGTGCACTTCGTGTCGACCACCCACCCGACCGCCTCTCGTCTGCTGACACCACATGGTTACCCCACTGCGCCGCAGCGGCCAAGCTAGTGTTCGAAGTCGTGACAGCGCCGACGCGGGCGAAGCTGGCCGATGGCCGTGACCTGCTGTTCTTCGCCTTGCCCGGTCACTTTCCCGCACCGGCCCCGGACTGCCGGCCATTGGCGGAGCGTGACCCGCGGCAGTCGCAGTTGCGGTTCGACCGGTCGACGGGGCAATGGGTGATCATTGCGGCGCTGCGCCAAGACCGCACCTACAAGCCGCCGCCGGAGCAGTGCCCGCTGTGTCCCGGTCCGACCGGGCTGACCAGCGAGGTGCCCGCACCCGATTACGACGTCGTTGTCTTCGAAAACCGGTTCCCGAGCCTGTCCGGCGAGTCGACGACCGGGCTGCCCGTGCCGGACGGCGACGGGTTCGTGTCCGCGCCGGGACATGGCCGCTGCGAGGTGATCTGTTTTTCCAGCAACCACACCGGGTCGTTCGCCGACCTGGAACCGTCGCACGCTCGGTTGGTCGTCGAGGCGTGGCAGCACCGCACGGCCGACCTGATGGCCCGGCCCGGGATCGAGCAGGTGTTCTGCTTCGAAAATCGCGGCGAGGAGATCGGGGTGACGCTGACCCATCCGCACGGCCAGATCTACGCCTATCCGTACCTGACCCCGCGGACCGCCGCCATGATGCGTCAGGCATGCGAGCATCGAATGTATCACGGCGGCAACCTCTTTGCCGACCTGCTCGCGCGCGAGGTTGCCAACGGGAGTCGTGTCATCGCGCGCACCGAGCTGTTCACGGCGTTCGTGCCATTCGCCGCGCGCTGGCCGGTGGAGGTGCATATCTATCCGAACAGGTTCGTGCGCAACCTTATCGAGTTCGACGGGGCCGAGCTGGACGGGTTCGCGCACATCTACCTCGACGTGCTTCGGCGGTTTGACCGGATGTATTCCGCGCCGCTGCCGTATATTTCGGCGCTGCACCAGTTCGCCGACACCGACGCCCAGCGGGAGGGCTACTTCCACGTCGAATTGATGTCGATTCGGCGCAATGCGGTCGCGCTCAAATACTTGGCGGCCTCCGAGTCGGCGATGGACGCGTTCATCAGCGACGTGACGCCCGAAAGTGTGGCCCAGCGGCTGCGAGAACTAGCGCGATGACCGAGCGGACCGTCCGATACGCCGCACCCGGGCGGATCAACCTGATCGGGGAGCACACCGACTACAACCTCGGCTGGGCACTGCCGATCGCGCTGCCGCAACGCACCGTGGTGACGTTCTCACCCGGCCGCACCGATGCGATCACCGTGTGCAGCGACCGCATGGACGGCTCGGTGCGGATTCCGCTCGACACCGCTCCGGGTGAGGTGACCGGCTGGGCCGGCTATGTGGCCGGGGTGATCTGGGCGCTGCGCCGCGCCGGCCACCCGGTTCCCGGCGGCGCGATGTCGGTCACCAGCGATGTCGAGATGGGGTCGGGCCTGGCATCCTCGGCGGCGCTGGAGTGCGCGGTCCTCGGCGCGATCGTGTCCGCCGCCGGTGTCCGCATCGACCGCGTCGAGCAGGCGCGGCTCGCGCAACGCGCCGAAAACGACTACGTCGGCACCCCAACGGGTTTGCTCGACCAGTTGGCGTCGCTGTTCGGGGAACCGTCGACGGCGCTGCTGATCGACTTTCGCGACGTCACCGTCCGACCGGTGCCGTTCGACCCAGACGCTAGCGGGGTTGCGCTGCTGCTGATCGACTCCCGGGCCCCGCATCGCCACGTCGGCGGCGAATACGCAGCGCGTCGCGCGTCATGTGAGCGGGCGGCCGCGGATCTGCAGGCGTCATCGCTGCGTGACATCCAGGATCGCGGGCGCGCAGCGTTGGATGCGGTCACCGATCGGGTCGACGCCCGCCGCGCTCGCCATGTTCTCACCGAGAACGGTCGGGTTTTCGATTTCGTTGCGGTGTTGGGTGATTCGGACTTCGTTGAAGCCGGCCGCATCCTGACCGCCTCGCACGTCTCCATGCGTGACGACTTCGAAATCACCACCGAACACATCGATCTGATCGCCGACACTGCGGTGCGGGCGGGCGCTTTCGGCGCTCGGATGACAGGCGGCGGATTCGGGGGCTGTGTGATCGCGTTGGTGCCGGAAAGCCGGGCGGGCGCGGTGGGGGAGGCGCTGCGACAGACGGTGCCCGCCGCGGGTCACCCGCGGCCGGTGATCATCCGGACCTATGCTGCCCAGGGAGCGGGCGCGTGCGAATGACCAGGTTGAACTGCGGCCGTCACGTCAGCTCGGAAGGTGGAGCACCGTGCCGCGTTGCTCCCGGCGAGCCCGCGGGAGAGCATGAGGAATGGTCGGCTATGTGGACGTCCGGGCATACGCCGAGCTCAACGACTTCTTGGGGCCACAGTCGCGTGGTCTGACCGTGCGCCGTCCATTCCGGACCCATCAGACGGTCAAGGACGTGCTGGAGGCGATGGGCATTCCGCATACCGAGGTCGACCTCATCTTGGTCAACGGGAATCCGGTGGACTTTGCCCATCGTCCGGCTGTCGGCGACCGTATCGCCGCCTACCCGGTATTCGAGGCGCTCGAGATCGGGTCGACGGCCAGGCTGCGGCCGGTGCCGCTGCGTGATCCACGCTTCGTCGTCGACGTCAACCTGGGTCGGCTGGCGCGGCTGCTTCGCGTGCTCGGCTTCGACGTGTGGTGGTCGAGTGACGCCGACGACATGACTTTGGCCGGTATCAGCCTGGGCCAGCAGCGGATCCTGCTGACCCGAGACCGTGGCTTGCTGAAGCGTCGCACGATCACCCATGGGCTGTTCGTTCACTCCGAGCACCCCGAGGAGCAGACGCTCGAGGTGATCCGTCGACTGGACCTGCGACAACGGCTGGCGCCATTAACCCGGTGTGTGCGGTGCAATGGCAGGTTGGCCATCGTTACCAAGGACGAGGTGGTTGATCACCTCGAACCGTTGACCCGCCGCTACTACGACGAATTCAGCCGTTGTGCAGACTGCGGGCGGATCTACTGGCGCGGGTCACATCATGGACGGTTGGTCAGTCTCGTCGAACGACTGCGCGCCCAGCTCTGATCGACGGCTAGGTGGCCGAACTCAACCGGATAGCGGCCAGATGCTCCCGTTCGACCGCTTCGGTGAAGTCCTCGAGTGTCGGCATTTGCTGATCGCGGAATTTCATTCCCATCATGCGCTGCGCGTTCTTGACGCCATAGGTCTCGGAGCAGCGCCGGTAGAGACCGGCGACAGCGGCACGGTCTTGGATGAGCTCGCCGCGCATGCTCGTCGTCTTCCCGTCGTGCAGGACCTGGGCGGTGGCGCCGTCGCGGAAGTTCTGCTTCCAGGGCGCACCGGTCAGCGCATAAAAATCGTTGTCGATTTGGTAGGCGCTCACCGGAATTGTATAGTGCCGCCCGGTTTTGCGTCCGTTGAAGCTCACCACCATCAGCTGCTTGCGTGCGGGGCCCATGACCGGAGTGCGCAGCAGCAACCGCAGGATCGGGTTGACGACACGGAGTACTACGGGCGGTGGGTGCGAGACGGTTATCGCATGCGACTGTTCTGCCATGCCACCACCGTAGGACCGATCGGGGTCCGCTGCGGGCGATATCGCAGCACTCGTCCGGCAAGCTACAGCCCGGCCGCACGTCGGCGTCACGACCGGGCCAGCGGGTGGCGCGAAGCCGAAGTCATTCGGAAATCCATCCGGACGGCGGTAGGCGGCGTCAAGCCTCGTCCGCGCGGTGGTCTGTACTCGGGCTCGGAGCCGATCCCTCGGCGCGCCTTGTCAGTGCCTCGGCCTAGCGGCCGAGTTCAAACCGAGCCAGCTTCTGTATGAGGACGCTCGGCGACCACTTGCGTGTGTTTTACGTGTGAAATTCACGGTATCGTCTCGTAGCCGCCGGATGGGGGTTTCAAAACGCCACGGCCGCAGTGCTATTCACTGTCTGAGAGCCGGCGCGGAAACCGTCCTGCGCCGGAAACTGGTTTCGGCGCAGCGGTTGTCGCTTCCTGTTCAGCCGTTACGGGATGAGGCCCACAAGACTGGTTGCGATGATTGAGGCCGCCTCGGCGAGGATTTCGAGTTCGAAACCGCCGGCCATCGTGACCGCCGCTGTCTCAGCCGCGATCGGCAAACCGATCGCGTCAATGGGGTTAGAGAGGTTATCCAGGGAGATGGTGACCTCGTACGCGGGGATACTGGTCAACGGAACATTAGCGAGATCTGCCGTCGCCAGAAGAGTGCCATAGGCCGTCGAAGCGTCACTCGAGAGCGTATTAACCACGTTGATGAAGTTGGTGACCGCCGAGGCGGGATCATTGGCGAGGGCCGACAACGTCGTCAGCGGGTCGGCCAACGCGCTCGCCGTCCCCGCCTTGGGCAGAACGATATGTGGTTGTGCATCGTGGGAACAGGTCAGCTATTCGACGTACGTGGAACATATACCCGGCCCCACGTACAGTTTTTTCGGTGGGGGAATGCTTGAAGTGGTGGGGAGCGGGCTCACGACTTCACGACCGATCTCGATGACGACTAGCCGGCCGCCTCCTGCCTCGAAGATCGAGGCGACCTTCACGCGCCTCCGATGTCCCAGCCGACTGTAAATCCTTGGCGCAGCACAAGATTGGCAAGGATGTCGGTGCGCTCGGCGAGCGTCCGCGAGTCGATGGCGAACGGGTCGCTGGCGAAGAAGGCGAAGTTGGCCGAGGTCTCCGGGGTGGTGCGAGATCGGTACACGATGGCATCGAGGTCGGGCCACCACCGCCTGGCGGCATCGGCCAGCCGGTGGCACGTGGCCCACACCGCAGCATGCATGCCGGTGCTGATCTGGTCGTCGACGCGCAGGGCATCGAGGTTGCGCTCGGTGCGCAGGTCGAGGACCGACAGGTGCCGGGCGGCGACGAGCCGCATCAACTGGTGGCTGGCGTGGTCGCTCGGTATCACCAGCCCCGTCGGGCTGTACCGCTCGCGGAACGCGCCCACGAGATTGCTTGCGCCGTACCGGGTCCGAAACGCGCCTGAGGCAGGGTCGAAGCGGTAGCGAGGCGTCGGGAAGCCATACCACGCCCACGACGCGGGATTGGTTGCGTCGACTCTCCAGAGCTCAGTGCCGGCAGTGACGCGCCGACGACGCAGGCCGGCGGGCCGCACCTCGGGCAGCGGCGCCAGGTACCCGGCGGGGAGATCAGGCACCGAGGGCCGCGAGCATGCGCCACGCAGTGGCCGCGGTCTGCGCATGGCGCAGCGCCTGCGCGATCGACGCGCCACCGAGCTCGTCGTGCGTGATCCGCATAATCCGATCGGCGGCCAGCGGATCGGACGTGAAACGTGCCAACAGTTCCAGGATCTGGGGCAGATCGGGCCGCAAGCGGTCGTCATCGAATTGCCAGGCGGGAAACCACGTCCGGTTGCCGACGGCGGTACCGAGGAGCTTGCCCCGGCTGCGCAGCCGGTGGACCGCCTGCGGCGTGCCGAGCCCAAGGAGCTCTTGGACTTTCGGTGTGGGCAGTGCGCTCTCGACGAAGTCCCGCACGACGGCGGCGCGGCGCTGATCGTTCAGCGCTTGGGCGGCAATGTGTTCGAGCGTTCCCTGTGGCACCGTTGGCGCCTCCAGAATGGCGTCGAGAACCGCGGCGAAGCCGGAGTCGCGCTGTGCCCGAGCCTCGACCTGGCGAGCGAGCGGAGCAACGGCTGTGGTCACGATTACGAATCTACCACGACACCAGCCAATTGAAACAATCGAAACCACCACCCGAACGGCTGACCCCGCCGGTGACGAGCCGGGCCGCTTCGGCTGGGGGCGTTCATAGCCCGCGCGGGTAGTGTCGTCACCGGACGCGTAGGAGGGAGTGACGGTGGCCAGGACCGACAATGACAGCTGGGAGATCACCGAGAGCGTGGGGGCGACGGCGCTGGGTGTGGCGGCGGCTCGCGCCGCGGAAACCGAGAGTGAGAACCCGCTGATCTCCGATCCGTTCGCGCGGGTGTTCCTCGACGCCGCCGGTGAGGGCATGTGGAACTGGTTTTCGGCTCCCGAGCTGCCCGCCGAGCTGACCGAGGCCGAACCCGATCTGCAGCTGCGGATGCGATCGATGGTCGACTACATGGCTTCCCGCACAGCATTTTTCGACGAGTTCTTCCTCGACGCAAACAATACGGGCGTGCGGCAGGTGGTGATCCTGGCGGCGGGCCTGGATTCGCGGGCGTGGCGATTGCCGTGGCTCGGTGGGACGACGGTCTACGAACTCGACCAGCCCAAGGTGCTGGAGTTCAAATCGTCGACGCTGCAACAGCACGGTGCGTACCCTAGGGCTTCGCTGGTCGACGTTCCCGTCGACCTGCGCCAGGACTGGCCGGCGGCTTTGCGGCAGGCCGGTTTTGATGCGTCGGCGCCGAGTGTGTGGTCGGCCGAGGGGCTGCTGCCGTTTCTGCCGGCGGCCGCCCAGGACCTGCTGTTCGAGCGGGTTCAGACGCTTACTGCCACCGGCAGTCGGATCGCCGTCGAGGCGCCCGGCCTGGGTTTCCTCGACCCTGACGCCCGCGCCAGGCGGCGCGAGCAGATGCAGCGGGTGCGCGCCGTAATGGCCAAACTCGGCGAGCATCGCGAGATCCCCGACGTCCAGGACCTCTGGTACCTCGAGGAGCGCACCGATGTCGGTGACTGGTTGCGCGGCCGCGGCTGGAAGGTATCGGTCGTCGCGGCCGAGGACCTGATGGCCCGCTATGATCGCCGGCCTCCCGCCGACCTCGAGGACGCCGCGCCCAGCAGCGTGTTCGTATCCGCGCAGCGAGCGTAGCCGTAGCGGCGGACGGTTCGTCGTCGGCGGCCAGGATGATCTCGAATTCGCGGCCACGGCTATCGGTCCCGATGAAGTAGGCGCGGTTGCGGTGGATGAGCAGCGGCATCCCGGCATTACGGAGCGCGGTAAGGCGTTCACGCTTCGAGATACGCCGATGGACTGCTGCTGTCATCTTGATCCGCGCCATACATCGCGAGTATGAGTTGCATCACCGACAGCGCCTCGGGTATGTCATACATCTTCGAATGTTACACAGGTTGACTACGCAGCTGTTATCCCCTGTGGATCCGTTCGCCACGGCGCTTCGCTGGCCGACGCCGGACCTCGCGGAGCGGGCTGCAAACTCGATGCCGCGAAAGCTCCGTGCTGGGCGAGCGGGCGACCGTTAGATCATCTCGTTCTTCGTTAGCCAACGCATCACGGGCCAACCGACAAATACGGGCAACCAGCAGGTGAGCACCCGATACAGCAGCACCGACGGCACACCAACGGCCGCAGGTACGCCGAAGGCAGCGAGCCCACCGATCAGAGCGGCTTCGACGGCGCCGACGCCGCCGGGAGTGGGGGCGGCCGAGGCAAGAGTTCCGCCGACCATCGTCACCACGGTGACGGCGACGAATGTTGCACCGCCGCCGAAGGCTTCGACGCTGGCCCACAGCGCCAACGCTGCCCCGAGAGTCGTTCCGGCACAACCGAGTACGATCAAGGCCAGCCGCTTGGGCTCGCGGGCAAGCTCGACGAGGTCCCTCGTTACCTCCGTCAGCTTCGGGCGTACCGCCGTCGCCAGCCAGCGGCGCAGCTTGGGTACGAACAGGAATGTGCCCACGATGCCCAGCGCCACACCCGCGATCAGGTACAGCACCGTGGCAGTCGGAACGAAGTGGGAGAGGTCGGTCCCCGCGCCTGCAGCGGTGCTGAAGAAGATCAGCAACGCGACGTGATCGATCACCTGTACCGACTGCTGTAGCGCCACCGCCGCGGTAGCTCGCAGTGTGCTCAGACCGCCCTTCTGGAGGAACCGCGTGCTGAGCGCGAGCCCGCCCACGCCGGCGGGGGTGGTGGTGGCAGCAAAAGTGTTGGCCACCTGCATGATTAACAGGTTCCGGAAACTCACCAGCCCGTCGGCGCAGGCCCACAACGCAGCTGCCGCACCGACATATGTCAACCCCGACACCGCCAGCCCCAGCAGTGCCCACCACCAGTTCGCAGTCCTCAGCTCGGAAAAGAACGTCGGCACGGTGCTGATGAACGGATAGGCGACATAGACCAGTGCAACGAGCAGCACCAGTTGAATGACCTGGCCGCGGGTGAACCGGGTGATCGTTTCGGCTCGGATTTGACCGGTACCGGTTTGGCGCATCACCTCTGCGCGGCTGTCGGCGATGACGGCGCCCGCGTCGGCCAGCGAGTCCCGGATTGGTGCCGGCACAGCGGATTTCGTGAGCCTGCGCGACGCAGTGAGCACAGCGTCTTTGCCAAACGCCTCGATCGCCGCACCCACCGCGGACTCCGCGTCGTAGAGCGCTGACGTCGTCACCAGGAGTTGGGCAATATCGGAGTTAAGTTGAGCGTCGGTGGCGCCGTATTCGGCGCTGCCGAAACCGCCGAACAGCACGGCCCCGTCCGTCACCGTGATCATCTTGCTGCGCAGGTCACCGTGGGAGATCTGGTGATCGTGCAGGCTTCGCAACGCTTCCCACACGCGGGCAACCGGCGTCGTCTGTGCGCATTCGTTGATCGGGATTCCGCGAACGGGCTTGTGCGCGTATAACGTCCATCCCCGATCGAGCGCGGCGACGCCGATCGTCGACGTGTTGGCGACACCCACGTCACCGATGGCAATGGCCATCAGTGCGCGATGCTCGACGGCACGGCGCATGGAGGCCTGCAGGGGTGCGGTCTCGGTTTCGCGGAGCCTCAGCTTCCCCCAGAGCTGGCGCAGCGCGCCTCCGCTGCGTTGATGCGGGCCGTACAACTCGATCACCGCCGTGGCATCTGGATCCTCGGATGCGGCCGAAAGAATCAGCGGCCCGGGTCCGGCCGGCCGGACGACCGTGAGCCCGGACACGACGAATCCGCGCTTGGCCATCGCGCGTACCGCACCGTCCAGCGGCACCTCGAGAGCGGGAGTCCCGACGACCAGGACCACCAACGCGCCGACCAACCACCCCACCGCCAGCCCCAGCAGCGAGCGGGCCGGCACCACGGCGCTGACCACGAGGTGGATCGGCACGAAGGCCAGCAGCAGCGTCCACCACCAGCGTCGCCAGCGCGCTGGCAGCCAGGGGCCCGACACGGTGAGCACCGCCGCGAGCATCGCGATCCACCGCGGGTCGTCGAGGAACTGCGACAGCACCGTGTCGAGCCGGTCGGACAGATGGAAATGCCATCGGGGTGCCGCGATGCCGTTGCCGCTGATCGACAGCGGGAGAAAGGCGAGGAGCGCGGCGGCCGCGTAGGCGCCGAGCAGTTTCCATTGCCGGGCGACGATCAGGCCGATCAGGATCATGAACGGCAACGCCAGAATGGCAATGCCGTACACCAGGTACACCAGATTGGATTGAGTGGGGGACAGGACCCCGACGATCTGCGAGATGGATTTCTCGAGCGCGTCCCACCGCGTGCGGGTGATCAGTGAGCTCGTGATCACGGTCGCGAGAAACACCGCCGCCAGCACCAGCCGGAGGATGTCGTTGGTCCGTCGGGTCAGTGGTTGCAGCAAGCTGCCGGAAACGGTGATCTCGCGCCCGTCGACTCGCATGTTCCAACGATCCTTCGGATCGGCTCATCGCCGTGTCTATCAGCGGCTCGCCGACAACTTAACCGGATACCTGCGTCGCAGGGCTGGTTTGCCGACGATGCGAAAAGGCGTCATCGAACTCTAGCGCTGCACGCGCGGCCGGCCAGGCTTCCGCTCCCACCCCTCCGCGAACTTCCGCACAGCAGCCGCATCCTACACTCGGCAGGCCGCGGCGGGCTGCGACGATCGGGAAACTCAATCGCCCAGACGGATTGGTCGTTTGGCGAATCGAGCGACACCGTGGATCAGATCACCCAGGCAATCCGCACATTGCAAGACATCACCGATGCGGGAGAAGCTTGAGGTGGCGGGTGCGGGTCGCGTCTTCGGTCCGTTAGGTAAGGACCGCGCCGGGAAGGTGTGGTTGGTGCGGTCCGCGGACTAGGCGACGGCCTGGCAGACATGCCTGAGCACCCGCAGGGAGAGTTATGCGGTCACGAAGGGCCCTAGCCGCGCTGTTAGCGGTGGTGCTTCTCTGCATGATGCTGATTAGCGCTCCGCCCACGGCTCACGACTATGTGTCCACATTCGCCGTGAATCCGGTCGACCACGTCGACACCCGCATCGGCACCGGGACGGGAGGCGAGACGGTCGGGGAGATCAACAACTTCCCTGGTGCGTCCGTACCGTTCGGGATGGTGCAGTACTCGCCGGACACCATAGACACCTACGCCGGCTACAACTACGACAGGCGTCGCTCCACCGGATTCAGCATGACTCACGCCTCGGTGGGCTGCCCCGCGTTCGGCGACATCTCGATGCTGCCGACCACCACCCCGACCGGCTCGGAGCCCTGGGACACCACCGAGGAGATCGCCCACGACAACACCGAGGTGGGCGTGCCGGGCTACTACACGGTGCGGTTCCCCGACACCGAAGTGACCGCGGAACTTACCGCCACTACCCGCACCGGCGTCGGCCGGTTCCGCTACCCGCGCAACGGTCGGCCCGCCCTGTTGCACGTGCGCTCCGGCGGGTCGCTCGCGCTCAACTCCGCCGCGACCATCTACATCGGCGAGGACAACACCACGATCACCGGATCGGCGACCAGCGGCCGATTCTGCAGCTTGAACAACACCTACACGGTGTACTTCGCGATGAAGTTCAGCCGACCGTTCACCTCCTACGGTACCTGGGACGGCTACTCGGTCTCCGCCGGCGCCCGCATCGCGAATTCGAGTTGGAGCGGGGGGTACGTGGAGTTTCCGCCCGGCTCGGTGTTCGAGGTGCGGACCGCGCTGTCCTACGTGAGTGTCGAGGGGGCGCGAGCGAACCTCGCCGCCGAGGGCGGAGCGAGCTTCGACGATGTCCGCGCCGCCGCATCGAACGAATGGAACGCCGCGCTGTCGCGCATCGCGGTGGCCGGAGCCGATCGGGACCTGGAGACCTTCTACACCTCCCTGTATCACTCCCTGCTGCACCCCAACACCTTCAACGACGCGGACGGTCGCTATATCGGGTTCGATCGCGTCATCCACACCGTGGCCGCTGGGCACACCCAGTACGCCAACTTCTCCGACTGGGACACCTACCGGTCCCTTGCACCCCTGCAGGCACTGCTCTTCCCGAAGCAAGCCAGCGACATGGCCCGATCGCTGGTGAACGACGCCGAGCAGAGCGGATCGTATCCGCGTTGGGCGCTGGCGAATGCCGCGACCGGCATGATGACCGGAGACAGCGTGGTACCGCTGATCGTGAACCTTTATGCCTTCGGAGCAAAGGACTTTGACCTCAAAACGGCGCTGCACTACATGGTGAACGCGGCGACCACCGGCGGTGTCGGGCTCAACGGCTACGTGGAGCGGCCGGGACTCGCCTTCTACCTGGAGCGCGGCTACTTACCGCAGACGCCGGAGGTCTGCAGCGCCTCGATCACGCTGGAATGGGCGGTCGACGACTTCGCCATCTCCCGATTCGCCGACTCGCTCGGCGAGTCCGCGACCGCCGCCGAATTCCAGAACAGAGCGCAGTACTGGCAGAACCTGTTCAATCCCAGCACCCGTTACATCTCGCCCCGTAGCGTCGCCGGTTTCTTCCCCGAAGGACCCGGGTTCGTGGACCCCACCTCGAGCACCTCGAGCTGCTTCGGCCAGGCCGGATTCGACGAGGGTAACGCCGAGCAATACGTCTGGTGGGTGCCGCAGAACGTCGCCGGCCTGGTGACCGCCCTCGGCGGCCGCCAGGCGGTGGCCGACCGGCTCGAGCGCTTCACGAAGGAGCTCAACGCGGGCCCCAACAAGCCCTATCTGTGGGTCGGTAACGAGCCGGGCTTCGGGGTGCCGTGGCTGTATAACTACGTCGGTAAACCGTGGAAGACGCAGCAGACGGTCGACCGGGTGCGCAGCGAACTGTTCGGTCCCACGCCCAACGGGGAGCCGGGCAACGACGACCTTGGCGCGATGTCCAGCTGGTACGTCTGGGCCGCGCTCGGCCTATACCCGAGCACCCCGGGAACCGGGATTCTCACGGTGAGCACACCGCTCTTCGATCGCGCCGAGATCGCGCTCCCCGCAGGCCAATCCATCCGGATCTCCGCCCCAGGCGCATCCGGACCGAACCGCTTGAAGTACATCAACGGCCTCAGCATCGACGGCCACGCGACCGATAAGACGTTTCTACCGAAGTCGATCATCCGCACCGGTGGCGATCTCGCGTTCTCGCTCTCCGCTGTCCCCAACACGGTCTGGGGCACTGCCGAGTCCTCCGCGCCACCATCGTTCGGTGCGGGCAGCTCGGCCGTGACCGTCAACGTCACCCCTGCCATCGTTGCGATCGCGCCGGGAGCTACGAGGAGCGTGACCGTCGATGCGCAGCGGATGATCGACGGCGCCAGCGACTACACCATCAACGGCGCGTCCTTCAGCGGGGGGATCACGGTGACACCGGTGTCCGGATGGTTCACCGCCGACGGATCTGCTACCAAGACCGTCGCGATCACGGTGGCGCAGGCCTTGCCCGACGGGTACTACCCGGTCGTTCTCGGCACCACGGTCGGCGAGACCACCAGGACGTTTATGCTCCTCGTCACCGTCGGCCAGGCCGGGGCCGACAAATGGCTGACCGGCTGGGAGTGGGCGGGCTGACCACCCGGTGGTGTCGGCACCGCATCTGCTCGCCGGCGCAGCGGCACTGGCTCACGGTCACGCTGTCCGGATTGGAGGTGCATCCCGAGCCACAGGAGACAGGGCGAGAACCCGAGCCAGGATCTGCGATCAAAGCCCGTGCTTGTCACGGGGACGCAGGTGGACGATATCGCCGGCAGACACGGCGACGGACTTGCCTGCGCAGTCGATGATGAGCCGGCCCTCTCGATCGATGGCGCGCGCCGTGCCGATAAATTTGCGGTCCCCGGGCAGCACCGCACGCACTTCGGATCCGATCGTCATGCTGCGGGCGCGGTAGTCGGCGATCAGCTGTTCGTCGACGCCGCCGGCACGACGCCAGCTGACGATGCGCCTACCAAGCTCGGACAGCAGCCGGCGCACCAACCGATCCCGATCAAGTGCCGCCACGCCGACGTCGAGCAGCGATACCGCCACCGGATCGCCCGCTTCTTCGGCGCTCAGCGTGACGTTGAGCCCGATCCCGATGACGACCAGCGTCTTCGGCTCGGCCACCTCCGAGAAGATGCCGGCCAGCTTGCGGTCGTCGACCATCACATCGTTGGGCCACTTCAGACCGGCATGGACGCCGGCCTCAGCGGCCACGGTGTCAACCACCGCCACGCCGGTGGCCAGCGGTAGCCAGCCCCAATGGTCAATGGGTACATCCCCGGGCCGCACGCCGACCGACAGCGTGATCTGTGCCCGCGGGGCCGCCGACCAGCTCCTGCCCATGCGCCCACGTCCCGCGGTCTGGTGTTCTGCGATCAAGACCACCCCGTCGATGTCCTCACCGGCGGCCGCACGTGCGAGCAGATCCGAGTTGGTGGATCCGGTCTCGTCGACCACCTCGAGATAGCGCCATGGCCGCTCGGGGCCCGCTAGCTCTTGGCGCAAGGTTGTGGCGTGCAGTCGGCTCCGTAGCTTGTCGCGATCCATATATGGAATCTATGCGCAGCGCCCGCCGGACACGGCAAAAACAGCTTCCGGGTGCGGTGAGGATGCGCTGGGCGTGGCCCACCCGTTCGATAGGACTGACTTGAGTGCCAGCACTTCGCGCACTCCCCAGAACGGCACTGTCAACTTGAGGTCGTGGGGACGCACGCGACCTCAAGTTGACAGTGCCTGCCAGATCACGTGTGTCTGGGGATACCCGTGAAGCAGCAGCACCGGCGGTCCGGAGCCGCCGACCCGTGCATGGATCATCGCCTCGTCCACGCGAACCTCGACGGTGTCGAAACCCGCAAAGAGCTGGTGCATATCCCATCTCCTGACACTTGCCACACACAGGTGCCGCAGGTCAACCCCAAAGCACCCCAGGTCGAAAGTAGCCGCGATCCCTATTAGATGATGGCGTCTGCTTCGATTTCCACCAGGAGTGCGGAGTCTAATGAGGCGGCTGACTTCGACCATCGATGTAGCGGGGCGGATAGTTCCGAAGAATTGGCCGTGAACGGCACCGACCTCTTCCCAGCGATCGATGTCGGTGACGAACATCCGGGTGCGTACCACGTGGTCAAGGCGAGCTCCAACTTCTTTGAGCGCGGCCTCGATCCGGGTGAGCGCCTCGTGTGTTTGTGCGCCGATGTCATCGCCTCCCACCGCGCCTCCACCGACCTTTACTGCGGTGGTGCCGGCCACGCTTACCCACGCTCCGACGCGAACGGCGCGGGAGAAGCCGACCGGCTGTTCGTAGTCACTTCCCGACGAAACCAGCTGACGTTGCGGCATCGGCCGATTGTGCCACTAGCCCTCGGCGAGCTCGGCGAGCCTATCGAGGGAAGCTCGAAGCTTGTCAGCAGTGGTAGCGCGGGCGCGAGCGAAGCGCTTCTCGTCGGTCAACCTTGACCAGTCGTAGGTATGGGTGACCCGAGTGTGCGCCTCATCCACGGGCTCAAGCTCCCAGCGCCACAAGTGACCCGGCGGTTCCTGACCCGGCTCAGCGGGCAGCCAGGCGATGCGACGACCTTCTTCGAACTCCACCACGTGGTTCTCCCGGATCCAGCCCTTGGTGGTCGTCATGTTGAACACATCGCCCGTGCCGCGCACGCGTTGTCCCGCTGGGGCTTCTACCAGATTGTCGTTGCCGTCCCATCGAGGCTGCTGCGACGGATCAGCAATCAGCTCGAAGATCTGCTCCGCCCCGGCGGCAATCTCGCGGCTGGCGCTCACAACTTGACGAACTTCGGTGTTATCGGCCATGACCTGATCGAAGCACCTGAACTCATTCCCGCAACCATCAGGTAGCCGTCCAATCCGCAAGGCTGGTCCTACGTGGACACGTCCATGGCACAGCCTGGCGGAGGTCAAATTCCAGACCCCGTGATAAACGCCGATTACAGCACACCGGGTTCAGCGTCATCGCCAGTGTCATCGAAGCGTGGCTGTGGTCGCCGGTTGAGCGTCGCAATCAGGTCCCGGTTGGCGGCGCGGGCGGCGGCGAGTCGTCGTCGCGGTCGTGGAGGTCTTGTTTGCAGTCGAGCAGCTGCTGCTCAAGTTCGGCGACTCGGTTCCGCAGGTTGGCGATTTCATTGGTTGGGGTGAGGCCGGCATCGTGGAAGACCTGCTCGCCGAGCACTTCGGACAGTCGTTTGGTGATCTTGGCGTTCTGGTGACGAAGGCGTTCGTTGTGTGCACGGAGATTGGCCAAGTCGGCCAGCAGCGATTGTCGGCTTGGGCGGGTGCTGCTCGAAGAGGGCGGTTGGGGTTCGTCCGCAGCAGCAAGGATCCGGGACCGCAGGTCGTTGTGGCGATACAGGAATGAGCGGTCAACCCCGGCGGCGCGGGCGACCGCAGAGACGGTGATCTCCTGGTCGTCGGCGCGGAATCGCTCCAGCGCGTCGAGAACTCTGTCGCGACGGCGTTCACTGTCATTGCGCCGTGCAAGGATGAGCGGATGTGTGGAGTTGATTGTCACGCTTTGCCTTCCAGGTCCGGGTCGAGCGTCGGTGATCGGGTGGCGGGCAGACCGAGGTGCACGGCCTGGCGAGTGCGCCGCACTATCTGCACCGCTTCGTCGATCTGCCGGCGCTCCTTCTCGCCGAGAGCTTCGAGGTCGTGTTCCACCCGTCGGATCAATTGGCGCAGCCGCGCGATTTCGGCGTCTGAGGGCATAGCCTCAGCTCGAGCCCAGTCATCGAGTTTGGTTGCGGCC
Organism: Mycobacterium sp.; assembly: GCA_035625875.1. Classification (GTDB taxonomy): domain Bacteria; phylum Actinomycetota; class Actinomycetes; order Mycobacteriales; family Mycobacteriaceae; genus Mycobacterium. Next base: position 376 of record DASPOT010000086.1, on the reverse strand, counting down.
CTGATCCGTTCCCGGTCGCGCAGCAGTGTGTCGAGGTAGTCGCGCAGTTCGGGCAGGTAAGACGGGTCCGAGCGAAAGTGGCCGCAGCCCAGGCATCGGAATCGAAATGGGCAGGCCCCGCCGGCGGTTTGGACGTTGGATGGCTCGGTGCAGATGCCGAACGGGACAGCGACTTGGCCGACAGCAATGCGTTGGTGTTCGCTTTCTAGCAGTACCCGCCCTTGGTTCCATACATGGGCATCGTCAAGTTGTTTGCCTTGGTGTGGTGCTGCCAGGATTGGTCGTTGTGGCGATTGCGACGAGGTACAAGGGCTACCGGTATCCGATCGAGGTCATCGGGCACGCGGTGTGGCTGTATCACCGTTTCGCGCTGAGT
>DASPOT010000085.1:0-14919 GCA_035625875.1 Mycobacterium sp. | reverse complement strand
TCGGCGCGGCCAACACCGACCCGGCCGAGTTCCCGGACCCGGACGTCGTCGACTTCCGGCGCGACCCGAACCGACACCGTGCGTTCGGCGCTGGTCCGCACCGCTGCCTAGGCTCCCATCTGGCCCGCTTGGAGCTGCGGGTGGCGTTGCGCGAATTCCACCGGCAGCTGCCCGCATCACCCACCGCAACGCCGCACAGCTGTTCCGCCACCCGCTGCCGGACAAGTGGTGGCTGACCAACGCGTAGGAGGCTGGGATGCTCGACCGCACCGGGCGAGCCGGGCCCTGGTGTCACCGTCGTTTCGGGCGGCGCTGCCCGAGCGGTGGCGCACCGAGCTGGTGCAGGTCGTAGTCCACGAGCTCATCGACCAGTTCGCCCCCCGCGGGCGAGCCGAGCTAGTCCGCGAATTCACCTTCGCGTTCCCGGTGCAGGTCATCGCGCGGATTATGGGTCTGCCCCGCGAGGACTACCCGCGCTTCCAGCGGCTCTCGATCGAGCTGCTCAACGTGGTCTACGACTGGGATCGCGGGATCGCCGCATCGGCCGCGTTGAAGGAGTACTTCGGGAAGATTCCTGCCGAGCGGCGCCGTAACCCGCAGGACGACCTGATCAGCACACTGGCGGAACCCGAGATCGACGGCGCGCGGCTGACCGACGACGAGATCTTCGCGTTCCTGCTGCTGATCCTGCCGGCCGGGGTCGAGACGACCTACCGCGTCTCCGGCAACCTGCTGGTCGCCCTGCCGCCCGGGACTGCGAACTCGGCGGGGTCGCGATCCCAGCGGGCACCAACGTCAACGTCAGCGTCGCGGCCGCCAACCGAGACCCGAACCGCTACAGGGACCCAGACCGCTTCGACCCAACCCGGAAGAACATCGCGCACCTGACGTTCGGCGGCGGCCCGCACCTATGCCTGGGCATGCACCTCGCACGGATGGAGGCCACGGTCGCGATCAACGCGCTGCTCGACCGGCTGCCGGATCTGCGGCTGGACCCCAGTGCGCCGACGCCGCACGTGGTCGGGTGGCGTTCCGCTCGCCGACGGCCCTACCGGTCGTGTTCATCCCCCAAGGGCAGCACCCGCCGAACGATCCTTACAGGTAACCGGTCTGGTTCACCAGCCTCACCGACGACGCCCCGTCCGGATAGAACTCGGCGATGCTCAGCGACGCCAGGTCCAGGTGCAGCCGGTACAGGATGCCCGGCCCGGCGTCCAGCGCGATGCGCAACAGCATCTTGATCGGCGTCACGTGCGACACCACCAGCACCGTCGTGCCGCCGTGTTCGACGATGATCCGTTCACGCGCCCGGCGGACCCGGCGATGCACACTGTCGAAGCTCTCGCCGCCCGGCGGTGTGGCGCTGCTGTCGCGCAGCCAGCGGCGATGCAGCTCGGGATCGCGTTGGGCGGCCTCAGCGAATGTCAGCCCCTCCCAGGCGCCGAAGTCGGTTTCGACCAGGTCGTCGTCCACGGTCACGTCCAGGCCCAGTGCCTTCGCGGCCACCGCCGCAGTGTCGTAGGACCGCTGCAGCGGTGAGGTGAACACCGCGGCGATCCCACCGCGCTGCGCCAGATATCGCGCCGCCGCGTCAGCCTGCCGCCACCCCAGTTGGGTGAGCGCCGGGTTGCCGCGGCCCGAGTAGCGGCGTTCCACCGACAGCTCGGTCTCCCCGTGGCGCAACAGCAACAGCCGGGTGGCAGCGCCGCGGGCACCGGTCCACCCAGGCGCTGACGGGGGTTGGGTCGCACCGGTTTTGGCTGGCTCGACAACCGGCTCTGCGGACGTCTCGGCCGTTGCCGCGGCGTCCATCGCCTCGTTGGCCAACCGGTCGGCGTGCGAATTCCGCTCCCGCGGAACCCACGAGTAGCTGACTCGGTCGAACCTCGACGCCAGCGCGCGAGCTTGGGCGTGCAGTTGCGCCAGCTCCGGATGCTTGACCTGCCAGCGCCCGGACATCTGCTCGACCACCAGCTTGGAATCCATCGACACCGCGACCTCGGTGGCGCCGAGATTCGCGGCCTCCGCCAAACCGGTGATCAGGCCGCGGTATTCGGCGACGTTGTTGGTCGCCCGGCCGATCGCCTGCTTGCTCTCCGCCAGCACGGTCGAATGGTCCGCGGTCCACACCACCGACCCGTATCCGGCCGGGCCCGGGTTGCCACGCGACCCGCCGTCCGCCTCGACAATGACCTTCATTGATCGAAGCCCTTGACCCGCAACAGGATCGCACCGCATTCCGGGCAGCGCAGCACGTCGTCCTCGGCGGCAGCGGTGATCCGTGCCAGCTCGCCGCGGCCGATCTCGATCCGACAGGCACCGCACCGATGCCCCTGCAACGGTCCGGCACCCGGGCCGCCGCCAGCGCGCTGTCGTTCGTAGAGCGCGACAAGTTCGGGATCCAGCGCGGCGATAAGCTCGTCACGCCGCGATGAGCGTTGCTGGCGGGTCTGGTCGATCTCGGCCAGTACGGCGTCGAGGGCCTGCTGGGCGCCGGCCAGATCGGCCTGCAGCCTGTCGATCGCCGCCAACTCAGCCGTCTGCTGAGACTGCAGCTCCTCGCGGCGCTCCATCACCTCGAGCAATGAATCTTCCAGGCTGGCCTGACGGCGGTGCAGCGTCTCCAGCTCGTGCTGCAGGTCGGATAATTGCTTGGCGTCCGCCGCCCCCGACTTGAGCAGCGAGCGGTCCCGGTCTTCGCGCTGACGCACCGCGTCGATCTCCGACTCGAAGCGCGACACCTGGGCGTCCAAGTCCTCCAACGCGATTTGCACCGCGGCCAGCCGGTCGTTGGCGGCGTTGTGCCCGATTTGAGCCCGCTCCAAGTCCTGCCTCTCGGCCAGACGCGTGGCCCGGTGCGCGATTCGGGACAACTCAGCATCCAGCTCCGCCAACTCCAATAGCGAACGTTGCTGTGCCACTGCGGCTTTCATGATTGATCTCTCCAGCTGTCATCATCGAGATTCCACGGGTCCGTGCGGACGGTGCACACGCGCACCGGCAGCGCCGCACCGAAAGCTGACCGCAGCACGCCGGCGGCCTGCCCGCACCACGGGTATTCGCTGGCCCAGTGCGCAACGTCGATCAAGGCCACATCGGAGGCCCGGCAATGCTCGTCGGCCGGATGGTGCCGCATGTCGGCGGTGACATACGCCTGCACGCCGGCGGCGGCCACGGCGGGCAGCAACGAGTCTCCGGCACCGCCGCAGACCGCGACCCGCGACACCGGCATATCAGGGTCGCCGGCGGCGCGCACTCCCCACGACGTCTGCGGCAACGCGGCTTCGACCCGGGAGACGAAGGTGCGCAACGGTTCCGGTCGCGGCAGCGTCCCGATCCGGCCCAACCCGACATCGCTGGGCGGCGGTGCCAGCGCCAAGATGTCGAACGCCGGCTCCTCGTAAGGGTGCGCGGCCCGCATCGCCGACAACACCTGCGGCCGTGCCCGTGCGGGTGCGACGACCTCGACCCGGTCTTCGGTCACCCGCTCGACGGCGCCGACACGGCCCACCGTGGGCGACGCCCCGTCTTGCGGCAAGAACTGCCCGGTACCGCTGACACTCCAGCTGCAGTGCGAATAGTCGCCGATGTGGCCGGCACCGACCTCAAAAACCGCCGCCCGCACCGCGTCCGCCTGCTCGGGCGGTACATAGATGACCCACTTGTCGAGATCGGCCACACCCGGCAGCGGCTCCAGCACCGCGTCGACGGTCAGGCCCAGGGCATGCGCCAGCGCGTCGGACACGCCCGGTGACGCCGAATCGGCGTTGGTGTGCGCGGTGAACAGTGAACGCCCGGTTCGGATCAGGCGGTGCACGAGCGCACCCTTCGGCGTGCTGGCCGCCACGGTGTCCACCCCGCGTAACAGCAGCGGGTGATGGGCCAGCAGCAGGCCGCCGTCGGGAACTTCGTCGACGACCGCCGGGGTCGCGTCAACCGCGATCGTCACCGAATCCAGCACATCCTCGGGGTCTCCGCACACCAGGCCGACCGAATCCCACGACTGCGCCAGCCGCGGCGGGTAGGCCTCGTCCAGCACGCCGATGACGTCGCTCAGCCGCACACTCACCTGCGCGCCCAATCCATCGCAACGTCGGCCATCGCCTCGACCAGCACGGGCCACTCCGGGCGCACCGCCGCCCGCAGATAGCGCGCGTCCAACCCGACGAAGGTGTCACACCGGCGTACCGCAATCCCGTTGGCATGCAGACGTTTTCGCATCAGCTCTCCGTCCGGCGTGCTGAACAACACGAACGGGGCCCGCCCATCGACCACCTCGACACCCACCGATTCCAGGCCGGCCACCATCTCCGCGCGCACCGCCGCCAACCGCGCAGCGCCGGTCGCGGCCTCGGCCACCGCTTCGGGGGCGCAACAGGCTGCGAAGGCCGCCAGCTGCAAGGTGCCCACGGGCCAGTGCGCACGCCGCGCGGTCAACCGGGCCAACACCTCAGGCAAGCCCAGCGCGTAGCCCACCCGCAGCCCGGCCAGCGACCACGTCTTGGTCAGGCTGCGCAGCACGAGCACGTCGGGCAGCGAGTCGCCGGCCAGCGACTCCGGCTCACCGGGAACCGAATCGGCAAACGCCTCGTCGACCACCACGATCCGGCCCGGCCGGCGCAGCGCGAGGATCTGCTCCCGGGCGTGCAGCACCGCGGTGGGGTTGGTCGGGTTACCCACGACAACCAGGTCGGAGTCATCAGGTACATCCGCACCGGCCAAACCGAACGGCGGCCCCAGCACGACATGATGGACCGGCACCCCGGCGGCCGTCAGCGCCGTATCCGGCTCGGTGAACGTCGGCGCGATCACCGCCGCCACTGTCGGGCGCAGGTTAGGTAGCAGCGCGAACCCCTCCGCCGCCCCGGCTAGCAGCGCCACTTCATCGCGGGCGCGGCCATGGCGGGCGGCGACCGCGTCCCTTGCGGCGTGCTCGTCGTGGACGCTCGGGTAGCGGGCCAGGTCCGGCAGCCGGGCGGCCAGCCGTTGCACCAGCCACGCCGGTGGTTGCTCGTGGCGGACATTGACAGCGAAATCCAGCATGCCGGGCACCACGGCCTGATCACCGTGGTAGCGCGCCAGCGCAAGGACGCTCGGGTCCAGACTCGCCACAGGGTCAAACAGTAGTGGCCCGCTGCGCGGCCCGGCATCGGGAGCATAGGCAAATGCGGTTGAGAGGCGCCTCAAACGCGTCCATCGGCCCACAACCGACCTAGGCCTGACCTAGACGTGAGATGTTGCGGATCTACCACCATGATGACGGGGGATGTCGCCAGCGGTCTCGCCACCGCGGTATACATTTGCAGCTCTGCCCAGGTGGAAGGAAATCGCTTCGCGTGCAATGGCAACTAGCGGATTGCGGCAGGCTGCGGCGGATTGGGGTTGGGCGATCGGCACCGCATGCGCAGCGCGCCGGTTAGGGTTCGGGGTAACTGTAGTGCTCGCGCACGATCAACACTGACGACCACTGGGAAAACCGGCGATCAGCTCGGCGTCGGACTCCTCCCCCATGTTCGGCGGCGGACCATCCATCCCCTCGACATACCCGAGGTACATTTCTGCGCCCAGGGCGGAGACAGTCAACCACTCAAAGTGCAGTATGTACTCCGGCATCGCGTTGTCTGTGGCATTCGGCGTGGTGGTCGGAGCGGACGTTTTTGCCGACGCGCCTGCGGCGTCCAACGCCCACATCTGCGCCCTTCCTCCACCATTCCTGCGGCTTGGTCCAAGAAGCGGTGGTCGGTTCCCATTCCCCTCGGCGTGCGCGCCACGGATATTGTCGAAGCTCGTCGTTAGACCAGCTGACCTTTCCGACGCCAGTCAACACCACGAGTGCGGTATTGGAGCCTTCGAAGCCGATTCCTCTGATGTCGAAGATGATGCCAACGCGTGAGCGCTGGGCCGAAAACCTCATATCGATGAATTCAGCCTCGTTGAGCGGCCCTTTAGTCATCAACGGATTCAGTCGCTTGAATGAGTCCGTCTCAACTTCAGGGGGTGAATTCGTAAAGCTCGCTGATCAAATAAGAATCCATCGCCTCAATCCTATCACTATTTCGGCAGCTGTATATGGACGTATCGGTTATCAGGAGAGATGGTTCTCCCAGTGAACGGATCCACTTCTTGCTGTTCGATATTCAGGTAGTTCACGTACCCGTCCAGATATTGTGGCGTTGGTTCCATTACGCGGATGTATACGACGCGCGGGTCGATCCCTGGCTGGTTTGGAGCTATCGGATAAATCCAACCTTGCCCACTCTTAGCCGGTAGTTCTGAGATCAGGCCGGGTGGCACGCGCGATGGACGCCAGCGCCTGGCTGTTAACGTCCTCCATAGCGGTGAATGAACCCGCCGCACCCACTAGCGCGGCCGACACCGAGGACAGCCGTCGCCCGAAAGCCGCACAGTACCCGTCGAGAGCGCTGCCAAAAGCGGCGGCAACGACACCAGACATCTCCGCGGACTCAGTCGCCGGCGCAGACGGCGCAGCCACCCGCGCGGCATGCCCCGCGATGACCAACGACGCAGCGCGCAACGCCGACGGCGGTACGTCCAACGTCCCGGTCGCCATAGCACCCTCCTGCCGAACCGCGGTGATCGAGAACTCTACTAGCCCGGCAACCGCAGGTCACCTGCGTTCGCCGAGCAGCGGACACGCGCGGCGTTCCACGAGCAACCACGCGGCAGCGGGCGTCTGGACGAAAGTGGCGATATTAACGACTTGCCAGCAAGCCGTACTACGCATCATCGCCACTACTAGGCGCGGGGCCACGTCACGTCGGAAGAACCGGCAGCCGCTGAAGCGTCCGGTGACAGATCCCCGATCTTGAGTCCAATTGAATTCGTAACCTATACCTCGCAGTTTGTGAATCCGCTTCATCGCCGACAATGAGGACGTGACAGACACGATGTCCGCCGGGACCGATTGCCCGCAACTGGTGATCTTCGACCTCGACGGCACCCTCACCGACTCGGCACACGGGATCGCGGCCAGCTTCCGTCACGCGCTCAGCCAGATCGGCGCCGAAGTGCCCGAGGGCGACCTGGCGGCGCGGATCGTCGGCCCGCCCATGCACCACACGCTGTCGACGATGGAGCTGGGCGAGCACACCGAAGCCGCGATCGCCGCCTACCGGGCCGACTACAGCACCCGGGGCTGGGCGATGAACAGGCTGTTCGACGGCATCGCGCCGCTGCTGGGCGATCTGCGGGCCGCCGGTGTCCGGCTGGCGGTGGCCACCTCCAAGGCGGAGCCGACCGCGCGGCGCATCCTCGCCCACTTCGGACTCGACGACCATTTCGAAGTCATCGCTGGAGCCGCCGTCGACGGCTCGCGCAGCAGCAAGGCCGAGGTGCTGGCCCACGCGCTGGCGCAGCTGCAGCCTTTGCCCGAACGGGTGCTGATGGTCGGCGACCGCAGCCACGACGTCGAAGGCGCGGCCGCACACGGCATCGACACGGTGGTCGTCGGCTGGGGCTACGGGCAGGCCGACTTCGCGGACGGCGGCATGCTCGGGGTGATGCACGCCGCGACGGTCGCCGAGCTGCGGAGGGCGCTGGGTGTCTGATCCACGGCTGCACGTCACATTCGTCTGCACTGGCAATATCTGCCGTTCGCCGATGGCCGAGAAGATGTTCGGTCACCAGCTCCGCCGGCGAGGTCTGGGCGATGCGGTGCGCGTGAGCAGTGCGGGTACCGGCAGCTGGCATGTCGGCAACTGCGCGGACGAGCGGGCCACCCGGGTGCTGCGCGCACACGGCTACCCCACCGACCACTGCGCCGCGCGGCTCGACGCTGACCACCTGGGGGCGGATCTGCTGGTAGCGCTGGGCCGCAATCATGTTCGCCTGCTGCGACAACTGGGAGTCGAGGCCAGCCGGATACGGATGCTGCGATCGTTCGACCCGCGCTCGGGTGCCTACTCGCTCGATGTCGAGGACCCTTACTACGGCGACCACGACGACTTCGAGGACGTTTTCGCCGTCATCGAGGCCGCCCTGCCCGGCCTGCACGACTGGGTCGACGAGCAGCTCGCACAGAGCGGACATCCCTGATGCGGCGCCTGGCGTTCCTGCTGCGGCCGGGCTGGCTGGCGCTGGCCCTGGTGGTGATTGCGTTCACCTACCTGTGCTTCACCGTGCTCGCGCCCTGGCAGCTGGGAAAGAACACCAAGACGTCGCGGCAGAACCACCAAATCGAGCATTCGCTGAACACCGCGCCAGTGCCATTGAAAACAATTCTGCCGCAGCAGGATTCGTCAGCCTCCGGCGCGCAGTGGCGCCGGGTGACGGCCACCGGGCATTATCTGCCCGACGCGCAGGTGGTGGCCCGATTGCGGGTGGTCGACGGGGATCCGGCGTTCGAGGTGCTGGCACCATTGGTTGTCGACGCCGGGCCGACCGTCCTGGTCGACCGCGGATACGTTCGGCCCGAGGGTGGCTCGCGGGTGCCGCCGATCCCGCCCCCACCGAATCAGACCGTCACCATCACCGCGCGGCTGCGGGACTCTGAGCCGCCAGGCAAGGAGCCGATCTCCAAAGACGGTGTCCAACAAGTGTATTCGATCAATATTGGACAGGTCGCAGCGCTGACCAAGGTTCCGCTGGCGGGGTCCTATCTGCAATTGGTCGAGAATCAACCGGGCGGACTCGGCGTGATCGGCGTACCGCGCCTGGACGCCGGGCCGTTTCTGTCGTATGGCATCCAGTGGATCGCGTTCGGCATCATCGCGCCGATTGGATTGGGCTACTTCGTGTTCTCCGAGATCCGCGCCCACCGTCGAGAAAAAGCACCGAAGACTCCGACCGACACGGCTCGGCCTCCGATGACCGTCGAGCAGAAACTCACCGACCGCTACGGCCGACGACGCTGACCCCCGCCCCCACCGCCACCACAGTCGCGGTGGCCGCAGCCTGCACCACCCGCGACAGCAGCACCGCGCGCCGCAGGTCGGCCACACGCGGTTGCCTGCCGTCCCCGAGGGTGGGCCGGATCTGCAGCTGGTAGTGGTACTGCGTGGGTCCGCCCAGGCGCACGCCGAGCGCCCCGGCGAACGCGGTCTCAACGGCGCCGGCGTTGGGACTGGGATGCCGAGCGGCGTCGCGGCGCCAGGCCCGCAGCGCTCCCGCCGATGATCCGCCGACAACCGGTGCGCATATCAGCACCAGCGCTGCGGCCACCCGCGCCGGGACGTAGTTGACCGCGTCATCCAATCGTGCGGCCGCCCACCCGAACCGGGCGTAGCGCGGGGAGCGGTGCCCAATCATCGAGTCCAGTGTGTTGATGCCGCGGTAGGCCAGCACCGCGGGCACGCCGCCCACCGCCGCCCACAACAGCGGCGCCACCTGCGCGTCCGACGTGTTCTCCGCGACCGATTCCAGCGCCGCGCGAGTCAGACCCGCAGCGTCGAGACCGGCCGGATCACGCCCACACAGTGACGGCAGCACGCGCCGCGCGGCCTCGACGTCGCCGCGGTCCAGCAGGTCAGCCATCCTCAGGCCGGTGCGCACCAGGGAGGTTCCGCCCAGCGCTATCCAGGTGGCGGTGGCGGTGGCGGCGACGGACCACAGCCGACTACGCCGTAGGGCGCCCCGCTGCAGCGCCGCGCCAAGCAACCCCAGCACGCCGACCAGCACACCCACATGGACCGCGCCGGCAATCCTGCTGTCGCGGTAGGTGGCCCGCTCCAAAGCCGCGGCCGCTCCACCGAATAGCGCGACCGGATGACCTCGTTTGGGGTCGCTGAGCAGCAGGTCGGCCAGATAACCTGCCAGCACACCGGCGGGCCGGACCTGTCGTGTCACGCCAAACACCACGGCAGCGTCTCATACGTGGTCTACTCGGTTCTGTGGAGCACGGTCCCCGATGAAACGGCCGGTGACCCGGGCCGCCGACCTGCTGAACCCCGCCGCGGAGTTGCTGCCCGCCGCGAACGTGATCATGCAGTTGTCGTTGCCGGGTGTCGGTTATGGCGTGCTGGAAAGCCCGGTGGACAGCGGCAAGGTCTACAAACATCCGTTCAAGCGGGCCCGCACCACCGGCACCTACCTGGCCGTGGCGACAATCGGCACCGAGAGGGACCGCGAGCTCATCCGCGCCGCCGTGGACACCGCGCACCGGCAGGTGCGGTCGCGGGCGTCAAGCCCGGTGTCCTACAACGCATTCGATCCCAAGCTGCAGCTATGGGTGGCCGCCTGCCTGTACCGCTATTTCGTCGACCAGCACGAGTTCCTGCACGGCCCGCTCGATGACACCTCCGCCGACGCGGTCTACCAGGACGCCAAGCGGCTGGGGACCACGCTGCAGGTGCGCGAGGACATGTGGCCGCCGGACCGTGCCGCGTTCGACACGTACTGGAAGCGCTCGCTCGACGAGCTGCGCATCGACCCGCCGGTGCGCGAGCACCTCCGTGGGGTGGCCTCGGTGGCCTTCCTGCCGTGGCCGCTGCGCGCGCTCGTGGGTCCGTTCAACCTGTTCGCGACGACGGGGTTCCTGGCGCCGGAGTTTCGGGCGATGATGCGGCTGGACTGGTCGAACTCCCAGCAGCGCCGGTTCCAGTGGCTGCTGTGGGCGCTGCGGCTCGCCGACCGGCTGATTCCGCACCGGGTCTGGATCTTCGGTTATCGACTCTACTTGTGGGACATGCGGTTTCGTGCGCGATGCGGCTGGCGGATCGTTTAGGAAGCGAGGTGATCGATGGCTTTCCCGGCACTCAACCATGTTGCGGTCACGGTGCGCGACATCGAGGTCAGCGGTCCGTGGTACCGCAGACTGCTCGGCGCGGAGCCGGTGCTCGACGAACACACCGACGCCGGATTCCGGCATCTTGTTTGGATGCTTGACGGCGGCACGATATTCGGCATCCATCAGCATGAGCATCCGGCCCCCGACGAGAAGTTCAGCGAATTCCGCGTCGGCCTAGACCATGTCGGCTTCGGCTGCGCCAACCGCGCGGAGCTGAACAAGTGGATGACGCGGCTCAACGAGCTCGGCATCGAGCACGGCGGCATCGTGGACGCGCACTACGGCTCGGGACTGAGCTTCCGCGACCCCGACGGCGTCGCGTTGGAGTTCTTCGCACCGCCGGATTGACTTCAAAGATGCCCAGGAAGGCGTCAGGGCGACGACGCCACCGTGACGCCAACGGACCGGCGCGTCACCGTAGCGTTGCGAAGAACGCGCGAACGTCCTCGACGAACAGGCCCGGTTGTTCGAATGCGGCAAAGTGTCCGCCGCGCGGCATGGTCGTCCAGCGAGTGATGTGGTAGTTCGGCTCGCACCAGCTCCGCGGCGCGCGCAGGATTTCCTTGGGGAAGGCGGCGACACCGGTTGGCAATTCGACACGGTCCCTCGTCGCGAAGCTGTTCAAGCTCTCCCAATACAAGCGGGCTGAGGACGCGCCGGTGCCGGTCACCCAATACATCATCACGTTGTCGAGAAGCTCATCGCGGCTGACCACGTTTTCGGGGTTCCCGCCGCAGTCCATCCACGCCCAGAATTTCTCGACGATCCACGCCATTTGTGCCACCGGCGAATCGACCAGTCCATAGCCCAATGTCTGTGGTCGGGTGGACTGCTGCTTGGAATAGCCCGTACCCCACCGCCGGTGGTGCGCCAACGCGGCCAGGGCCTGCTGCTCCTCCTCGGTCGGATCGGTGATGCCCCCGGCCGGCGGGCGACCGAGCGGCATATTCAGATGGATGCCCACGCAGTGGCCGCCGTTGCGGCCTATCTGTGTGGCGACGGCTGCGCCCCAGTCGCCGCCCTGGGCACCGTAGCGGTCATAGCCAAGGCGCAGCATCAGGGTCTCCCACGCCTGCGCGATCTTGTCGACGCCCCACCCGGTGCGTGTGGGCTTGCCGGAGAAACCGTATCCGGGAAGAGACGGGCAGACGACGTGGAAGGCGTCTTCGGCCCGTCCCCCATGGGCCGTCGGATTGGTCAGCGGCTCGATCACTTTGTGAAACTCCACGATCGAACCGGGCCAGCCGTGGGTGATCAGCAGTGGGAAGGCGTCCTGATGCGGGGACCGTTGGCGGACGAACTGGATGTCCAAACCCTCGATTTCGGTGATGAATTGATCAAATCGGTTGAGCGCGGCCTCGCGAGCCCGCCAGTCGTATCCGTCGGCCCAGTAGGCGGCCAGTTCGCGGGTGTAACCCAGCGGCATCCCCTGGCTCCAGTCATCCACACATTCGGCATCCGGCCAACGGGTGCGCGCCAACCGCGATCGCAAATCGTCAAGAACTTCATCGGGAACGTCGATGCGAAACGGCCTAACCTCGGGCATGCCATCCATATTCGCTCAATGCACGTTCAGGGCCGAATCGCAGGCGTTTAGGACCACGCGTGGAGACTGTCGTCGAACCGCTCGACAGCTCGGCGGCGTTGTTTGCGAATAGAGTCCGTTCGCCGTCGCGATATGTCAGCATTGGGACGTGAACGCACGCCAAGTCGCTCGTTTGCTGAGTGCCGCGCTGGTGACAACCTGGGCGGCGCTGCTGAGCGCACCGATCGACATTACGCCTGCGTCTGCTGCTCCCTGCCCCGACGTCGAGGTGACGTTCGCCCGCGCCACCACCGAGCCGCCCGGTGTTGGCGGCCTCGGACAGGAATTTGTCGATGCACTGCGCTCACAGGTTGGGGGGAGGTCCGTCGGGGTGTATCCGGTCAACTACCCCGCCACCGACGATTGGGCCCCATCCGCGTCCGCCGGCGCCAGTGATGCGAGCGCTCACGTTCAGTCCATGGCCGCGAACTGTCCCAACACCAGGCTGGTGCTCGGTGGATATTCCCAAGGAGCGATGGTGATAGATCTGATCACCATCGCCCAAGCACCGGTTGCGGGCTTAATCCCCGCGTCGCTACCGGCGGACGTGGCCGATCACGTTGCCGCGGTCGCCCTCTTCGGGAATCCATCGGACAGATATCTGGGGGCGCCAGTAAGCGCGATCAGCCCGTGGTACGGGGCGAAGGCCATCGACTTGTGTGCGCCCGGCGATCCGGTCTGCACTCCGGGCGGGGCCCTGGCGCTGCCTTCGCATGACGAGATATTCTCCGCGGCGCACCTTTCCTATCCACGGTCCGGAATGGCCGGTCAGGCCGCGACTTTCGTTGCGAGTCACCTCTAGTCCACATGTCGGGGACGACTTGTCGGTGGGCAGACGGACCGCCGCCGGTGATCAGCAGCGGGAAAGCGTCCTGGTGCCGGGACCATTGGTGGACGAAATCGATGTCCAGCCCCTCGATTTCGGTGACGAATTGATCTCCATATTGGCTCCTGGCGGCGGCAGGGAGCCACCGTTAGCGTCGGCGGAATCGCTCGCGCAGTTGCGGGTCGTTTTCCCACCACAACGTCGATCGCGTGGCGATCTCGCTCTCGGCCGCTTCCGCCGTGTCCAGCTCGGCATCGACCTGGTTCGCATGTGCCTTTTCGTGGGGTCAAATAACGCCGTTCGCTGGTGAACGCCCTATCCTTGGGCAATTGGGGTGGTCGGGACCCCTGGATCGGTGGTGCTCGGATGACGGCGGGCGTGGCGTGCGGGTCATGCGGCACCGGGCTGCGGGAGAACGCCAAGTTTTGTGACGAGTGCGGTGCCCCAACTGCGGTGTCGGGTGACATCGCCGAGTACAAGCAGGTGACGGTGCTGTTCGCCGATGTGGTGCGTTCGATGGGCATCGCGGCCGCGGTGGATATGGAGCGGTTGCGCGAGATCATGACCGAGCTGGTGGAGCGCTCGGCGGCGGTGGTGCGCCGCTACGGCGGCGGGCGCGTGGAGTACACCGGCGACGGGATCATGGCCGTGTTCGGCGCCCCGGTGGCGTTGGAGGATCATGCCTTTCGGGCGTGTCTGGCCGCGCTGGCCATCCAGCAGGAGGCGAACCGGTTGGCGGTTGAGGTGCAGCGCCGCGATGGCGTGGCGCTGCGGTTGCGGGTGGGCCTGAATTCGGGTCGGGTGATCGCCGGTGAGATCGGTTCGGGGTCGCTGGGGTACGCCGCGACCGGCGAGCCGGTCGGGTTTGCGCAGCGGATGGAATCGGTGGCGGCCCCGGGCGCGGTGATGCTGTCGGAGTCCACCGCGCGGCTGGTCGAGCAGCTCGTGATGCTGGCCGAGCCGGAGTGGGTGCACATCAAGGGGGCCGATGAACCGGTGCGCGCGCGCCGGCTGGTGGGGATCGGCGCGCGGGATGGGCTGGTCGGGCGCACGGAGGCGAGCCTGGTCGGTCGCCGCTGGGAGATGGCGGCCCTCGAGGCCATGGTGGACCGCACGATCGGTGGCCGCGGTGCTGTCGTGAATGTGGTGGGACCGCCGGGCATCGGCAAGAGCCGGACGGCCCGGGAGGCCGCGGCGGGCGCGGCCGGTCGCGGCGTCGAGGTGTTTTGGGCCTTCTGCGAATCCCACGCCGGCGACATTCCCTTCCAGGTGGTGACGCGGCTGTTGCGCGCGGGCACCGGCGTGGCTGACCTCGACGGCGAAGCCGCCCGCGCTCGGGTGCGGGAACAAGTCCCGGATGCCGACCCGCAGGATTTGCTGCTGTTTGATGATCTGCTCGGCATCGCCGACCCCGACGTGCCGGTGCCCGCGATCGACCCGGATGCGCGGCGGCGTCGGTTGACCGCACTGATCAACGCCGCGTCGCTGGCGCGCACGCAGCCGGCGCTGTTCATCATCGAGGATGCGCAGTGGATCGATGCGGTCAGCGAGTCGATGCTGGCCGAGTTCCTGGCCGTCATCTCGCGCACCCCGTCGCTGGTGCTGATCACGTCTCGTCCCGAGTATGAGGGGGTGTTGACGCGGGTGCCCGGCGCGCAGACGATCGCGCTTGCCCCACTGGGTGATGCGGACACCGTGGCGCAGCTCGGTGAGCTGCTGGGGTCGGATCCCTCGGTCGGCGAGCTGGCGGCGGCCCTGGCCGAG
>DASPOT010000084.1:0-3504 GCA_035625875.1 Mycobacterium sp. | reverse complement strand
CCCACGACTATGCACCCCCGACCAGGCCGACCGGCGGACCTGGCTCATCGCCGCCGCCTACACCCAACTTCGGCTCGCCCGACCCTTGGTCGCCGACCAGCGACTGCCCTGGGAAAAACCCGCCAAGCCAGGCAAACTCACGTCAAGGTGGCGTCCCGGGGGCGGTGTAAAAGCGGCCCTGACGTCGGTTCCCCTCGTTGCATTTGTGATGTTATGCCATGGTGGCGGGATTGGCTCTGACCGCTCCGGTTTGGAGCTTCGTTGCTGAAGTCTTATAGAGGACGGCAGTGGTGGGCAGGGCGTCATTTGGCTGCGGTGGGCAGGATGAGAGCCGATGGGTGGGAGCTGTCGTGGACGACTTCTTGGTCGGCGCTGCGCATCGCGGTGGCGGTGGCCACGGGCTCGCCGGTTCCGAGGTTGCGGTTGTGGCGAGGATGGGCGCCGCTGGATATCTGCAGCCGGATGCGGTGTCCTGCATGGAAACGGTGTGCCGTGGCCCCCAGGTCGATTGTCGCGGGGCGGACGTGGTCACTGCTAGAGGTGTTGGTGGTTGGGGTGAGGCGGGTTATGCCGTCGCAGATGTTGATCGATTTCCCGTTCGTCGATACGTCGCACAGGCGTGCATAGAAATCGGTGTGCTGCAAGCTAGATCGCACGAACAATTGGGCAGACACCGAGCCCATGATGGTGGTGTCGCTGGTGAGTGGTTCGCTGGTGAAAGTGCGGATGTCGGGTCTGGCTTCGAGTTTGTGGTTGTCTTTGGCGCCGCCGCCGAAGATCACGGCTCCGCCGAGGTTGGGGGTGGGGTCGGCGGGGTTGTAGTGGAACCGCGATGGTGTGCTGTCCCCGTTAGGACCGTTATGGGACAGCCGCCCACCTGGGTGCAGGTATCAGGGGGTTGGCGTGCTGGGTGGGGGCCAGGCGTCGAGGTCGGCCCACTGGCGCGCTCCGGTCACGTAGACGCGCACGGGGGTGGCGCGAAGTGTAAAGCGGTTGTTTCGTAGGTGTGCGTCATACCAGGCCAGGCTTTGGCGTAGACCCTCGGCGACGGCACTGAGCGTGGCGTGTGTCCACGGCCCGATGGTCAGGTAAGGGTTGCGGCCGGCGTCGCGCAGCGCGCGGTGGTCGGCGAGTTGGTCGGGCAGGAAGAAGTCATACCAGCCGCCGACGAGATGTACCGGCGCGGTGATCTCGGGGACCCGTTGGGAGTGATCCATCGCCGCCCAGAATTCGTCCTGGGGGCGGTCGTAGCGCAAAACATCTTGAAAGTAGGGGATGGTGTGCCCGACGGTGAGGCGGTCGGCGTCACCAACGGGTAGGTGGGCGAACGCTTTGCGCAAGATCCGCGCACGTTGCAGGGCGGCACGGGTTTTGGCGAGCGTGGATTGCTGGAAATGCCAGGCGTAGGTCAGATACAGCCAGGTCAAGGCAGCGGCAAGTTGGAGTGGGTCGCCGCGTTGCACGCCGTAGATGCGTGATGCCGCGCTTTGGGGCACTAGCGCTTTGAGGAAGCCGGGGGCGTCGGGTCCGGCGGCGAGTTGGACATAGCCGAGGTAGCTGAGCCCGTTCATGGCGACCGCGCCGGAAAACCAGGGCTGCTCGGCGATCCATGCCAGGGTGGCCAGGCCGTCGTCGCGGTCGTCGTGGAAGGGCCGGAATTCGCCGTCGGAGCCGAAGGTGCCGCGGCAGTTTTGCACGATGACCTGATAGCGGCGTTCGGCGAGCAGGATCGAGGTCAGGTCGGGTTTGGTGCCCCTGGGTGTGTAGGGGGTGCGGATCAGCACGATAGGAAGGTGGTTCTCCCCGCGGGGGGCGGTGCGGTTGGCCAGCAGCACGGTTCCGTCTGGCATCGGCACCCGAAGATCGACCTCGCAGTGCAGGTCAGAGTGTGTCGCCGGCGGAAGCCTCATCGCAGCCTCATCGCCCACCCGATCAGCTTGGTGGTCAACGACATTAGCGTTCTCCTTGCGCAGCCGGTTAGTCGGTCGCCTTGCGACCAAGGTTCGCTCGCAGCACGACGCTGGCAGTGAGACGCCCTATATGCCGCATGACTCAGAACGCGAAGCGGTTCAGCACGTCGAAATTGCGGGCCGGCGTGGCGTTGATCAGCCGCCACATCAGCCGCACCGGCGCCGAGGGTATGCGTTCGTAGAGCGCCCCCAAGGGGGACTGATCAAGGAAACGCAGCCGCGGGTTCCATTGCTCGATTTCGCGGGCGTCACGGATGCCCCACTTGGTAATGCCTTTGGTGAGCAGTTTGGACAGTCGCGGCCCCATCGGCGACGCCGTGTCGAAGATGAGCTCGCCGCTGTCAAACCGGTCCGTGAGCCGCTGCAGCAGGGTACGTACTTGGGGCTCGGTGAGATACATGACTAGTCCCTCTGCAACCATCAGCATCGGGCGATCGGTGGGAATTTCGTCCAGCCACGCCTCATCGGTCACCGACGACCCGATCATCCGGTAGCCGTCGCGGTCGTCGTAGAGCTTGCGCCGCAACGCGATCACATTCGGTTGATCGAGGTCGAACCACTGCACGGTTTCCGGTGGATGCAGCCGGAACGCCCGGGTGTCCATGCCGCACCCCAGATGTAGCACGACGGCGTTCGGATAGCGGCGCAGAAAGTCGGTGCTCCAGTCGTCGAACTGTTTAGCGCGCATGGTGACCAGATACTGGTTGGACCCGGGTCGCATCGCGCGGCGCATGCGGGCCCAGTTGTATTCAATACGGTCCACCGCCTCCGCGGCCGCCGTGTCGCCCAGAATCGCTGCCGATGAACAACTTTCGTATGCCCGCAAGTACAGCGTGCACAGGTTCGTCCACTCCACCGACCCCCACCGCACATCGGTGAAGTCTACCTTGTCCGTCTCAGTCATCGCTGTCTCCTTTTTGCCCGGTAGTCAGTCCACATCCGCATTAACTCGTCGCGGTAGGCCTGGGTGCAGAACTCGCAGAAATCACGGAAGTCCTCGACACGCTCCCGCTGTTCGGCGCGGTCGGCGCCCAGCACAGACAGGCCGAACTCACAGGCCTCGATGCCCAGACGCATGCGCGACAGCTGCGTGCCCAAAACGCTGGTGAACCCGCCGGGCGTGACCCGGTAAAGGTGTTGACGGTTCGGGCTCGGCAACCGCTCCACCATGCCGGCTTCCTGTAGCTGCCGGGCAACGGTGCTCACCGAGGCCTTGCTCACCGACAACGCGTCGGCCAGCTGGGTCAACGACTGCTGTGGCGGATCGCAGATCAGTAGCCACCCGTACACGCGGCCCATGGTGCGCGGGCCGCCGAGGAGCTCGAAGAACAGCCCCAAGCGGTCGACGAACTCGGCCTCCTCCGGCGACATCAGCCTCCCTCCGCTAGTTTGTTCAGTACAACCTAAACATCGCCGCACCGGGTCGCCGCGGCCAGGCTGCGACCGGACCGCCGGGCCAGCAGCCACTCATCCCCGACACCGCGTGATCAACCACCTCTCCGCTCTCCCAGCCGAATCCGGCACGCCCCGACCG
>DASPOT010000083.1:0-15459 GCA_035625875.1 Mycobacterium sp. | reverse complement strand
CGGGCCAAGATGCGGGAGGCGCAGGACCGCGTTGAGGCCGGCGCCCCGGTGAAGGACGCCACCCGCACCGTCGCGGACTGGTTCGCCCGTTGGCGCACGACCGCGTTGGCGGCTTCCAACCGCAAACCGGCGACCAAAAGCTACTACGCCACGCTGTCGCGCTGCCACGTGGAAGCCGAGCCCTTCGGCGCGATCCGGCTCGACCGGCTCAAGCCCAGCGACATCGACGCCCTGATCTTGGCGGCGGTACGCGACGGCCTTTTGGCGCGCAACCCCGCGGCTGTGGTGGACCACCCAAACGTCCCCAAAAAGAAGCCGAACATTGGGCCGTCGATGAGGTGAAGGCGATCCTGGTGGCCGCCGAGGGCACCCGCTACTACCTGGCTCTGGCGTTCGTCGCCGCGACTGGGATACGCAGGGAGGAGTGCCTGGGCCTGCACTGGGATCAGCTCGACCTCGACGCCGGTACTTTCAGGGTGGCTCACACGCTGGGGCGGGTCGAGAAGGAACTGCTGATCGGCGACACTAAGGACCTGCGCATAAATTACATGGACGTTATTCGGGTTGGAGGGTGTAGTTCCATTCGCCGTGGAAGTCGTGTCGGGTCAGGGGCAGTGAGGCCATCTGCTCGTCGCTGATCTTGGTGCCTTTGGGGTAGGCGCGGTCGTCGAGTTCGGCCTGAACGGCAAGGCCGGTGCGGGTGGTAGTGGCAGCGATGAGCTGGACGACGGTCTCGTGGCTTTCCAGGGGCCGGCCGCGCCAGTTCATCGAGATGTGGCTAAACAGCCGGTGCTCGATCCTGTTCCATTTGCTGGTGCCGGGCGGCAGGTGACAGACGGTGATCGCCAGCCCGGTTTGGGCGGCGAACGCGGCCAGTTCGACCTTCCAGAGCCGCACCCGGTATCCGTTGGATCCGCCGCCGTCGGCGCAGATCAGCAGCCGGCGGGCGTGGGGATAGAGCGGGCGACCCATCGCCTGCCACCAGCGGCGTAGGGTGGCGACCGCGAAGGCGGCGGTGTCGTGGTCACGGCCGACCGACACCCAGGCGGCGTTGGCGGCCACGTCGTAGACCCCGTAGGGGATGGCCTTGCCCGCTTCACCGATGAAGTCGTACACCTCGACCTGCTCCGGCTCCCCGGTGGGCTGCCATTCGCGGCCGCCGTTTTTGTACCGGCCGACGAGTTCCTTCTTCTTGGTGTCCACCGACACCACCGGATCGCCGGTGCCCAGATGCGCGTTGATCTGCCCGCTCAGATACCGAAACTGCGCATCCCGGTCCGGGTGGGCGGCGCCTTCCCGGGTCTTGCGGGTGGCCTGCAGGCTGTAGCCGGACTCGTGCAGCAGCTTGGCCACCGTCCGCGGCGCAACCGAATGCCCCTGGGCACCAAGCTCATCGGCCAACGTCCGGGTCGATTTCGACGTCCACCGCAACGGCGACTCGGGATCGCCGCGGGTGGCCGGGTCTACCAGACGCTCCAATGCCGCCACCACCCCGGGCTCACTCTCGCGCAACCGTGGACGACCCGCTCCCGCTCGGCGTACCCGCCCTGCCGCCGAATCCTGGCCCCTGCCGGCCACTTCGGCCACCGCGGCGGTCACCGTCGTGCGCGACGCCCCGGTCGCACGAGCTACCGCCGACACTCCGCCACGGCCCAGTGCCCGAGCCTCGATCCCGAGCCAACGACGCCGCTGCCGCTCATCGAGCAGCGGAGCGATCAACTCGTACTTCTCGGCCAACTGCCGCTCCACCGCCACCGACACACGAGCAGCCTAACCCGCCGCATCCACTGTCCAACTAATTTATGCGCGTGTCCTAAGACCCACCGCAGCCGCCGTAACCTGCCGCTGAAACCCACGCTCGTGGCGGCGCTGCGCCGCCACCGTATCGAGCAGAACAAAGAACGGCTCCTAGCCGGCAATCAGTGGCACGACAACGGCCTGGTGTTCTGCAACGAATTCGGCCAGAAACTCGACCCGCAGAACCTGCTGCGGCTGGTCAAGAGGGCCGCCGAGGACAAGGACGCCACCGTGCGCAAGCTGCGGCACTCGGCGGCGACCGCGTGGCTCGATTCCGGGGTGCACATCAAGGCCGTCTCCGACCTGCTCGGGCATAGCTCCATCACGATCACTGGCGACATCTACGGGCACACCAGCGACACCGCGGCCCGCGCCGCCGTCAATCTGCTCGGCGAACAGCTCGGGCTGTGATGGCGCGGATTTTGGGTGTGAAAGCTGGTTGGAGTGTCGATTGGGGTACGGGTACCGCCACGGTGCCGCATGCAATGCTCTGGTCAGCGCAAATGCCGAACCGCGCGTCCGGTTGCTAGTTAACCCACTGTTAAGTAACAATAGCTCGGATGGACCTTGGCAGCCTCGCGAGAACAATCGGTGCGGAATGGATCGGCAAGCCACCGCATGAAGAGCTGGACCACAAGGCTCGCCCTCTGCTGCCGTCGAAGGACCCGTTCTACCAGCCACCACCGGGCTATCAGCATGCCCTGCCGGGAACCGTGCTGCGCTCACGTGACGTCGAGCTGGCGTATTTTGGCCTGATACCGCAGCGGGTCACCGCGACCCAGCTGCTGTACCGGACGACCGATACGAACGGCAAACCAGAGGCGGCCGTGACGACGGTGGTCGTCCCCGTCCCCGCGGACGTCGCTCCGGGCCAGGTCTGCCCGCTGCTGTCATATCAGTGCGCTATCGACTCAGTGTCATCCCGCTGTTTCCCGTCGTATGCCCTGCGGCGGCACGCCAAGGCCATCGGCGCGTTGTCGCAGTTGGAGCTTTTGCTGATCATGGCTGCCGTCGCCGAAGGCTGGGCGGTCTCGGTGCCCGACCACGAGGGTCCCAACGGGACGTGGGGCGCGCCGTACGAGCCTGGCTACTGCATCCTCGACGGAGCCCGGGCCGCACTGAGCTCGGAGCGCATCGGATTGTCAGCGTCGGCGCAGATCGCGATGTGGGGGTACTCGGGTGGCGGGCTCGCCACCGCCTGGGCTGCCGAAATCTGCGCCGACTACGCACCCGAACTGGACATCGTCGGCGCCGTGCTCGGATCACCCGTCGCCGACCTGGGCCACGCCTTCCGCCGACTCAACGGCAGCTTGCTGGCGGGTCTGCCCGCGTTGGTGATCGCCGCGCTGACACACATCTACCCAGAGTTGGATCGGCTAATCCAGGAGCACACCAACGAAAAGGGGCGCGCTCTGCTGCGCCAGCTGGAGACCAAGACCACGGCAGGTGCGGTCATCCGGATGGTGAAAAAAGATGTGGGCAAGTACCTCGACCAGCCGCTCGACGAAATCCTGGCGATGCCGGAGCTCCAGAAGTTCTTCGACAACACCAAGCTCGGTACCGCGGTGCCGGCACCGCCGATATTGATCGTCCAGGCCGTGCACGACTACCTCATCGATGTCGCCGACGTCGACGCTCTGGCCGAGGCGTATTCGGCGGGTGGAGCCAGCGTCACCTACCACCGGGACGCGTTCTGCGAGCACATACTGCTGCACCCGCTGTCGGCGCCGATGATTATGCGGTGGTTGCAGGACCGGTTCGCTGGTCGACCGCTGACCGAGCATGTGATCAGGACGACGTGGCCGACGATGTTCAACCCGGCAACCTATATCGGCACGGCGCGGCTGGCCATGATCGCTGCGAAGATCAGCACCGGCAGGAGGCTGCACCGCCGTCCGCTGTGACTTATGACCTGGAGGGGGTGTCCGCGGCGTCCGGCGACACGGTCACCGCGGTTGGCGGCTGAGGCGCCGCCGGGTAGCCGCCGAGGTCGTCGCGCGTAGCTGCGGCCGCCAGCAGGGCGTACACCAGTGCCGCCGTGGAGGCCGGCAGCAGCAGGGTGGCGGCGATCTGCAGGGGCCCCCGACCGAAGAAGACCGGCGGAGCCTGGGCGAAGTAGTACACCGGGTGATCGTGCGTCAGCGGTGCTCCTGCGAAATCCACCACGCCGTACCGCAGGCGCACCAACGGGGCCCCCACCGCCACCGCGGCGGCGGCGGCGGCCACCAGACCGATCGAGAGCCCCGCGACCATTCCCGGCCCGCGGTGCTCCCGCCACTGCCACACCAGCACCGGCGCCACCACCGAAACCACGCTCAAAAAGCCCAGCATCAGGAACGCCGCAACGAAGAAGTGCTCGGATTCGGTGCCCAGGTAGTCGTGCACCCGCTCACGTGTGTGATCGAGTGCCACCACACCATGGATCGGCGGAGCAATCCACGCCCACAGCCCGCCGACCAGCACACCGGTGGCCAACAGACCCACGACCACGACGACGACCGCGCGTGCCCGCGACATGCGCGGAGCGCCAGCTAGCGGCGGCCCAGAAGACCCAGTCATGGCTGGGCCTCCAGGTCGGCTGAGTCGACTCGTCCGTGCCGCGAACATTTCGCCCACCAGCCATCGGGACGGACCTGCACGACCATTCGGCGCCCGCATTCCGCGCAGAAGCGGGGAGGCTCCAAGCCCAGCTGGGCCGCCATCGGCACCGATGTGCCCGCCGGCTCCCCGGTGTAGACGTTGTAGACGCCCGCGCCGACCGCAGCAGGTAAATCTCGGACCACAATCTCCAGTTTCTACAGGCTCGCGTTTAGCGCTTTGACCGGCATCTGCAGATCGCCGAGCAGTTCCAGGTCGGCCTCGGCGGGGCGGCCGAGTGTGGTC
Source organism: Mycobacterium sp. (assembly GCA_035625875.1). GTDB lineage: Bacteria > Actinomycetota > Actinomycetes > Mycobacteriales > Mycobacteriaceae > Mycobacterium. Next base: position 10,779 of record DASPOT010000083.1, on the reverse strand, counting down.
AGGTAGTTCCCGACGATGACGGCGTTGATACCACCCAGGATGCCCCGCTTGGCGCCCAGGTCGCCCAGCGTGATCTCGCGGCCGCCGGCGAACCGCAACATGGTGCGCGGCAACGCAAGCCGGAAGGCGGCCACGGTCTTGAGTGCCTCGGATGCCGGCATGATGTCCAGTTCGCCGAACGGTGTCCCGGGCCGTGGGTTGAGGAAGTTCAGCGGCACCTCGTCCGGGCCGAGTTTGGCCAGATCGGCAGCGAATTCTGCGCGCTGCTCCAGCGTCTCGCCCATGCCGAGGATGCCGCCGCAGCACACTTCCATGCCGGCATCGCGCACCATCGACAGGGTGTCCCAACGTTCCTCCCAAGTGTGGGTGGTGACGACGTTGGGAAAGAACGAGCGCGCGGTCTCGAGGTTGTGGTTGTAGCGATGCACGCCCATCGCCGCCAGCCGCTGCACCTGTACAGCGGTCAGCATGCCCAGCGAGCAGGCGATCCGGATGTCGACCTCGTTGCGGATCGCCTCGATGCCGGCGGCGACCTGGGCCATCAACCGGTCGTCGGGTCCGCGCACGGCGGCCACAATGCAGAACTCGGTCGCGCCGGTCTTAGCCGTCTGCTTGGCCGCCTCGACCAGGCTCGGAATGTCCAGCCAGGCGCTGCGCACCGGCGAGTCGAAAAGGCCTGACTGCGAACAGAAATGGCAATCCTCCGGGCAGCCACCGGTCTTGAGGCTGATGATGCCCTCGACCTCCACCTCGGGACCACACCAGCGCATCCGTACCTCGTGGGCCAGCGCCAACAGTTCCTCGAGCCGATCGTCAGGCAGCTGCAGCACGTGCAGCACCTGCTGCTGGCTGAGTCCCTCACCGCGCTGCAGCACCTGCTCGTGGGCCACTGTCAGAATGTCGAGGCTGCCGGCGGTTGGCCGGGTTGGCGCCTGCGTCACCAGGTACTCCCTTACTTCGTCGTGGGTCCGAGCTTGCGGATAAAGAATCTACGCATCAGGCTCATCGCGGCCTGACTGGAACGGTGTTCAGGCTAGGTTATCGGCATGCACCTGCACAAATGCGGTGTGGTTGCCGGGTTGTGGCGGTGCACGGCTGAGTGACGTCATTCGAAGACGCCCTGGTGCAGCTCCGCGAAGAGCTCGGTGTTGCGGGTGTAGTCGACGAGCACGTCGATAATGGTGACTCCGGGTTCGTTCAGCGATTGTTTGAGCGCGCCCTCGAACTCGGTCATGCCGCTGACTCGGATGCCTTTGGCGCCGAATGCTGCGGCGTAGTGAGCGATGTCGTAGTCGCCCAGTTGCACCCCTGAGGTACGCCCGTACTTAAGCTGTTCCTGGAAGCCAACCATGTCATAGGCGTTGTCGCGCATGATGACATGGGTGAAGTTCAGTCCAAGCCGAGTCGCGGTTTCCAATTCCTGTGCGCTGAACAGGAATCCACCGTCACCGGATACCGACACCACCTGGGTGCCCGGTCGTACCATCGCGGCGACCATGGCCCACGGCAACGCGACACCGAGGGTCTGCTGCCCATCGGAGAACAGCAGCCGCCGGGGTTGATAAACGCGAAAGTGCCTGCCCATGTAGATGTAGTGCGACCCCACGTCGCAGGCCACGGTGGCGTCATCGTCGATCAGGTCCCGGATCTTGAGGACGAGGGCCGCGGGGTTCACGCCGATACCGGTGTGCGGGCGGTTTCGTGCCTCCTCATCGATGTTCACCATCCCGGCGCGTTGTTCGGCAACGGCAGCGCTGGCGGCGTCGGTCAGCCGCAGCCCCGACAGCCGCCGGGTCAGTTCGGTCAGGGTCGCGGCGATGTCGCCACGCAATTCCAGCGTGGGCTGGTAGTGGTTGTCAATGTCGGCGGGCATCTCGTCTATGTGGATCAGCGTGCGCGCAGGGTCCGTGTTCCACAGCCGCGGATCGTATTCGACGGGGTCGAAGCCGATGGTCACCAAAACGTCGGCGTGGCCGATGAGGATGTCGCCGGGCTGGTTGCGAAACAGCCCGACGCGCCCGACGAAGTGATCCTCGAGTTCGCGCGACACCACGCCGGCGGCCTGGAATGTCTCCACGACCGGCAGGTCGGTGACCGCGAGCAACTCACGCAGTGCCGCACATGGTCCGGGATCGCCGACGCGAACGCCGACGAACAAGACCGGCAGCTCCGCCGCGCGAATCAAGTTGACGGCCTGCGTAATCCGGTCTGCGGGCGCGGCGCCCATAGCCGGCACCGGCGATGGTTCGACGATTGCTTCTACGGTGGGAGCTGCCGACACATCAGCGGGCAGCACCACCGCGGCGGCACCGCGTGGCGCGGTGACTGCGGCGCGAATGGCGTTGGCGACCGCTTCTGGCACGTTGTCGGGGTCGTTGACCTCACCGGTGTATTTCGTGAAGGGTTTCAGCGCCGCAACGGTGTCCATCGATTGATGGGTGCGCTTGAGCCGATCTGCCCGGGCGACGGCGCCGCAGATCGCGATCATCGGGTCCTGCTCGGTGGTCGCGGTGATCAGACCAGTGGCCAGGTTGGTGATGCCCGGTCCCGATGTCACCAGCGCGACGCCGGGCGTACCGGTGAGCCGCCCGACGGCGGCGGCCATGAACGCCGCGTTCTGCTCGTGGCGGCAGACCACCAATTTAGGGCCGCCGTCAAGCAGCGCGTCGTAGACGGGGTCAATCTTGGCCCCGGGCACGCCGAAAATGTATTGGAGGCCGTACGCGGACAGCGTCTCCACCACGCGCTGGGCCGATCGCACTTCGTTTCCACTCATGTCATCATCCCTCGGTCCGGCGGATTTCGGTGTCGACGTCCGCTCTGTTCAGCTCGGCGGCGAGGAACTCCGGCGTGCGCGGCAGACTCAGATGCAGATCAGAACGCACGCTGATCTTGACGGTTCCCCGGGTTAACCGGTAATCGAGGGCATGCCCGCCGTGGCGACGGTCGGTGTCGATGAAATGGGAATGGTAGCCAGCCACCGAAATCCCCTGCTCGTAGTCGGGCATCCGGAATCCGGCCAGCGTTCCGGTCACGTCGGTGAAGGTCACCTCCTGCTGGTCCTGGGTGGCCTCGGTGAACGGGCGGTAGGGTCTGTGCTGCTCGGTCACCGTGCGAGTGTGAATCACGCTGAAATCGCCCGTGACACGAACAGCGACGATGAGGTTCGTGCTCTCCAGCGACTCGTCGATGTGCGCTTTGAGCTCGGCGCGGTCATGTGGCGCGGACACGTCGATTGTTCGGTCGGCGTCAAACCAGGTAACCACCGCGAACGGGGTGCGTTGGTCCAGATCGGCGACACGTGCACTGCCGTCGCCGCGGAGCTGATAGCAGACTCCGTCGAGCACCAGCATTTCGCCGTCGAGACGGTTGAACGTACCCAGACCAAAGTTCCCGTGCCGCAACAGCTCCCGGATGCTGACGTCGCCGTCGTAGACGCCGTCGAGCAACGCGCCCATCGTCGAGGTCTGGTACACCTCGCTGCCGTGACGATGCGCCAGCATCTCTTGCGCCCACCGGCGAAAGGCGCCTCGGGCGGACTCATTCGGATCAACCGCCACTGTAGGTTTCCTCCCCTCGAGCAGACATCGATGTCACTGGGAGAGTTCCCGGCCGTATTCGGGCAGCCACCTGGTGTGGAGGATGGCTTGCGCAACGTCGTCGTGTGTCTTGGTGGCCACCCCGTCTTCGACGGCCGCGCGATAGACAGCCTCGGCGACCACCGCCGATATGGCACCGAGGTCGTCGATGTCCGGCAGCACCGCAGAACCCGGCTGGGTCGGGTCTGCCTGTTGCGCAACGGCTTTGGCGGCCGCATCCAGCATGTTCTTCGTTACCCGCTTGGCGCCGGCGATGATGACCCCGAGCCCGATTCCGGGGAATACCAGCGCATTATTGGCCTGGCCGATCCGGTAGAAGGTGCCCGCGTATTCCACAGGCGCAGCCGGAGACCCGGTTGCCACCAGCGCCTTGCCCAGCGACCACGCCAGCACATCGGCAGGGATGGCCTCCATGCGCGAGGTGGGGTTGGAAAGCGGGAAGATCAGCGGCCGTTCGGTGGACGCCGCCATCGCCTCGACGACCTCGCGGGTAAACGCTGCGGGCACCGTTGAGGTACCCAGCAGGATCGTCGGCGAGGCCACCTTGATGGCCTCGACCAGATCCACCCGATGCCCTGCGTCCACTCCCAGCACCTGGCGATTTTTCGCGTACGGTACCTGGAAGTCGCGCAGATCGTCCATGTCGTTGAACAGCAGCCCCTGCCTGTCGATCGGCCAGATCTGCGACGTGGCCGCCTCGACGGTGGCGCCGTCGGCCACCATGGCGTCGCGAATTTGGTCGGCGATCCCGATGCCGGCGGTGCCCGCACCGAAAACCACCACCTTCTGGTCACGCATCGGGATGCCGGTGATCCGCAGCCCGGCGTACAGCGCGGCCATCACCACCGCGCCGGTGCCCTGCTCATCGTCGTTGAACACGCAGTAATTCGGCGAATACTTGTCCAGGATCGCGCGCGCGTTCGCGGGTCCGAAGTCCTCGAAGTGCAGCATCGCGTGCGGGAACAGCCGATGGGCAGTCTCCACATAGTGCTGGATGAACTCGTCGTATTCGGCGCCGCGGCGGCGGGCATGGCGGTTGCCGACGTAAAACCGGTCGGTCAGCAGCTGCTCGTTGTCGGTGCCGACATCCAGCACCACCGCGATGGTGCGCCGCGGATCGATACCGCCCCCGGCGGTGTAGACCGCCAATTTCCCGACGGAGATCTCGATGCCGCCCACGCCCCAGTCACCGATCCCCAGGATCGCCTCACCGTCGGTGCACACGATCAGATCGACATCGTCGGGGCCGAGCTGAAGCGTCTCAAAGGATTCGGCGATCTCGTCGGGATCGTCGATGGACAGATAGATCCCCCGCTGCCCGCGGTATTCCTCGGAGAACTGCTGGATCGCCTCGCCGACCGTCGGGGTGTACACCACAGGTAGCAGCTCCGGCAGATGCTCCAACAGCACTTTGAAATACAGCACCTCATGGCGGTAGTGCAGTTGATCGAGCAGCAAATTTTGAGCTAAATCCGTTGGCGCGCTTTGCAACTGGAGCCACACACGTTCGGCCTGCTGCTCTAAGGTGAGCACCCCGGGCGGGAGCCGGCCCACTAATCCGAGCTGCCGGCGCTCCTCGTGGGTAAACCCGACACCGCGGTTAAGACTCGGTAAAACCAATGCGAGCGGGATCCGCGGAACGCAGCCGTCCATGCTGCCACCTTTTCTGGTCGGTCGATGAGCGACTACGTTGTCGCGACCTGCTGTGCCCGGTCGGTACGTTCTGCCGTCCGGCACCCCACCGTGCTTATGCCCAAGGCAACTAGGATTGTGTCGCTCATCCGCACAGTCGTCAACGCTGCCGGAGTCTTATGCAATAGCGGTTCGATGAGCGATACAAGCATTCACAACCGCTTTACCATCCGGTGATGCTGATCCGGTTTGGGCCGATCGAGCGAGCGTTGGAGCGGTCGCGCGCCAAGGACCCAGACGGCGACGGGCTGCGGCGCGCCATCCGGGCGGCGATCATAGTGCCACTTGCCGCTGGATTCAGCCTCGTTGTCGTCGGTGGCACAGCGGCACCGCTGTTGGCGTTGCTTGGCGCCTATTGATTGATGGTGGTTACTGATTTCCCCGGCAACCGGCAGAACCGCGCGGTGGCCTACCTCGGCTTGGGCGTCAACGGCAGCATTCTGATCGCGATTGGGACGTTGGTTGGTCCCATCGCCTGGCTGGCGGTCACGCTGATGTTCGTCCTCGCTGTGGCGGTGACGCTGGCCGGTGTGGCCAGTTCGACGATGTCCGCCGGTCGACGCGCGACGTTGCTGTGCTACGTCTGGCCGGTATGCACACCGGTCGGGCCGATCGGTGAGCGGCTACTGGGTTGGCTGATCGCCGTGGTGATCTGCGTGGTGCCGTCGCGCGGCGACAGCACCACGGTCAGGGTGGTGACGCCCTGCGCGGGATGGACGGTGACGCCGCCGATGTCCGCGGAGCCCGATGGTCCCGACAGCAGCACCGCGTAAGCAGCCGCCTGGAAAGCGGGGTGTCGATAGGCAAGGTGGAGGTTTTCGACGATGGCGGCGGGATCCAACAGCACGACCAGATGCTGCGCGAGCACCGCGGAGGTAGTTACGTCGACTTCGTTCTCGGTGACCAGGATCGACCCGGTCTCGGCGACACCCAGCGGTGTGCGCATCACCATGACATCGATCTCGGCGGGTGCGGCCCAGTCGGAAAACCCCGCCGGGCCGACGTTTCCGCTCACCTCACTGGCCGCTGAACAAATTCGGCGCGCATCGGGAAAGGCCGTCGACAGCCACTGCTGGACGCCGGAGGGCGACTCGGGGATGACCTTGCCGTCGAGTCGCCCCAGGGCGGTCGTGAAGAGGCTGACGAGGTCATCGGAGGGGCTTGCGAAATCGGGGACCTGTGGCAACGGCTGCTGGTAGGAGGCGCCGTTGCGGACTGCGTTCAAGATGTCGTCACGCGCGCTCATGGCCGCTCTCCTTTGGCGCGGCCGCGGGTGCGGGCGTACCACTGGTGGAACGTCTCCTTCGCCGGGTCGGGAACATCGCGGCGCCGTCCCCAGGCGTTCACCCGGTTGTAGAGGGCGAAGTGCGGCAACACGCGAAGCGCCGCCAAGCCGCCCTCGGCGGCCGCCCGATAGACCCTGGGATTGCTTAGCACCGCGCCGGCGACCTTCATGGCCGCCTTCTTGGTAGTAGAGAACAGGCCGGCATCATCCATCAGCTCGCGCCATTGATAGATCTGCTCATGGATGTCGATCTGTACCGGGCAGACGTTGGAGCAGCTGCCGTTGATCGTCGAGGCAAACGGCAGCTCGCGGTAGCGGCGAATGTCGGCGGCCGGCATCATGATGATGCCGATCGGGCCCATGTAGGTGGCGCCGTAGCTGAGCCCGCCGCTGCGCCGGTAGACCGGGCAGGTGTTCATGCACGCGCCGCACCGGATGCATTTCAGCGAAGGCCAGAACCGCTCGTCGGCCAGCCGCTGCGAGCGGCCGTTGTCCACGAGCACGATATGCATTTCGCCGCCGGCGCGCGGTTTGGCGAAATGCGACGTGTATTGGGTGATGCGCTCACCGGTGGCGCTGCGGGTCAGCAGCCGGATGAACACGGCCAGTTCGTCGTTGCCGGGAATGATTTTCTCTATTCCCACCGAGCAGATCCGCAGCTTCGGAACGTTGCCGCACAGGTCGGCGTTGCCCTCGTTGGTCACCGTGACAACCGCCCCGGTCTGCGCCACGGCGAAGTTGGCGCCGGTCATGCCGGCATCCGCGGCCAGGATCAGCGGTCGCGTGTGTTCGCGCATGACGCGAGCGAGATAGACCGGGTCGGCCCTGCGGGGGTCAGAGCCATAAACCCGGTGAAACAGCTCGGCCACGTCCTGCGGTGTCTTTTGAAAGGCCGGACCAACGATGTGGGTGGGCGGCTGGTCGTCGAGCTGCTGGATGCGCTCACCGACATCGGTCTCGGTGACCTCGACGCCGCGACGCTCTAAAAACGGCCGCATCTCGCATTCCTCGGTCAGCATCGACTTCGACTTCACCAGCCGCCGCGCGTTATGCGAGCTGAGAATCTCGTAGACGATCTGGTTGTGCTCGTGGGCATCTCGCGCCCAGTGCACCATGGCGCCGTTGCGCGTGGCGCGGGCCTCGAACATCTCCAAGTAGTGGGCGAGGTTGGTCAGGGTGTGTTCTTTGATCTGTGACGCCAGCGTGCGCAGCTCCTCCCACTCGGCGACCTCGCGTGCCGCCGCGTCGCGGCGCTCGCGCAGCCCCCAGATCAGCTCATCGAAGGCACGCTCGTGGGCCTCGTCCTCCAGGAAGGCAAGCGCATTGCGGGCCTGATCGACCGACTTCATGCCGCATCTCCGTTCAGTACCTGCGCCAGGTGCAGGAAGTGGAAATCCTCGCGGTCGCGGTGCGCGCAGCCTTGCAAGTGCATCAGACACGACATGTCCGGCGACACGATGTAACGAACTCCGCTGGCGCCGATGCGTTCCAGCTTGTCGTTACCCATCGCCGCCGAGACCGCTTCCTCGGTGACCGAGAAGGTGCCGCCGAAACCACAGCACTCGTCCGGACGATCGAAATCAGTGATGCTGATGCCGTTGACTTTCTGCAGCAGATTCCTCGGTTTGGAAAACCAGGGGTCGTTGGGCCGCTCACTCATCGACTGCTCGCCCAACCCGCGGATGGCCGAGCAGCTGACATGCAGCGCGACCTCGTGCGGAAACCGCGCCCACGGAAATTCCTCTACTTTTATTACTTCACAAAGGAATTCAGGTAGATCCCATACGTGGGCGCTCACATGCCGGCGCTCCGGAGTGTCATCGGCTGCGGTGAACTTGTTCCGGACGTGGTGCACGCAGCTTCCCGACGGCGCGACGACGTAGTCGTAATCGGCGAAGTTGCGCACGAAGAGCTCCTCAGTGGCCTTGGCCTCGATGTGCGCGCCGCTGTTGGCCATCGGCTGCCCGCAGCATGTCTGATCAAAGAGGTAGTCAACCTGCACACCAAGCTTTTCCAGCAGCTGCAGGGTCGCCACACCGACTTGGGGATAGAACATGTCGATGTAGCACGGAATCATTAATCCCACACGCATGGCCGCCATTATTCACTGGTCGACGCACGTCGACATGTCGGATCTCCCGGCCAGAATTGTGGTGTGAACGACGGGGCAGGTGTTGGCCGCCGTGTTCACACGGCGGCCAACACCACTAGATGTAGACGTCGCGCCTCGTTTACTGAACTCGGCAATACGCCGTCCCTAGCTCGCCGCCCAAAGGGCGTCATCGATGACCCGATTTGCGTTCAGCGAGTTAGCAGACGGGTGAGGCAGCTTGAAGAGTTCGCGGGCGTTCGCGTGGGCGATCTTCACCCGGTCGGCTTCGCTGATGGGAGCGTTGTCGAGGAAGGCTGATGCCTCGTCCATATTTTCGAAGGGATGGTCGACGGAGAACAGCACCCGGTCGCTGCCCATCACCTGCAGGGTGCACATCAGGGCGGGAACGCTGAAGTTACCCGAAATCGTCACGTAGACGTTGTCGGCCAAGTAGTCCTGAATACGCCGCTGGGGTCGGTCGTGGCCGGGGTTGAATTCCATCCAGTGCTGCAGCCGCCACGCCGAGAACGGCAGATTTTCACCCAGATGTCCCAGGATCAGCTTGGCTTTCGGGAACCGGTCGAGCACTCCGCCGACGAGGATTTGCACGACGTGGGTGCCGGTCTCGCACGCGTACCCCCAATTGGCGCAGATCAATTCGCGGTGATCCTTGTACATCATCTGCTGATCGGACGGCCGTGGCTGAAGATAGAGCGGAACGTCGAGCGCTTCGAGTGCTTCCCAGATCGGCGTGCAGCGGTCCTCGTCCAAATACATCAGATTGTCGTCAAGGTCGACCTGAGAGAAGCCGTTAAACAGAACACCTTTGAACCCGAGTTCGGTGACACAGCGTTCGAGTTCCTTGACCGCGACCTCCGGATCGTGGATAGCCAGACAGGCGAAGCCGCCGTAGCGGTCAGGTCGCTGGCTGATCTTTTCGGCGAGCGCGTCGTTGCAGGCGCGTGCGAGATCCTGTGCATGGCGTGCGTCGGTTGCCGCGCCGATCCCTGGACCCATCAGGCTCAAGATGGCGTAGTCGATGTTGTTTTCGTCCATGCTCTCAATCCGGGTGTGATCAAAGTCCATCAGACGTTCATAGACTTGCCTAAACCACCGCGGGTCGAGGCCGTTAATTCCGCGAAAGTCGACGTCGGTCTCGTCGATGCTTCCGTCAGGGTTTTTCTTCATGGCCTCGGGGACCAGGAAGTGTTCCTCGAAAGCGATTTTGGGCAGTGGCGGTGGCGTCGGACGGGCGATGGTCGGGGTTAGGCGTGGAGCGGTCATGATCTCTTCTCCTCGGTTTTCTTGGTTTCGTCGGCGTTGGCGCCGGCGGCGACTAAAGCGAGATCCGCCAGCTTGAGCACTTCCTCGCCGTGGCCGATCAGGGCACGTTCACCCGCGCGACCGAGCGGCTGTTGATTTCGCAGCCCGGCCTTTCCTCGTCGATCAAAGGACTCGAGCGCGAGCTGGGCGGGCCATTGTTTGTCCGCCACGGCAGACGGGTCGAACTCACCGAAAGCGCTAAGCCTGAATCCATGGATCGGTGATTTCGAGTGGTTCTTGGCGGGTTTTGATGGGCCATGGCCGACTGGGGATGCGCTCGGGCATGAGTGATCCGCTGGCCTGTACCAGCTTTTCCTTGTTGCAGGTTCCTTGGGTCGGGCCTGGGCGGCGGGTGGACGGGGCAGCCTGTCGGGTCAGGCGGCACGGGGTTGGATGGTCGGGTAGTGGTGGCCGATGACGATGTCCCACAGGGCTTTCCACTGGGTTTGCCAGGGCCAGTGGACGGGTAGGTGCAGCGTCGGCTTGCGGGCCGGTGCGGCGAATCGAGCGGGCACGTTGACCAACTCGCGGCGCAGGGCGGTGCCGCGGGCGACAGCGTGCTCGCCGATCACCCCGGCGGCGCGCAGCAGGTTGTGCGCGATCACCGCGCAGGCCAACCAGGCGCAGTTCGCGGCAACCAGCCCGTCGGTTATCTGGAGCTGATGACTTAGGCGTGGCTCTGACCTGTGGTTACGTGTTGAGGACAGTGTTTTCGACGCGTGGTTAGCAGGGGTCGATGATGGCGGCGGATTTTCTTGTCGGCGTGTCGCGCCGATCGCCGTGAATGG
>DASPOT010000082.1:0-4858 GCA_035625875.1 Mycobacterium sp. | reverse complement strand
GGCAACCTCGAGCATCTGCTCGACACCGACGAGTGGCAGGCCAGGGAGATCTTGTGGGCGCTCGACCGCATCCCGCGCGCGCTGTGGGAGTACGAGGACATCGGGCGCGTGCACGTGGCGCTGTCCGGAACGCTGCTCGAGGCACTGTCAACTTGAGCAATCCGAGGGCGATTTTCGCCGGTTCGCCTCCGCGATTCACCAGCTCGCGTGTGACGTATGAGGCTTATGTGGTTAGCGGAACGTCCACACGACCTCAAGTTGACAGTGCCCCGAGATGGCCGACCGCTTGGCCACCTGGAACGACATCACCAGGTCGTCGGAAGCCGCCTGAACCTCGCACCTCGACCACACCCGAACCTCCCAGCGCGCTATTCCCATTGCCCCTCAAACAAGTTGACAAGGCCTCCGAATAAGCTCGCCGGGAACTGGTCGCCCTGGCGTGGGCGCCGAGCTGGGCCGAGAGGCACGATCACACGCTGAGGCGCGGGTGGAGGCGGATCGCGCCGGCCGGCGGAAGTCACTGGCGCTAAGAGAGTGTTTGAGAACTCGCGATGGGCGGGCGTGTGCCTCGCGGAGAACCGAAGAAGTCGGCTCCTGGTTTGCGTGCGCGACTACGAAACCAGACCCTTGCCGTTGCGCCAGTCGCGCACCAGATTGATCATCGCCCACCGGGTGTAGCCGAACCGCTGCCGTCCAAAAACAAGTAGTCCAGCTCGACGTCGTCGAGCCCGCGGGCGCTCCACGCCTCGAACTGGGTCTTGATCTCCGCGCAGATCCGCGACACCGTCGACTTCGACACCGCCGCCTGCTCTCCAAGGGCCTCGACCAGCGCCGCCTCCACATCCCGCGTCGACAGCCCGCGCACGAACCCGGCGATCACCAGCGACTCCAGCGCGTTGGTCTTGGTCACGTGCTTGCCCAACAGCTGGCTAGCGAACCGCTCGGTGGTGTTGCGCAGCTTGGGCCGCTCCAGCGTGATCGGGCCCGCGGTCGTCTTGACCGTTATCTGGAGCTGTTGACCGGTCGTCCACCACGTGCATGACGGATGTTGGAAATCCCCGATCCGGCGTGGTGGATGGGATTACCTTTTGCTGTCCATCACGGAGAGCGGGAGGTGCCAGTTGCGTGTGTGGCGTGTTGTCATGCCGGAGACCGGGTTCGAGTCGTGGACGGTGCTTGGTGATGATCAGTTGCCGGTCGAGCCGGTGGAGCGGTTCCTGGCGTATCTGGCGTCGATCGAGAAGTCGCCGAACACGATCAGGGCCTACGCGCATGATCTGAAGGATTGGTTCATGCATCTGGACGGTCACGGCCGTGACTGGCGATCGGCGACGCTGGAGGACGTCGCTGGGTTCGTGGCGTGGCTGCGGTTGCCGCCGCGGGCCCGCGATGGGAAGGTCAGTGTGCTGCCGACGGTCGAGCATCATTGTTCGGCGGCCAGTGCGAACCGCAAGCTCGCGTCCCTGACGTCGTTCTGCGGGTTCCACGCTCGTCACGGCGTCGAGCTGACAGGGCTGTTGGTTGTCATGCAACGGGCGGGCCGACGCGGCGGACCGGCGACGGCCTACAACCCGTTTCTGCACCACGTGACCAAGAGCAGGCCCGAGCGGCATCGAGCGATCAAGCTGAACACGCCTCAAATGCGACCGAAAGTCCTGACGCCGCAGCAGGTTCAGGCGATTCTCGACGCGTGTGAGCATCTGCGGGATCGGCTGCTGTTTGCCCTGCTGCTCGATACCGGCGGATCGGTGAAGCCCTCGGTTTGCGTCATGAGGATCTCGACGTTGCCGGGCGCACCGTGACCGTCCGGCCGCGGTGCAACGACAATCGGGCCCGCGTGAAGGCCGGTGTGTGCCGGACAATCCCGACCAGCCCGGAGCTGATGCACCTGTACGCGGATTACCTCAACGGCGAGTACGGCGCGTTGGACCTCGGACTACGTGTTCGTCAACCTGTGATCAGAGCCGAAGGGCCGCTCGTGGGCATACCCGGGGGTCTACGACCTGGTGCGTCGTCTCCGTGTGCGTACTGGCATCCATTTCGAACCACACCACTACTGCCACACGTACGCGACCTGGCTGCGGCGCGGGGCCGGGATGGAAAGCGTGAAGGAGCTTCTCGGCCATGCCTCCATCACCACGACGATTGACACGTACGGGCACCTCACCGTCGAGGACGCCCGCACCACGCTGGAAGCGGCGGGCTGGTTCAGCAGGCGGCAGGTGCGGCCGTGAACGCCCTCGCGAAGCGGGCGGCCAGCGACCGAGCGGCTCTGCTGGAACAGTTGATGGCCGTAGTGCGACCGGAATTCCGGGTCGAGGTGCTGGTTGCGGCGCCCGAGGACCCGGTGCTGGGTGTCCCGGACTGCGCTGTGCCCGCCTGTGACTATCCGGTTTCCGATCATGGGCTCTGCAACGGGCATCGCCTGCGTTGGCGCGCCCGAGGCCGGCCGCCGCAGACACAGTTCCTGGCCGATCCGGGACCGCCGCTGCGCGGCCGGTCGAGGTTGGGCCGCTGCACCGTCGCCGACTGCCGCTACGGCACTGCCGGACAAGGCTTGTGCACCAAGCATCGTGATCGATGGGAACGCGACGGACGGCCTGATCCCGTCGCATGGGTGGCGACCGCTGCACCGGTCGCCGATACTGCCGAGCAGGCCGAGTGTCGCCTGTCCTATTGCGACCTGTGGGCCGAGTTCAGCATCTGGATGAGTTCGCCGCCGATTGCGAGCGTCTCGGCAAGGCAGTCATCGACTTTCGCGGCCTGAGCCCGCAGCTGAAGCTGGAGCTGCAGTACACCGTGCAGTCCCGCGTCGACGCCGCCACCACCCGCGTCTCACCGACCGCGGTGACGATCGCCATCCGATACGTGCGCGCCGCCGATGTGACCTCGCTGCTGGATCGCCCGCAAGAACATTGGCGCGGCGTCGGCGGCGAGAGGCGCCGCGGCGGCGGCAAGTACCGCAGGGCCGCGGCATTCCTCGCCTTCGCCCACGACGTGGTCGACGCCCTGCGTGAGGGCACCGGTTGGGACATCGAATATCCCGGCGACATCTGGCGGCTGTCCCGACTGCCGGGGCTGGTGCTCACTGTCGGTGATGCGCGTGCGCAGGCCCGACTCCGGTTCGACCGGATCGCCCATCCGTGGCTGCGGGAGCTCAGCAAGCGCTGGATTCGATTACGTCTCTGCGGCGGCCGCAACGTCGGAACCGTCACCGGCAACCTGCAAGCGCTCACCCGATTCAGCGAATTCCTCACCACCGCAGCCAATATCACCAGTCTCGCCGACATCGACCGGGCGCTACTGGAACGATTCCTCGCCTGGCTGGCCACCGAGCCGATCGGACAGGTCACCAGATCCCGCCACATCGGCGGGCTGAACCTGTTCTTCGAGGCCATTCGCCGTCACCACTGGAGCGACCAATTACCCACCAGTGCAATGCTCTTCACCGATGACCACCCAAAACCGCCGCCGCGCACCACGCGTCACGTCGCCGAGCACATCATGAACCAGATCGAGCAACCGGCCAACCTCGACCGCTGGACCGACCCGCAGGGGCGGCTCATCACGATAATCATGATCAACGCCGGGCTGCGCGTCTCCGACCCTGCACCCTGGGGTTCGACTGCATGATCCACGACGGACGCGGTGCACCCTACCTGCGCTACCGCAACCACAAGATGAACCGTGAGGCCGCAGTCCCCATCGACGAGCACCTCGAACGCGAGATCCGCGTCCAGCAAGACCGCGCGCTGCGCCGCTGGCCAGGCGGCAGCCCCCACCTGTTCCCGCGCCCGACATCCAACGCCAGCGGACAGCGGCCGTTCGCCACGGCCACCTACCGCGGCATGCTGCACCGCTGGCTCGACAGCTGCGACATCCGTGACGAACACGACCGGCCGGTGCACCTGACACCCCATCAATGGCGGCACACCTTCGCCTGCCGGCTGATCAACCGCGACGTCCCGCAAGAGGTGGTGCGAGTACTACTCGATCACGAATCACAAGCAATGACAGCGCATTACGCCAGAATCACCGACCAAACGGTGCGGCGACGATGGGAACAAGCAACCAAGGTCAACATCAAGGGCGAGCGAGTCACGCTCGACCCGGACGGCCCGCTCGCGCAAGCCGAATGGGCCAAGACCCGCTACGGCATCGCTACCCAGACCCTGCCCAACGGCTACTGCGGGCTGCCGCTGCAACGGTCCTGCCCGCACGCCAACGCGTGCCTGACCTGCCCAGTCTTCCTCACCGGACCCGAGTTCCTACCCGAACTGCGCGAACAGCGTCGCACACTCACCCTGATCGATGTCTCCAGATCCAACGGGCACTCACGCATGTTGGAGATGAACCAGCAGGTCCTCACCAACCTGGAGCGCATGATCGGCGAAATCGAGACCCACGAGCAGGAGGACGACACCAATGTCACGGCCTGACAACTCCCACCTGGTAATCGCCGCAGCCCGCTGCCGCGCGGCCTCCACCCGCAAGCGCGCCGTCACCGCGCTGCGTCGCATGGAAAACGCCGGTGCGCCAATCACGTTCGACACAGTGGCACGGGAAGCCCACGTTTCCCGCTCATGGCTGTACAACCAGGGCGATCTTCGCGCCGAGGTCCAGCGACTCCGACAGCGACAGCCGCCTTCAACGACGACCACAGCGATCCCCAACCGGCAACGCGCATCCAACGACTCGCTGCTACGACGTCTCGAGGTCGCGGCCACCCGAATCAGGCATCTGGAAGCAGAGAACAAACAGCTCCGCGATGCGCTCGCGCTGGCTCTAGGCGAACAACGCGCTGCCGACGTCCTCGGCAGCCGCGACACGCCGACAAACAAAATCCGCAGTTCTCATC
>DASPOT010000081.1:0-4952 GCA_035625875.1 Mycobacterium sp. | reverse complement strand
CGCAGCGGTCGCACGGGGCCTGCAGGTCATCCCACCCCCCGGCGTTGTCTTGGTGACCCCACGCCGCTCGGGCCGCCACCGGGGCGCGCTGGCCGACAGGTCAAGACATTTAAATTTAACTTCGTGAGATGTCTTCGTCGTGGAACAACGTGAACACCCGAGCATGCGCGCTCGGAACGGACACGAGGAGCGGAGGCCCCGCTCCTTCATGACATCAACCCAAGAACTGGCCTACCTCAACAGCCTTAACTTCGTCTAGCCTAGCCGCGATTGTTGGTGTCAGTTCAGCTGCGATTGAGTAGCTGGCAGTCAACTTTGTCGGTGCAGCACCGCGGTGAGGTGATTCTGCGTGGGCTGTCCGACCGCACCCATCTGCACCGAGTATGAAAGCTCGTCGCCGTCGACACGAAGGCGGCGACCAAGCGCGCTCACCTCTTTGGCGGTCGGGGTCAGTCCGATGTCCGACGCGGTCAGCTCGAGCTCGATGACACCTCCGGCCGTCGAATAGGTGCCGACTTCGATTTCGGTGATCCCGCTCGGATGGGCGAGGACCAGTTCAACCTGACCCGGTTGCGGCACACGAAGATACCCCGTCTCGGCATGCAGCGGCTTCCCGTCCACTGCCGCTTTCGTCTTCTGCCCATAGACCAGAAACGGTTTGCCCACATGGGAGAACACGACTTCCTCGAGGTAGTCGAAGGGCTCGATCGTCGGGTATTTGCCCGAGCCACGGCCTGCCCACGTACCGAGCAGGGGTGCCAGCGCCTCGAGATCGGGGTGTAGGTCGGAAGGCATGCAGCCAGACTAGCCCCGGGTCTTTGGCATCAACGGCTCAACTCGGAGTCGATAGTTTGCGGTGGGCGCGCAGCGCCTCGATCTCGCGTTCGAAATCGTCCGCCGAAGAAAAGGACCGGTACACCGATGCGAACCGCAGGTACGCCACCTCGTCAAGTTCGCGCAGCGGCCCGAGGATCGCCAGGCCCACCTCGTGACTCGGGACTTCCGGCGACCCTGTCGCGCGCACGGTGTCTTCCACCTGTTGGGCCAATACGTTCAGCGCATCGTCGTCGACCTGGCGGCCCTGGCACGCCCGGCGCACGCCGCGGATGACTTTCTCCCGGCTGAAGGGCTCGGTGACACCGCTGCGCTTGACCACTGCCAGGACGGCGGTTTCCACGGTGGTGAATCGCCGCCCGCACTCGGGGCACGCCCTGCGGCGCCGAATGGCCTGACCCTCATCGGTTTCCCGCGAGTCCACCACCCGGGAATCGGGATGACGGCAGAACGGACAATGCATGACCGCTCCTTCGCCGTGCTGATAACCAGGTATGTCAGACGACTCCGAGAGTACCTGCGCGCTCCCCGGCACGGCCAACGCAGCGGCGATCGACGCGGGTGCCCGGTCGCGAGCACCAACGACCGTTGGGCTGTCGGGGGTTTCGCGGTCCACGGCCACGCCGTCAACCGACGGGAGCGATCAGCGTCTGACCCGCGATCAGCGCCGTGGAGTCCAGGTCGTTGAGTTCGCGGATGCGCTCGGCAACCTGCCCTACCGGCGCGTCGGGCGCCACCCGGGCAGCAAGGTGGTCCAGGGTCTCCCCCGACTCGACCCGCACCACGGCGAGCCGGTCGGGGATACGAGCAGGCATACCCGCACAGGCGCCGCCGACCATCGCACCGAAGTGCGCGACCAGGCCGAGCCACACGGTGATCAGTGCGGCGAGCAGAGCCAGCGCCACCGTCGTCGCCGGTGTGACGGGACGCCGTCGATGTGGTGCAGATGACATCGCTACGCCTATGCCCCGGTAGCGCGGTGGCGTGCCCGCCGGTCGCGACGAGCGAGGCCCTCGAGCGCCGGACGGCCCGCCGTGGCCGCTGGGACGGACCCCGACCGGCCGTGGTGGAATGCGTGTGTCCGACAAAAGAACCTCGATCGGTGTCATCTGCGGTCCTCCAAGCGGTAATGCTCGATCGTGCGTTCGAATATACTCGCTCCATGTTCGATTGTCGAACATGTGATCGATTATCTCGATTAAGCGGAACCATAGGCCAGGCCACCGACATCTCTTATCCGCGGCATCTGCCACTGCGGCGTCGGGAGGCTGGGGCGACACACGTCGAACACATGTTTGGTAATCCGACTATGTGCGATTACGCTCGCTGCTATGAGCGACAGCAGCGATCCCTCGACCACTGACGCGGGCCGCCGCCTGCAAACCGCGGATTCAGCGCTGACCGAGCGGCAGCGCACCATCCTGAACGTCATCCGTGCGTCGGTCACCAGCCGCGGTTATCCGCCCAGCATCCGGGAAATCGGCGACGCCGTGGGTCTGACATCGACATCCTCGGTGGCTCACCAGCTGCGCACCTTGGAGCGCAAGGGCTATCTGCGCCGTGACCCGAACCGTCCCCGCGCTGTCGACGTCCGTGGAGCCGACGACGCCGCCACAGCATCGCCCGTCACCGAGATCGCTGGCTCAGACGCCTTGCCGGAGCCCGCCTTCGTCCCGGTCCTCGGTCGCATAGCGGCCGGCGGCCCGATCCTCGCCGAGGAAGCCGTCGAGGACGTCTTCCCGTTGCCCCGCGAACTGGTCGGCGACGGGGCGCTCTTCTTGCTCAAGGTCGTTGGCGACTCCATGGTCGACGCCGCGATCTGCGACGGCGACTGGGTGGTCGTACGTCAGCAGAACGTGGCCGATAACGGGGACATCGTCGCGGCGATGATCGAAGGCGAGGCCACCGTCAAAACGTTCAAGCGCACCGGCGATCAGGTCTGGCTGATGCCGCACAACCCGGCGTTCGACCCCATCCCCGGCAACGAGGCCGCGGTGCTTGGCAAGGTTGTCACGGTGATCCGGAAGATCTAGCCCGGCCCGGACTAGCCCGCCCTGATGAAGCCGTTGGCGCGTGCGACTTCTTCGCTGGCAAGCCAGATTTCGGCGAGCGTCTCGTCATAAAGCTCGCTCTCCGGGGTGTAGTACAGGCCGGAGCTGGTGTCGGCCTTGACGGGGTAACCGTCCGGCTCCTGGTATGGGTCGTCCAGCGGAAGGTGAATCGCCAGCTGAACGGGCGGGCCCGGCTGGGCGGCGTCCGATTGCGGACCGGGCTCTGCTGGGGTGTCCACTGCCGCGTGCCGGCTGGTGCTCAACTCGGTTGCGGACGGCACGCGCGTGGGAGCCGTGTCCACCGCGTCAGGATCCTCCACATCGAGGCCCTCACCGGCGTTGGACACCGCGTCGACGGCGTGCGCTCCGCCGATCGATGTACCCTCGGCCAAGCCGGCGGCGCCGCCCTGCATCCAGCTGCCGCCGTGCGCGGGCTGATCCGGCGCACCCATGGTCGCCGGGCGCTGCGACTCCGAGTAGCGAGGAGGCATCGGCACCGAGCCGAAACCGCTGCCGGCCTCGGGCGACCAGTGCTCATCAGCAGCGGCGTGGTAGCCGACGTCCACGTCGCGGTCAGCCGCACTGGCCTCGATCTCACGAGCCAGGGCGCGACGTCGATGCCACCACAGCGCCACCGCCGCGACCATGCCGACCAGAAGCAGCAACGGGATGGCCACCAGCAGCCACCACCAATGCCAGCTGAACCCTTTGCTGCTGGCGGTCGACGCCGTTCCGCTTGGTCGGTTTTGGCCCGGCACCTGAAGGCCGGACAACGACGACGCCAGGTTCGACGGCTGCGTGGTGAAGGTGTTCTTCGCCGCGTTCCACGAGATCTTGCCGCCGGTGAACTTCTGCGTGACCACCTTCCTGTCCACGGCCTGGTCGCCCACTGGCGCACCGAGTTTGCCGGTCGGGCCGCCGAGTTTGTCCCAGGCGGCCTTCATGGCACCGCGCATAACGAACGCGCCGTGGTCAGGCGTCCAGAAAATCACCGGCTTACCGGGCACCGAAAAGGTGCTGATCCGGCTGGCAGGCGTGATACTGCCATCAGCCTCATTTGCGGTGGGAAAGCCCAGGTCGCTGCAGGGCGGCCCACCCAGTGACTCGTACTTCGCCAAAATGTCGCCCTCGACGGCATTCGCCCCGGTGGCCGGGCTGAAAAACACTTTGCCGCCAGCGAAGTCCTGAGCGATTCCGTCAGGGCCGACGGGATACTTCCGTCCTGCTTGGCGCCCAGCGGGCCGCCGACGCCGCCAGCCGCCCGCCAAGCCGTGTTGATGGCCGCGGTGGGATCGATCGGAACCTGCAAACCCGTCAGTCGCCCCGCCAATTCCGGTGGGACGGTGGTGAATGTCTTGGTCACCCGGTTCCATGAAACCTTGCCGCTGCTGAACGGCTGTGTGGCAAGTTCGCCGTCGTAGGTTTCATCGCCGACCGGGACGCCGAGGACGCCACCCGAGCTGCCGAGTTTGTCCCATGCGGCTTTCATTGCGCCACGCACGACGAACGCCCCGTGATCGGGCGTCCAGAAGATCACGGGCTTGTCGGGCGCGGAGAAGGTGCTGACTCGGCTGTCGGGTCCTGCCAAGTCCGGGACTTCGTTGATGAGCGGGAACCCGAGATCGCTGCCGCCCGGTCCGCCCAGTGATTCGTATTTATCGAGAACCGCGCCGTACATCGCCCTGGCACCGGTAGCGGGGGTGAAGAACACCTTGCCGCCGGCGAAGTTCTGGGCGAATCCGTTGCCGACGGCGTAGACATCGCCCTGCTTGGCGCCGAGAACTGAGTCCTCGCCGCCGGCGGCCTTCCATGCCGCCGTGATGGCGTCGTCGGCGTCGCCCTCCGGCGCCGCCGCCGCAGTGGGTGCCAGCAAAAGCCGGGCGTGCTGAACGGATCTCGGTCAGCTGCGCCGACTGATCCCCGTAATAGATACGGGTCTTGCTGTGCGACCAGGCATCCCGACGCTCCCGCAACGCCGCGCTATACAGCTCGCGGTGGGCCTCCACACACGCCGCCAACCCGGTGTGCTGGCGCGCGGTCGGGCGCAGCCCGAACACATACGCGCGT
>DASPOT010000080.1:0-9027 GCA_035625875.1 Mycobacterium sp. | reverse complement strand
AGAGCTGCACGCCCAGCGCCAGCGGGTAGCCGAACTGGTCAGCCGGCTCGATAGGCTTCCACCGGCGGTTGGCGACGAGTTGCGCAGCGTCATCGATCACCTGATTCGCCGCAGTGTGTTGATCGTCGGCGGAGACGGCTGGTCCTACGACATCGGCGCCGGTGGACTCGACCACGTCCTCGCCAGCGGGCACAACGTCAATGTGCTGGTGCTCGACACCGAGGTGTATTCCAACACCGGCGGGCAGATGTCGAAGAGCACACCGCTGGGTGCGGTGGCGAAGTTCGCCGCCGGGGGCAAGACAGTGCCGCGAAAAGACCTGGCGCTACAGGCCATTTCGTACGGCAACGTCTATGTCGCGCGGGTCGCGATGGGCGCTGATCCACAACAGACGCTGCTGGCCCTCCGGGAGGCCGAGGCCTACGACGGGCCGTCGATCGTTATCGCTTACAGCCACTGCATCGCACACGGCTTCGAGATACGTTATGGCCTCGACCAGCAATACCGGGCGGCGGCCAGCGGGCACTGGCCGTTGATTCGATACAACCCGGTGCTGCGCGCCACAGGCACGGCGCCGTTCCTGCTGGACTCCCACCGCCCCCACCTCCCGCTCGCCGACTATCGCTACCGCGAGCTGCGCTTCCGGAGCCTGGCCAACTCTGATCCGGACGAGGCCGAACGGCTCCTCGCGCTGGCGCAGGAGTCGATCAACCGGCGCTGGAAGACTTACGAAGACATGGCTTCTCGCGGTCCGCAGCACTTTCCGTCCGATGCTCGGAAAGACGGCTGATGGACCTGACGACGCGTTACCTCGGACTTACCCTGCGCAGCCCGCTGGTGGCCTCGGCGTCCCCGCTCAGCCGCACGGTCGATGGGGTCCGCCGACTCGCTGACGCCGGCGTGGGCGCCGTGGTGCTTTACTCGCTGTTCGAGGAACAACTGCGCCGCGACGCCGAGCACAACATGCGGATGGCCGCCCAGGGCAGCGAAAGCTACCCGGAATCCCTGACGTACTTTCCCGCCACGGTTGATCACGGCCAGGGCGCTCACCGATACCTACGTTTGGTGGAACGCGCCGCCGCTGCCGTCGACGTCCCCGTCATCGGCAGCCTGAACGCCACTACCCCCGGCACTTGGGCCCAGTATGCCCGCTCCGTGCAGGATGCCGGCGCCGCCGCGGTGGAGGTGAACATCTACTACCTGCCCGGTGATGCACGCGTCGACGGCCGCGAGGTCGAGCAACGTCATCTCGACGTGCTGGCCGCGGTCAAGAGCGCGGTGAGTGTTCCGGTGGCGGTCAAACTGAGCCCGTATTTCAGTGCGATCGCCGACATGGCGCATCGGCTGGATGTGGCCGGTGCGGACGGGTTGGTGCTGTTCAACCGGTTCCTGCAGCCCGACATCGACCCCGAAACCCTTACCACCGTCCGCGCCGTCACGTTGTCGACGTCTGCGGAAACACGGCTGCCGATGACCTGGATCGCGCTGCTGCGCGGGCGGGTGCGAGCCTCACTGGCCGCCAGCACCGGGATCGAGCAAACCGCCGAGGTGATCAAGTATCTGCTGGCCGGAGCCGACGTTGTGCAGTCCGCGTCGGCGCTGCTGCGTCATGGTCCCGAATACGCCGGTGTCCTGCTGGACGGATTGCGGGACTGGATGAGCCGCAAGCGATACGCGCACCTGGATGAGCTGCGCGGGCTGCTGGCGGCGCCGGAC
The DNA here is from genome assembly GCA_035625875.1 of Mycobacterium sp. Classification (GTDB taxonomy): domain Bacteria; phylum Actinomycetota; class Actinomycetes; order Mycobacteriales; family Mycobacteriaceae; genus Mycobacterium. Next base: position 7,311 of record DASPOT010000080.1, on the reverse strand, counting down.
TCAGACCACCGGGCGGCACGCCAACGGGCTGACTACGTCGGAGCGGTCCAGGATGCCAACAGCAGGGCCTACGGCACCTACTGACGCATGAGAGTGCTCAGCTTAGTTGTGTTGGTGTCCGATGGTGTCTAAGTTAGCGATGTGACTGCTGCCGCCAGAAAGCATCATGTGCCATTCGAATCACGGTGTGCGGTTGTGGCACTAGCGCCCCGAGGCTGGTGAGCGCCACGATGTCCGCGACCGATAAACCGGTCACCATCCTTTCGGTAAGCGAAAGCTGGGATCTGCTGGCAACCGTGGCGTTAGGGCGTCTCGTCACGAGCGCCGGGGGCGAGCCCGAGATCTTTCCGGTCAACTTCGCTGTCCAGCGCCGCACTGTGCTTTTCCGCACCGCGGAGGGCACCAAGTTGGTCAGCACCGCAATTAACAAGCGTGTTCTTTTCGAGGCCGACGACCACGACGTTGCCGAAGGCTGGAGCGTGATCGTGAAGGGCACGGCCCGCATGCTCCATACCAATGAGGAGATTGAAGAGGCCGAGCAGGCGCAGCTGCTGTCATGGACTGCGACGTTGAAGCTTCATTATGTTCGCGTTCTCCCGGTCTCGATCACCGGCCGCCGTTTCCGGTTCGGTCCGGAACCCAACCGGGAATCCACATTCGCCTGATTCGCACCTTCCGGGAGCCGGGGCGTTGGCGCGCACCGAGTCCAGACGGGGCCCCGGCCGGCCCCGCAAGAACAGCCCGCCCCGCGAGCTCATGAGTGGGTGCGCAAGCTCAAGGGCGCCCGCTATGCGCTGTGGAAAAACCCCGACGACCTTACCGAACGCCAGACCGCCAAGCTGGCCTGGATCGCCAAGACCGACCCGCTTGCATCAGGCCTATCTGCTCAAAGAGGGCCTGCGCCACGTGTTTTCGGTCAAAGCCGAGCAAGGCAAGCAGGCCCTGGACCGGCGGATCTCCTGGGCGCGGCGCTGCCGCATCCCGGTGTTCGTGGAGCTGGCAGGCCGCATCGTGCAACACCGCGATGCCACTCGCGGGATTGGTCGAATCCACCAACACCAAGATCCGACTCCTGACCCGGATTGCGTTCGGATTCCGCACCCCTGAGGCACTCGTTGCCCTCGCCATGCTCGCCCTCGGCGGCCACCGCCCCAGCCTGCCGGGCCGGGCCGAACCAGACACCCACGGATCAGTCAGTAGAGCCGAAGTGCTCTATCTAAAGACATCCTTCGCCTCTGTGCCGGCTTTCCCGGAGCGTCCTAGAGTTGGATGTAGCGATGAATAGTCGAGGTGGTATTCGCATGAGGAGGCTGCGATGTCAGTGCTACCGGCAGCCGGTTCACTAGGCACTGAAGGGGGAGGGGGTTTATTGCCCGGCGCCGGTGACGACGGCTTTTTCGGGATCCGGTTCGAGTCGATCGGAGGGCTGGGTGCGCATCTCGCCGGAAAGATGCTGGCCGAGGCTTGCGTCTTAGGGCAGGGCCTCAACGGTGCCCACTTTTCCTCATACGGTTCGGAGAAGAAGGGCACCCCGCTGAAGTCGTTCGTGCGGCTCTGCCCAGGCGACCGCGAGGTCCGCACCAGCAGCCCGATCGAAAGCCCGCAGGTGGTCGCGGTCTTTCACGAGGCGCTAGCCTCCTCGGTTGACGTGGCCGCCGGGCTGGGCCCAACCGGCACGCTGATCGTGAACACCCGTAAGGACCCGGGCGAGATCCGAGAGTCGATCCACCTGCGTTCCGGCACAGTGGGGGTACTCGATGCGCTGAGCATCGCGCTCGAGGAGAAGACGCGCGTCAATACGGCGATGCTCGGTGCCGTGACGCGTGTCTGCCCATTTATCGACCCTGAGGCAGTAAAAGAAACGATTCGGCAGAGCTTCTCCGTCCGCTACGCTCACCTCGTCGAGGCCAACATGCGTACTTTTGACCGTGGCTACCGCGAGCTGCGGAGCATGACCTGGCCGGCGGTGCCGGGCGATGCTGGCCGGCCCGCGCAGCGGGCCAAGCCTGCGTTCGGGTACCTCGACGCGCCGATAGGGGGGGTGATCCTGGACGCGGGCAACAGCATCGTCAAGAACCTGAGCACCTCGCGGCAGGGCTTCCTGCCCGACTACGACCCAGACACCTGTGTGCACTGCGGGATCTGCGACATCGTCTGCCCCGACCTCTGCTTCGTATGGAACGATGACCGCGACGGCGAGCTCGCCGTGCGGCTGCAAGGCATCGACTATAACTACTGCAAGGGCTGCCTCAAGTGCGTCGACGCCTGCCCGACCGGCTCCCTCACCGAACTCCGCGAGGAGGACGGCTGGGCCGACGAGCATCGCGTACCGCTCTTCCCGTGGCTCGAGACCGAGAGAGGTGACCATTGATGAGCGTCGCAGCACCAGCACCAACGGTACTGAGGCCGAGAGCCGGCCGGGCCGCTCAGGTCGTCGGTTTCAGCACCGGCAACGAGATGGGCGCTCTGTCAGCCAAGCAGATCAACTTCCACCTGATGGGCTACTACCCGATCACCCCGTCAACGGAAGTCGCCGAGCGGATCGACGAGATGAAGGCGGCTGGCGAGCACGATATCGTCATGGTGCCGGCCGATGGTGAGCACGGGGCGGCAGGCATCTGCTTCGGCGCCGCTGTCGCGGGCGGCCGCGTCTTCAACGCCACGAGCGCGCAGGGTCTGCTCTACTCGCTGGAGCAGCTGCCTGTGCAGTCCGGGACGCGCTATCCCATGCTGCTGGATCTCGCCACCCGCACCGTCAGTGGGCCGCTCGACATTCGCGGCGACCACTCCGACGTCTATTACGCGCTGAACACCGGCTGGCTCATCTTCATGGCCCGCGACCCCCAGGCCGTCTACGACTTCAACCTGATGGCGCTGCGCGTCGCCGAGCGCGCCGATGTGCGGTTGCCCGCGATCGTGGCCTTCGACGGCTTCTTCACCAGCCACCAGAAGCGCCGCGTCTCGACCTTCGTGGACGACGCCACCGTGCAGGAGTGGCTGGGTCCAGTGCTCGAACCGGTCAAGGCGCTTGACCCCCGGCACCCCGTGACGATCGGGCCGTACATGAACGATCCTGACCTGATCAACAACAAGTATCAGCTCGAGCGGGCGATGGACGCCGCCATGGCCGCCATCCCCGACGTCTTCGCCGAGTTCGAGACCTTGAGCGGCCGGCGCTACGAACCTCTGGATCTGTATCGCATGGAGGACGCCCAAGTTGCCGTCTTCCTGCTCAACTCGGCCGCGGAGACCGCCAAGGACGTTGCCGACCGGCTCCGGGCGAAGGGCGTCGCCGCTGGCGTTGTCAGCCCCAACGTGATCCGCCCCTTCCCCGCCGATGCCATCCGCCAGGCGCTGCGCGGCGTGCGTGCGGTCCTGATCGGCGAGCGGGCCAGCTCCTACGGAGCCCACGGGGCTAACCTCACCCACGAGGTGAAGTCCGCTCTCAAGGACGACCCCGACAACCGCACCCTCTGCCTCAGCCGGGTGTACGGCCTCGGCGGGCGGGACTTCTATGCGGAGGACGCCGAGGCGTTCTTCGGGTTGGCGTTGGAAGCCGCCGAGTCCGGTGTCGTGGAAGTGCCGTTCGACTACTACGGCGTAGAGCCGGGCGATCCCGCCAAGCCGCAGGCACGTCGTGGCACCCCTGCACTCACCCGCGAGGAGATGACGAGCGGGAAGCTGAAAGTCACGCCCGGACCCGACGGCCGGCTTCAGGTGGTGGCGCCCCCCTACTGGGAGCTGGCTACCAAGCCGAAGCGAGTTGTGCCCGGCCACGGCTCCTGCCCCGGCTGCGGTATCTTTCCGGCGCTCGATCAGTTCCTGCGTGGCATCGAGGGCGACGTCGTGGTGCTTTACCAGACGGGGTGCGCCATGGTCGTCAGCACCGGCTACCCCTACTCGTCACACCGGGTCACATACGTGCACAACCTGTTCCAAAACGGTGCCGCTGCACTGAGCGGGCTCGTCGAGGTGTTCCACGAACGGGTGCGCCGCGGCGAACTCCCTGCCGGCGAGGACATCACGTTTGTCATGGTCACGGGCGATGGCGGCATGGATATCGGCATGGGTGCCGCCATCGGCGCCGCGCTGCGCCAGCACGGGATGATCATGGTCGAGTACGACAACCAGGGCTACATGAACACCGGCAGCCAGCTCAGCTACTCGACCCCGCTTGGGCACCTGACGTCGACGAGCCACGTCGGCCCCGCCGAGCTGGGGAAGGCCTTTCATCACAAGGACACGCCGCAGATCATGGCGGCGACCAATATCCCGTACGTCTTCACCGGCGTCGAGGGTTACCCTGACGACCTCGTCGGCAAGGCCGCTAAAGCGCAGTGGTACGCCCAGCACGTGGGCACGGTCTACGGCAAGATCCTGATCAGCTGTCCGCTCAACTGGAAGACCGAGGATCGCGTCGGCGTCGACATCGTCCAGGCCGCGGTCGACTGCTGCTTTTTCCCGTTGTACGACGTCGAGCGCGGCATCACCCACATCACCTACGACCCCGAGCCCATCGGGCGGCGCTTGGCCGTCGCCGACTGGCTGAAGCTCATGGGCAAGACCAAGCATCTCTGCCAGCCGGGCAACGAGGCGATCCTGGCCGCCATCGAGGCCGAGGTACAGCGCCGCTGGCTGCGGCTCAAGGCCAAGGACAAAGATCCCCTCCTTTGAGATGGAGCTGACTATGGACACCACGGCACGCATTATCGATAAGAAGGACCTCACGGAGGTCACCAAGCTGTTCGTCATCCACGCCCCGCTGGTGGCGCGCAACGCCGCCCCGGGTCAGTTCGTCATCGTGAGGGTAACCGAGACCGGCGAACGAATCCCGATCAGCATCACCGATTTCAGCCGAGCGGAGGGCACGATCACGATCGTCGTCCAGCAGGTGGGGCGTACCAGCGCGCTGGTCAATGCCCTGGGCGTCGGCGACGTCTTCCTTGACTTCGCCGGCCCACTCGGCGCGGCGGTGCCCCTCCCCGAGCAGGGCCACGCCGTGCTGATCGGGGGCGGCTTCGGCACGGGGGCGGTGTTCCCTCTGGCCCGCGAGCTACGGTCCCGGGGCGTGCGGGTGTCATCCATCATCGGCGCCCGCACCCGGAATCTGGTCATCCTCGCCGACCTGCTGGCAACCGAGAGCGACGAGCTGCACGTGTGCACCGACGACGGCTCCTTCGGCTATCACGGCTTCGTCACCAGCCGCCTGGAAGAGTTGCTGCAGGCAGGCGCCGGCTTCACCGACTGCTTCGCGGTGGGGCCGATGCCCATGATGCGTGCCGTGGCGAACACGACCCGCCGGTGGGGTCTGCCCAGCATGGTGTCCCTCGATCCCCTGATGGTGGACGGCACGGGCATGTGCGGCGGTTGCCGCGTGAGCGTGGGCGGCAAGTCGCTCTTCGCCTGCGTCGACGGCCCGTTTTTCGACGGTCATCAGGTCGATTTCGACGAGGCGGACGACCGCTTGGCGACCTACAAAGCCGAGGAGAAATTGGCCTGCGAACTGGCGGGACTAGGAGGTAAATAGCCATGCCAATCGTGTATCCGCATAAGACCCCCATGCCGTGCCGGGATCCGGAGGAGCGGCGCCGGACCTGGGACGAGGTCGCAGAGGGCTACACCGTGGAGCGCGCCATCGCCGAGGCGCGCCGCTGCCTCAACTGCCAGGATCCCGTGTGCGAGCAGGGCTGCCCCGTCAACGTGCCGATCCGCGACTTCGTGCGCAGCGTCGCGGTCGGTGACTTCCAGGGGGCCGCCGACACGATCCGCAGCCGGAACCTGCTGCCTGCTATCTGCGGGCGGGTGTGTCCTGTTGAGCATCAGTGCGAGGTGCGTTGCGTGCTGCTTCACCACCAAGACCCGGTCGGCATCGGCCGGCTGGAGCGGTTCGTCGCCGACTGGGAGCGCGAGCACGGGCGCGGCGGCAGCGAGTTCGCCGCGCCGCACGGGTGGCGCAACCAGAAGGTCGCAATCGTGGGGTCAGGCCCGGCTGGCCTCACGGCTGCCAGTGACCTAGCACAACTCGGCTACTCGGTGTCGGTCTTCGAGGCGCTGCACGCGTTCGGCGGGGTGCTCCGCTACGGGATCCCCCAGTACCGGCTGCCGAAGGAGATCGTCGACGACGATATCGAGCATCTCAAGGCGCTCGGTGTCGAGTTCGTGCGCGACGTGATCATCGGCAAGACGGTCACCATCGACCAGCTTTTCGACGAGTTGGGCTACTCGGCGGTGTTCGTCGGCACGGGAGCGGGCTCGCCGATCTTCATGAACATCCCTGGGGAGAACCTCAAGGGTGTGTACTCGGCAAACGAGTTCCTCACGCGCGTCAATCTGATGCGCGCGTTCTCGTTCCCTGAGTACGACACGCCACTTCGGCGCCCGAGGCGTGCCGCGGTGATCGGCGCCGGCGACACCGCGATGGACGCAGTGCGGTGCGCCATCCGCATGGGCGCCGAGGAGGGTCACATCGTGTACCGCCGCTCCGAGGTCGAAAAGGGTGCCCGGGCCGAGGACTACGAGCGGGCGCAAGGCGAGGGCGTGATCTTCGACTGGCTTACGCTGCCGCAGCGGTTCTTAGGTGATGAGACCGGATGGGTAAGTGGCCTCGAGTGCATCCGCACCGAGCTCGGCGAGCCCGACGAATCAGGCCGCCGCCGTCCGGTACCCGTCCCGGGCTCGGAGTTCACGATCGAGGCCGACCTGGTCGTCATCGCCCTCGGCACCAACCCCAACCCGCTCATCCCGCACACAACCTCCGGGCTCGACATCGACCGGCACGGCTGCATCGTCGCCGATCCGCAGACGGGCGCCACAAGCCGCCAAGGCGTCTTCGCCGGCGGTGACATCGTGACCGGCGCCGCGACCGTGATCCTAGCCATGGGCGCGGGACGCAAGGCCGCGACCGCCATTCACGAATACCTGCAACAAGAAGCGGCAGAGAAGGGCGACCGCGCAACGGTGCCGTAGCTCCGGCCCCTCCTGCCGATTGCTGTGGGCGGCCAGGTAGGCCGCAAAGGTTCGCGTTGCTCGCCTTCCTGTCAGACTTCCGGCTGTGCTGGCTGATTTCGCGGTCGGTCGGGGGACGACCGGAACGCGCAGTGCTGCACAACACCGACACCGACACCAAGGAATCCGACCTCGCCGGCCCGACGACCGAGACCGCCACCCTCGCCTGTGACGGGGCTTCTGATCCAAGCTCCTATCAGCTCAGATCGGTCTCGCCCGTGCGCGCCGCGGTGCTGCACCGGAGTCGGCCGACAGATCGAACGCAGGACACCGTGGTCACACCTTCGCCGCGGGCCTTCTGACTGG
>DASPOT010000079.1:0-7835 GCA_035625875.1 Mycobacterium sp. | reverse complement strand
AGGTAATCAGTGGTGCCATTGATCTTCACGAACACCTCGTCAAGGTGCCACTTATCGCCGGGACGGGGGCGCCGACGACGTAACCGGGCAGCATAGTCCGGCCCGAACTTGGCGCACCACGACCGGATCGTCTCGTAGGTAACCGCGACACCGCGGGCCAACATCAGCTCTTCAACGTCACGCAGACTCAGCGCGAAACGGTGATAGAGCCACACCGCGTGCCCGATGACCTCGATCGGATACCGGTAGCCCTTGTACCTCGTCGCAATCGCCACAACGACCAATCCTGGCAGCACCACACCAAGGCAAACAACTTGACGATGCCCCCCCGACCGGGTCGACGTCTGGGAAGTGCACGAAGCATTCAGCGCCCAAGCGCTGGGCGTGCTGCGTGAACTGGTCAACCAGCTGGACGGGTTCACAATCCCCGACGACAAGCTCAACCCGAACGGGGGAGCGGTGGCCACCGGGCACCCATTCGGCGGCTCGGGCACGCGCTACGTGCTGACCCTGGCCACCGAACTGCGTGAACGCAACGCGCGATACGGGGGTAACCGGCGTGTGCATCGGCTCGGGACAGGGCATTGCGCTAGTCCTGGAGAACCCTGAAGCCCGATGAAGGCGATGGCCCGTGTCGATATGTCACCACAGCTGGCCACCGTGGTAACCGGCGCCGACGACGTTACCCGCTGCCGTTGGGCTACCGAGACGGGCCGCGATCTGACCGGCTATCACGATCAGAAATGGGGAACGCCGACACACGACGAGGCGATGCTGTTCGAAGCGCTCATTCTGACGTACTTCGAAAACGGCTTGTCGTGGGCGACGGTCTTCGACAAGCGAGACAACCTGCGCACCGCGTTTCACGGATTCAACCCCGCGGCCGTGGGCGCGATGACCTCCGACGACGTCGAACGATTGATGGCCGACACCTCCATCATTCGCTCTAGGGCTCGGAAACCTTGACGTCACATTCATAAGACGAGAGCAGAGAATGTTTGCTCGGCATGTATTTGTTGAGAAATGTTGAGCGATGGGCAAGCAGGCTACATTTCGAAAAGCGCGCAAGAGCATTCTCCGACTCCGCACCGAGATATCACCGAGCGATTGGTTCCGCCACGCTAGTCGGTGGCTGGTTCGCCGTGGGGCCAGCGCTGTGTCACGTTCTTGGTGCGTGTGAAGAAGCGGATGCTGTCCTCGCCATATTGGTTCAGATCGCCGAAAGCCGAGTTCTTCCAGCCGCCGTGGCTGTAGTAGCCGACGGGAGTCGGCAGGGGAAAATTAACGCCTACCATGCCTACCTCGACCTCGGCGACGAAGCGCTGCGCCGCATCTCCGCTGCGCGTAAAGACGGTCACCGCGTTGCCCTGGTGATGGAGGTTCGGGTAGCTCAGCGCCTCCTCGAAGGTCTCCGCACGAACAATCTGCAGCGTCGGGCCGAAGATCTCGTCCTGATAGCTCTTCATTGATCGTGTGACATGATCGATCAGGGATGGCCACAGGAAGAATCCTTCTTCGTGCCCCGGCAGGCTTCGCCCCCGCCCGTCGATGACCAGCTCGGCGCCTTCGTCGACAGCAAGCTGGATATAGCCTTCGATCTTCCGCTTGTTTTCGGGAGTGACGACCGGACCCATCTGCGCGTCGGGGTCAGTGAAGCCGCCGACCCGCAGCCTGGGAATCTCCTCGAGCAGCCGCTCACGAACCGCCTCGGCCGTCTGTTTGCCAACGGGCACGATCACCGGCATGGCCATGCAGCGCTCGCCGGCAGAGCCAAAGGCCCCGGCGAGGATGTCCACGACAGCCGAGTCGAGATCGGCGTCGGGCAGGATGACGCCGTGGTTCTTCGCTCCGCCCAAGCATTGCACGCGCTTGCCGTTGCCCGCGCCGCGGGCATAGACGAGCCTTGCCACCTCCGTCGAGCCGATAAAGGTCACGGCCTTGATGTCCGGATGATCCCCGATCGCCTCGCCGACCTCCTGGCTACCCTGCACGACGTTGACGATGCCCGGCGGAACCCCGGCTTCGTGGGCGAGCTCGACGATCCGGAGGGCCGCGGAGGGTGCGCGCTCCGACGGTTTCAGGATGAACGCGTTGCCGACGGCGATGGCCGGGGTCAGCATCCAGAGCGGAATCATGCCGGGGAAGTTGAAAGGCGGAATTCCGGCAACGACTCCCAGTGGTTCGCGGATGGAATAGACATTCACGCCAGGGCCGGCGCCCTGCGTGAACTCGCCCTTCTGCAAATGCGGGACGCCGCACATAAACTCCACCACGTCCAGACCGCGCTGCAGCTCGCCGTTGGAGTCGCTCAGCAACTTGCCATGTTCGGAGGACATCAGGTGAATGAGCTCCTGCCTGTGCTCTTCGATCAAGGCCTTGAACTTGAAAATCACCCGCGCCCGGCGCAGGGGATCGATTGCGGCCCAGGCAGGTTGTGCTGCCTTGGCGGCCGCGACAGTCTCGGCAAGGATTGCGGCGTCGCCGTGCTCCAGAAGGGCCTGCACCTGCCCGGTGTTCGGATCGTAGACCGGGCTGGTGATGGCGCCAGGGCGCGTAACGCTTTGGCCGTTGATGAAATGGCTGATCGTTCGCATGGAATCTTTCTCCTCACCGTTGACTGGTTGACGTGCTCAGAAGATGGGAGCGCAGCGGCGACCGTAGACGCGACCCCCAGTCCGATGCCTCTGCGGCGGCCGCATGTGCGGCCAATGAACAGCAGCCTGCCGCCGATGACGACGATAGTTTGCCCGGAGAGTGGCACTGTCAACTTGAGCAATCCGAGGGCGATTTTCGCCGGTTCGCCTCCGCGATTCACCAGGTCGCGTGTGACGTATGAGGCTTATGTGGTTAGCGGAACGTCCACACGACCTCAAGTTGACAGTGCCCACAGCGGGTCTGGTGGTTATCGGAGCTGACCGCCGATCCCAGCGTCACGGCAACCCGCGGCGCGATCGCTGAAGTCGACGCGCGATCGTATGCCCGGCCGGACCCGGCGCACGACACGTGGCGACATCGCGGCTTCATCCTGGACTTCGACCCGACACCCGGGCTCTACGCCGAGCAGGTCTGGCGGCTCGGGTCGCCTCCAGACGCGCTGCCCTACCTGACCCTAAATCTCACCGGCGTCGCCGGCCTCACCGTCAACATCGCCCGTGCCGGGCTTGCCTCGTTGTCCCAGTCGACGATCGCCGTGGCGACCGACACCACCGCACAGATCACGCTTGCAGCGCTGCCGCTCAGGCTGACGATCTGGCTCGACGGCGCACTGAGTGATCCCACGGTGACTGTGCCCCCGGGACGACACCGCATCACCCTGTCCACAACGAAGTAGCCAACGGTTCTTCTCGTCATGGGTTTCGTGGCGCGGCTGAGACACGTCTATCGACAAGCATTGGACTCAACGGCACCAATGCGTACCGGCTGTCCACGAAGGGCCTCTTTGGGCTAGTCGGCCGGGACTTCCGGCCGCTGACTGACGATCGTAGACGACGTGGCCGCCTTCCGTGCTGACCAGTACGTCTCCGAATTCTCTCGGGGTCCGCGCTGCCCGGCCCGCGACCTGACATCGCGTACTGGCCAGCCTCGAACGACCCTCGCCGGATCGATGCGATCGAACGTCACGGTGATGGCTTCGGCATCTGCGCCGATATAGGTCGCCTCGGCGGTGCCGGATCTTCCCCTCGCCACACCCGTGACTATGCGCCCCGCCGACACGTTAAGTTGGGGAATCCGTTGGGCGCTAGTGACTGCGGGCAACGATCACCGGTGTACGGGCCGCGTGTGCCACGGCGGTGCTGACCGATCCGAGCAGCATTCTGGCGAACCCGCCACGGCCATGACTGCCGACGACGACAAGCTGGGCGAACTCGGAGCGGTCGAGAAGGTAAGTGGCCGGCCGGCCGTACACCACGATGCGGTGCACGCTGACGTCGGGATAGCTTTCCCGCCAGCCGGCCAAGCGCTCGGCCAGGGTTTCCTCGGCCGCCGATTGCAGGGCCGACTCTTCCATGCTCGGGATATGGGCCATCTCGGCGTCGCTCCAGGCGTGTAGGGCCACCAATCCCGTATCCCGCAACGACGCTTCTTCGAACGCGACCGCGGTGGCCAGCTCCGATGCCGGTGATCCATCGATACCGAGCAGCACCGGCGCATACACGGCCCGTGACTGCGGGGAAGCCTCATGGTGGATCACGGCGACGGGACAGTGGGCGTGATGGATCAGCCCGGTGCTGACTGATCCCAGCAACACGCTGCGCACCGCGCCGAGCCCGCGCGCGCCTACCACCACCATGTCGGCGTCTTTTGACATATCGACCAACGTCGGCACCGGCGCGGAAAAGAACAATCGGCTGTCGATTTCAGCCCGGCCGGGCTCCTTGATGGTGTCTTCGGCGATCCTGACCGCATCATCGATGATGGCCCGCGCATCGACTTCCCGGCGTTGGCGCAACTCCGCGGGCATTTGGGCAGCGGGCCAGGGCAGGGCCGGTGTGACTATCGCGTGCACCAGTGTGAGGCGAAGTTTGCGCATTGCGGCCTCACGGGTAGCCCACCGCACCGCCGCATCGGATGGAGCTGACCGGTCGACACCGACCACGATGCCGAAATGTTGTTCTCCGCCGGCCATTTGGCTGTTCCTCCTTTCGGGTCGAGTCACGCAGACTATGCGGCGCCCGGTGGTTTCGACGCTAGAAGCGAAAGCTGTCGTCGGTCAGGAGGCATTGGTCCCTATCAGCGGTGGCCTTACGGGCCTTTCACGTCGGTCAGAATTCGCAGCCACCAGCGGCACGACCGCCGCTGAACGCGGCGCCGGCGCGAGGCGGGGCGGAATCGGGCGCTGCGAACGTGAGGACCTGGTCTTGGCGGCAGCTAACATGGTGTCCCCGGATCCTTGGCTGGTGTCGGCTATGCCGACAACCTCATGTATGCACGCGCCGACATGCCAGCAAATATCGACTTCATGTACCCCCGCAATTAAGCGGTCGCAGCGCCATGGTCTGGGCGCCCGAGAGCCGCGTCAGCGCGCCGTGGTATTCGGGGCGGTAGGTGATCGGCACCAGCGATGGCGTCTGCGGGACCACTGCGAGGAAATCGGCCAGCATCGACTCACTGACCTCGTCTATCCAGTGCGCGCCCTCGATCACGTACACGGCCGGCTCCTGCCGCGCCAGTGCGGCGGCATTGATCAACGTGGTCACCTGCCGACGCCTCGCATCAGGTGAGATGTCGGGAGGTTCAGGTACGGATCTGTGGGAGCCGGAAGGTGCGACTCCCTCCGGCGACCCGACCACCTGCTGGCCAACCCGGCCACACGCTTCCGCGACCTCGGCCCCGACTACCACACCAACCGCATCGCCACCGAACGCAGACTGCGCAACCACATCACCTAACTCACCGCAATGGGCTACCGGGTCATCCTCGAACCCGCCGCCTAGCGCCAAATACGTAGCCTCGCACCCCAACCCGGCTCCGCAAGCTCCGCCGGGTGATGTCGCCTGCCCACTCGCCTTGGTCATTTTCCGGTCACTTGTAACAGGCGACGCCTCCTTTAGGCCCTAAGGGCTGACATTGGGGGAACTGGACATACACCAGCTGTACTGGGGCTTGCTCGTCTGTGACCCGCTGCACGTTGGGCACCAAACTGCTGCACCATGCTTTCGGCCTGGGCTACGCCCATGATCGCCAGCGCGGCCGCGCCCGCAATCACGGTTCTTTTGAGGAACTTCCGCATTATTTGCTCCTCATGTGTTCGTGGCGTCGAACTTCTTCCTGGTATCTAATCCTATTGCTGATAACGACCAGTTCATAGGGGCGATCGGCGCAACTTCAGAGGGTCAAAACAACTGGCATTTCGTAGGGCCTAAAGGCCCCGGTGTGAGGGATTAATAGGGAGTACGAGAGACGGATTGCCTAGCGGGATTCGGAGCCGACGTACAGGTCTGCGGCACGAGGTAACGAGCATGAAGACCAGACGAGAGTTGGCTGCTGAATTCGGTTACTGGCTTGGCGCTGGCGTGGCCCGGCATCCGCTGGACGCGACAACCCTAACGCTTGTTAGACCATTAGCCGCTGACATACGGATCGCTCCATGGATCGACCTACCACAAAGCAGGTAGTGCCCCTCGTGTCAGCCGCCGCGGTCACCGTCACGATCAACACCGCAGACATTGAAACATTGAGCGTGCCGGTGTTTCGCCGGGCCGGGATCGGGACCACTAGTGTCTATTACTCCAAGGTTTTCGCCGCAACGTGATATGGATGTTGGAACAGTCGGGAAGAGTGGCGACGAGTGCTATCCAGCGCTGAATGCCGGATACGAGGCGGGCGAGGTTAAACCATGAGCGGTGTGATCGCGAACGTGGCTTCAATTGTTGGTATTTGCGGCGGCTTGATGACGATCGGGCAGGGCGTCGCAAAATGGCGTAAGAAGAGGGCGGACGCGAAGGATGGCGGCCCTTACGACGTCTCCTTCGCATGGGATCTGTGGTCGGTGAACGAGAAAACGATCGCTGCTGCGGCGGTCGGCGTCGCCGTCTATGTCGGGGTCGCCGCAATCGAGTCTTCGGCGCAACACCACTTTGGACCCGTTGAGCTTGCTTCCCTTTCTCAGACGACCGCCCTGATTATCGGTGTGTGGTATGGCCCTTGGGCTGGCCTGGTGACCGGTGCCGTCGGCTATCCCCTTACGGTGATTTTCACCTTGTGGCACTCCGGTGGAAGCGGAGTTCTTCATACGCCGTTCCCTCCCGCCTATTCGGTTAGCGACGGGCTTGTCGGGCTGACAGGCGGCCTTTTGCTCCTCTACGTAGGTTCTTCACTTCCCAAGCCCTCGCTTGAGAAGATACTCATATGTTGTGGAATTGCAGCCACTGCCGTAGTGGTCAGCGATCTGTTGGCGAACGCCATACTCGCGCATCAGGGGGGTGCGCCGACCAGCGCCGTGGTGTTCAAGGGTATGGTCTCAGACGCCTTGTGCGCTGTCGCCTTGCTGGCTCTTGCCTTGTATTTCCGGCCGTCGAACGCTTTGACACTTAGCCGTTCCATCGACAAACGCGGGGCCGGAGCCTGAGTTCGTCGCGGCGGCGAAGCATATGAAGGCCGACGGTTTTCCGCTTCGGCGGTGACCGGCATCGATCACGCCGCGAGGCTCGAACGTCTCGGTTGTCGCCGCAGGCGCGCCGCCAGTACAGCGTCGCCGCCGACACCTCCAGCTCGGCGGCGATCTCCTCGGTTGTGTCCCTGCGTTACTTGTAAAACTGGGTAAAGGGTCTGTAATCGGGATCGTTTGAAATTCAACACTTCTCGTCAGACGACGCGAAACCTCTACAGACAGTCCTGTGGCCTGCACCGCCTAACTCGTCAGACGAGCGGCTCCCTCTAAGCTGACGAGTAATCCCTATTGGCCCTGAGAGTCTGGATAAACTCCCCCGGGGAGCCATCGGTCGCCGAGGCGACCGCTCACCTTATATGACGTGGCTCCCGCGAGCGTCCATCCCCTGGCCGCCCTAGGCCACGGTGACGACCGAACGCGGTGTCCGCCTATGCATTTGCACTCGGGGCGACCTTGCCGAGCGGGATCAGCGTCTCCAGGCGCATCTACGGCTTCAGCGTGCGCACCAGAAACTCGGTCTGATCGGCGACCGCTCGCTCCCAGTCCTCACGGCATCGTCAAGTTGTTTGCCTTGGTGTGGTGCTGAACCGTCCCCGGTTTTATGCGCACTTCCTTTGTTGGGAAGGATGGGCGCGATGTCGATCAGGTACGACGAGAACACCAAAGCCCGGGCGGTGCGGTTGGTCCGCGAGCATCGCGACGACTACGACAGCGAGTGGGCGGC
>DASPOT010000078.1:0-3835 GCA_035625875.1 Mycobacterium sp. | reverse complement strand
GATCGCGGTCGCGCGGTCACAACAGACCAGAATTAGCCTGTGGCGCAATTGCCGAATGAGCCAGCGGTCACGTTGGTCTGCACTTCATCCCGCCCGGATAATCGCAGTCGAAGGGCATCGTGGAGCACCTGTGCGGCTATGGGCAGTCCGATCTGCTGGTGCCGCTGCTCACCGAGGCGTCGGTGAGCGGTCAGCCGGTGAGCGTGGTCGCGGCCAATGCGACTGCCGCGGCGTGGTGTGCCGAGGTCAACGCTCGCATCCATTCGGAGATTGCCGCAGTGCCTGACGACCGGCTGGCCATTGAGCGTGAGCTGTGGGCGTTGCTGCCGTCGCTGCGGCTCGAGATCGGCTCTCCGTCAGTGACCCGCAAGGTCGACCGGCTCTCGTGTGTCCGTTATGGTTCGGCCCTGCATGACAAAACGGCGTCTCGCCGCGGACGGATTGCTATCAATGCGTACGGTCAACGTTCCCTCCTTCAGCTGAAAGATGAATGCTGTAACTGACGCCTAGCGACTGAAGCTGAGCAAACCCTGACCGGATCCCGTGAACTGGTCCACACGGCGAACGAGAGCCGTTCATCGGTGGGTACAGGTGGCAGCGCAGCGGGCCGGCGGCAGGTAGCCGAGGGCGGAGTGGGTGCAATACATTGCAGCACAACGTGATAACGAAAACGACGAGTTCTAACTGGTAACCCTGTATATTCGATTCCGCCGTATTCGGTCCTGTGTCGACGGAAGTCGAAGACCCCCACCAATCGGCGGTCAGACGGAGGGTGGCGGAACCTCCAGTGACCGATCTGCTCGATGATCTCTTGGCAGCGTCAGATCCGTGCCGACGTGACATCCATCCATACGTGCGCTTACGACTGCGTCGGCAACCAGGTGTGTTAGCCGAAGACCGGTGAGTACGATCCGGGACATGCCGTTGGGGGCGGGCCAGAGGTTCGCCGGCTACACCATCATGAGCCGGCTCGGGTCCGGGGTATGGCGGAGGTCTACCTTGCCCAGCACCCGCGCCTGCCCCGCCGCGACGCCTTGAAGCTGCTGGCTCGCGACGTCTCGGCTGACCCGAGTTTTCGCGAGCGGTTCCTCCGTGAAGCAGACCTTGCCTTCACGTTGTGGCATCCCCACATCGTCAGGGTTCATGACCGCGGCGAATGCCAAGGGTCAGTTGCGGATCTCGATGGACTTCGTCGACGGCCGAGACGCCGCTCGGTTGCTGGCTGAGCGGTATCCCAGCGGCATGCGGCAAGAACTGGTCATTGCGATCATCACCGCAGTCGCCGCCGCCCTGGACTACCCTCACAAACAAGGTCTGCTGTACCGCGACATCAAACCCGCCAACGTCATGCTCACCAATTTCGACGACGAGGGGGAGCGGCGAATCCTTGTGAGTGACTTCGGCATCGCGCGAACAGTCGACGACGTGAGCGGATTGACCACCACCAACATGACCGTTGGCACCGTCGCCTACTCAGCACCCGAACAGTTGATGGGGGCGGACAACGGCCGCGCCGACCAATACTCACTGGCCGCCACCGCCTACCACCTACTCACCGGCACTCCGCTGTTTCCACGTTCCAATCCCCCCGTCGTCATCAGCCACCACCTCAACACAGCACCACTAGCGCTGGCCGACACACGACCCGAACTCGCGGCGCTGGACCCCGTGCTCGCCGCCGCGCTGGCCAAGGATCCCGACGACCGATTCCCGCGCTGCAGCGACTTCGCCCGGGCGCTTGCCGAACAGACGCATAGTGCCGGCGCGCCGACGCCGGCTGCGTCGACCACACCGGTGCCCGTCAGCCGGTCAGCGGCTTCTACAAGCGAACCGTCGGCAGCCGCCATGCCGAAACCAGCCGAGACGCAGGGCCCTGATAGCCGCCGGTTGCCGCTGGTCGCCGCCGCGGCCGACGACAGCGGCGGCACCGCGGTGCGTGTCGACGGGGAGATGATCGATCGGCCGCGACTCGAACTCGCACACCGCATCTTCGCCAGCGCTGCGGTCGATCAACACTACTAGGCAATTTCGAAAGTGAGTCCGATGATGACAACGACGACATCCGCCACCGCTGCGGCACAGCCCGGTGCCGCCGAAGACGTGCTGAAGTTCATCACCAATGACTGCGACATCGTGGTGCCGCTCGGCTTCGGCGAGCCACCAATACTGTTGGACACCATTGAAGCCCATGCGACCGAGCTGAATCAGGTCCGCATCCACCGGATGCTCACCTACGTCAGCCGCCGCTACACCCGCGGCGAATTCGGCACCCATCTTCACCACATCGACTACTACCTGGGACCAGGCTCAAGGGAGGCCTACTGGAATGGTCAGTGCGACTTGGTGCCCAACCACTTCTCGGAAATGCCGCTGCTCCTTCGGCGGGTGAATCCGGCTTTGTTCATCGCCCGGGCGGCCGGCCCCGACGAGCATGGCTACTTCAGCCTGGGCACCAGCGCGGACTACAGCGCGACCTTCATCGGGCAGGTCCCGTTCTTTCTGGAAGTGACGCCCGACACGCCATTCACCTGCGGCGAGAACCAGATCCATATCAGCCAGCTGGCCGGATGGATCCGCAGCGACGCAGGCTTTCCTGCGATCACACGGCGGCCTCCCTCGCCCAAGGATCACGCGATCGCCGGCTACATTGCCGACATGATCCCTGACGGGGCTTGTCTGCAAGTCGGCTTCGGATCGATCCCCGATGCACTGCTGAGCTCGCTTACCGGCCACCGTGACTTAGGGATTCACACCGAGGCGTTCTCCGATGGGCTGATGAACCTGGTCGAAGCCGGGGTGGCCACCGGAGCACGCAAAAAACACCACCGCAACAAGGCCGTCACCACATTCGCGGATGGCAGCCCGAAGCTGCTGCACTGGCTAGACCGCAACGTCGGCGTCATCTTCCTTCCGGTCAACTGGACCAACGATCCGCGGGTGATAGGCGATGAACCCAACTTCGTGTCGATAAACGCCACCACCGAAGTCGACCTGATGGGTCAGGCCGCCAGTGAAACCATGGCCGGCCGGTACTGGTCATCATCGGGCGGTCAAGCCGACTTCGCCCGCGGCACGATGTATTCACCTGGCGGCAAGGGGTTTCTGGTGCTGCACTCCACCACCAACGACGGGCGGGGCCGTATCAGGTCTATCCTCACGCCGGGCAGCGTCGTCACCACGGACAAGAACGACGTCGACCACGTCGTCACCGAGTACGGGGTTGCCGAGCTACGCGGAGCCAACCTCAGCGAACGGGCAAGCCGCTTGATCGCAATTGCCCATCCCGACCACCGCGACGAGCTGCGCTTCGACGCCCGCAAAGCAGGCCTATTGCACTAAGGAACGGCGGCGGTGCCCCGCAACGGCGTCTACCGATGCTTCAGCTGGCCATCGATGTCGAGCTGCGCACAATGGTCCAAGAGCTGCTGGACCGACGCTTGAGCCCCGAACAGATCAGCCAGCATCTCCGCCACGCGTTTGCCGACCAACCCGAACGACATCTGGTGCCCGAGACCATCTACGTGCAAGGACGCGGTGACTGCGCCGCGAGCTGCATCGGGCCCTGCGCACTGGGCGGGCCATGCGCCGACCTCGCCGAGAGACGCTGGCGTGCGGCAAGCTCACCGACGTGGTGCTCATTAGCGGGAGATGGCCCGCCACCGCGGATTCAGCCTGGCCACCGACATGGCCGTCTGCTACACCGGTGGGGAACGGCGCGTGAATATCCCGGGCCAGCCGTGGCCGGCCGTCACTTCGACTTGTCTTCAGGGGCCGGACGTTCCGGCTCGCGCTCCTTGGCCTCCTCGCGCAAACGGAAATACGTCTCCGCGCTGAG
>DASPOT010000077.1:0-5830 GCA_035625875.1 Mycobacterium sp. | reverse complement strand
GAAGTCGAGCACATCCGAGAGGCCGGCGGCCATCACATAGGACCGGGTCCGGGGAAGCTTGCGGAAGAAGGTTTCGAAGACCGCCATACCCGACATCCCTTCAGCCACATAGGCCTGCGCCATCGTGACCTCATAAAGGTCAGTGAACAGCGCGTCGACATACTCCCGGGATGCCATGGCGGCCGTTACCCGATGCCGCCTGCCGGTGAGGAACGACTCCGGCTCGTCAACGTCGAACGCATCGATTGAAGGTGTCCACCTTGGTTGTCGTGGCCCGATCGACCCCGATGCAAAAACGGTGGATCCGGGAGGATCCACCGTTTGGCCTGGTCAGAGCCTGTGTCTTTAGTAGCGGGGACAGGATTCGAACCTGGGACCTCTGGGTTATGAGCTAACCGGTCGCGGTGTCCCCCATTGCGGTCGGTCTCATAGCTGCAGGTCAACGGGCGTTGAGCCGTCCAGCTGTTCCACCATGTCCCGCTTGTGCGCATCGTTTTCACGATGTTCTGTTCCAAAATCTGTTCCCAACTCAGCAATCGCCACATCAGCTTTCGTAATCGTCACGTGAGCCTGGCTAAGTAGTCGTGGAGAAAATTACAGTGACGTAATTTAGGTCCCACACTTCCACACGGTTACGTGTCATGGTTCCCTCAGCGAAGGGAGAACCGTGCGGCGTACCAGTCCATACAGCATTACCTTGACGCCCAGCATCATGCTGATGGCCGCCGGTGCCCGTCGTGGCGGGGGTGATGGGCGTGCTCACCGTGGGGGTGCATGATTACTTGTCCTGCGTGTCGTCGGGCGAGCCGCGTTGGCCGCTGTGGCGCAGAGCAAGCTGTTCGGTGACGGCGGCCCGCCGCGGGGCGACGGTCGCCGCGGCGGGCCGCGGCGTCGGCACGGTCTGCCCGAGCAGCTGATAAACGGCGGCGCCGTCCACCGTTTCGTGCTCCAACAGCAGGGCCACCAGGCTGTGCAGCTCGCTACGGTGGGCGCGCAACAGAGCGGTGGCGCGCTGTTCGGCCTCGCGCAGCAGGTTGGCGACCTCGGTATCGATGGCCGCCTGGGTGGCTTCGGCGAACGGCCGGCTGGACAGCCCGGGCCCGCCGGCGTCGAGAAACACCGAGCCACCCTGTGGGTAGCCGACCGGGCCGACCGTGGCCGACAGGCCGAACTCGCGCACCATCTTCGTCGCCAACTCGGTGGCCTGGGCGAGGTCGTTGGCCGCCCCGGAGGAGCCCTGCCCGAGCTCAACCAGCTCGGCCGCACGACCACCAAGGCGCACGTCCAGGGTCTGCCGCAGGTAGTCCTCGCCATACAGGTGACGCTCGATCAGCGGCAGCTGCTCGGTCGCGCCGAGGGCCTGCCCGCCCGGCAAGATCGTCACCTTGGCGACCGGATCGGCGCGCGGTGAGAGCGCAGCCACCAGGGCGTGGCCGGCCTCGTGGACCGCAACCGCGTGTTTTTCCTCCGGCAGCAGCGCGTTGGAGCCCTCGCGCCGTCCCAGCAAAATGCGGTCGCGGGCGGCGTCGAAGTCGGCGGCGGTGAGCACCTCACGGTCGTTGCGCACGGCGACGATGGCGGCCTCGTTGGCCAGGTTGGCCAGATCCGCCCCGGAAAACCCTGGGGTGCCCCGCGCGACCACGTCGAGGTCCACGTCGGCGGCCAGCCGCTTGTGCTGGCAGTGCACCGACAAGATGGCGACCCGCTCTGCCAGGGTCGGCAGAGGGATGATGACCTGGCGATCGAACCGTCCCGGGCGCAGCAGCGCAGCGTCGAGCACCTCGGGCCGGTTGGTGGCGGCCAGTACCACGATGCCCTCCGACGGGTCGAACCCGTCCATCTCCGAGAGCAGCTGGTTGAGCGTCTGTTCGCGTTCGTCGTTGGCCACCAGCGCGCCCGTGCCGGAGCGGCGGCTGCCGATCGCGTCGATCTCGTCGACGAACACGATCGACGGCGCGCGCTTGCGGGCCGCGGCGAACAGATCACGCACCCGGGCCGCGCCGACCCCGACGAACATCTCCACGAAACTCGACCCGGCCACCGAGAAGAACGGCACACTGGCCTCCCCGGCGACGGCCCGGGCGATCAGTGTCTTGCCGGTGCCAGGCGGGCCGACCATCAGCACGCCCCGCGGGGCCGTCGCCCCCGCCCGGCGATAGCGCTCGGGCTGGCGCAAAAACGAGACCACCTCGGCGATCTCGGACTTGACACCCTCATAGCCGGCGACATCGGCGAAGGTCGTGCCCGGCCGTTCGGAGTCGAACACCTTCGCCTTCGACCTGGTCACGCCCAGCGCCCCCTGCATCGAGGCCGCAGCGCCCTGAGACATCCGGCGCCACCACCAGATAATCAGCACGAACGGCGCCAAGATCAGCACCCACATCAACAGCTGCGAACCCCACGAGGGCGACTGCTTGGGCGCCGACGCCGAGACCGCAACCTGCGCCTTCTCCAGCCGGTCCAATAGCGTGCTGCCGGCCTGGGTGGGCACCACCGTGGTGAAATTATGCCCGTTGGTCAGGGTGCCGCTGGCCTGCCCGTCGGTGACCAGGGTGACGGACTTGACCTGGTGGGAATCCACATCGGCGAGGAACTCGGAGTAGCTCATGTTCAGCGTGGGCGGGGCCTGAGTCGCCTGCCACTTGGGCACCAGGATCCACAACGCGACGGTCACCGCGATCGCCAGCAGCCACAGCCAATGCCGCCAGGCCGGCGGGGGCGAAGGCGCGCTCGGGGCCGGCCGCCCGCCCCCAGAGGGAGGGGACACCGCGTTCTTGGTCATACCGCTGTTCCTCCGCGTCGGTTGCAGGGCTTGGAAAGGTGTGCCCCCAACAGTTACCGCGGCCCGCCCGAATCGCCGAACACCAGCCGCGCCATCCGGTCGCACCGGCACGGTTATCTATCGTGGTCGGCAGCCGACGAAAAGGATTCCCTACCTGCCCACCGTGGCACAGGGGCTGAAAGGCACAGATCGCAGGGACCTTCGCCTCCTATCCGAAACCGTAGAACCGTACCGCAGTGGGCGCCTGCACCTTCGCGGGCACAACCCTCATGACCTCGGGCCTCGCGCGTGGGCCGAGATGCCCGGCGACAGCGAAAGCCGACGCTAGCCAATGCGGACGAAAGTCCTTATGTCGATGCTTCCTGCCCTTCCCGGCACGACCCGCTCCCGCAACCATCGAGCCTATATATCCGCGATCGGAGATAGACGAGCAACGATGACAGGCACTCGTCCTGGCCGGGCGGTCGTGGGTGTTGCGGGCTCGCGGACCGGGTTGCAGGCGCTGCAGACGGCTGTGCGGCGAGCGCGGCTGCTGGGTCGTGAGCTGCTCGCTGTGCGCGCTTACCCACCCCGGGTCTTGCTTCTGGCACTGCGGCCCACACCGTCAGGGATATCAGACAGGTCGACGCGAATCTGCAGCACAGCGTTGCTGCTGACCCGCTCGTATGGCACGTCGGCGTCACGCATCGCATCGAGCAGTGCCTGGTTCTCGGCCAGGACGTCGGCAATGAAGTAGCGTATTCCGTTGCGGCGCGCTGCTTCTCCGAGGTGGCAAAGCATGGCGGTTGCCACACCCCGAAGGTGGTCCTTGTGCGCCACCGCTACTGCCACCTCGGCGACTTCAGGATCGTTGGTGCGTATGTAGTTCGCGACGCCGATCAGTCGGCCTGCCTCAAAGGTCCCGACCGCATAGTTGGTTGGGCTGTTTTCGACCAGGTTGCGGGCGAACCTATGCAAAAACCCCGGGCGAATGACAAAGAATCGGTAATAGCGTTCGCGATCGGTGAGGTCGCGATGAAAAAACGCGATCACCGCCTCGGCGTCGCGTTCGTCAAGACGGCGCAGTGACACCACAGCACCGTCGAGAAGCGTCACAGTGTCTACTCGGCGTCCGCGCTGCGTTTTCTTGCGCTGCGCCTGGCCCACACTTCGCACAACGCTGCGCACGAACCCGATCTGCGCCATGACGAGCTGCTTAGCCCATTCCAGGGCGGCGTCGACGACGGTCTTGCGCCGCGACTGGTCGGCGAGCACAGGAGTCACTTCGTCGATGAACTTTGCGCACATCCTCGATTATGTCCTTCCGTCCGGCTTCCAACCGATTCGAGCACCTCGTCGGACGGATCGGCCCAACCCGTCACGGGCTTCTGGGGGTCTCGGTCATGATCATCGCTCCTTATCGCATTCTGGTGTTGACGTTGTTCGCCGTGCCCGAGTCGACTCGCGCCAACCCCTGACCTGCCCGACGCTATTGGACTCCAATGCTTCGGTGCTAGTGGCCAAAGTCCTTCGTCACCCGATCATCTGGCCCATGCCGGTGCCGGTGATGTGATCCACTTCACCAGCTGCGCGGGCGTTGCCTGGCCAGCCGGGGACAAGAGCGGAAGCTCGCCGTTACCCACCTTCCCATCGATGGGCGGAAGTTCTGGCAGATCATGGCATCAAGCGGACTAGCCGACGCCGAAGCTCAATCTGAGCTAGATACCAGTCGGGCCACAATAGGGTCCGAAATCCCAGGCTCCGTGGGCCATTCGGCTTCGGTCACTGTATTTAGAGCGTGGGCGAGACACGACTCCAGATGACAGGTGGGTTTGCGAGACGGCTGATCCACACCGCGCGTTTGGCGCCGAACGCAGCGAATCACCAACACTGCCGACGTCGAGGCCCTTGCTCACTGCCACCGCGCCGGCGTGAGGGCCGCCGCTAGGCCGGGCCAATCGGCTCTGCTAACCGATTGTGGGTGCACCGCGGCAATGTCGCATCGGGCCGAAGATCCACGCCATGTCGATGAGCCCGCCGTGTTCCGTGGACTCCCTGCGCTACCCGGCCGCTGGCGACAAGCAGCGGGCGGCCTTGGCTGCGTTGCCGGGAATGGTCGCGGCGCGGGTAGTTCGCGGGCGTGGCTGGCCGTTTGTTTGACCAGCCCTGGTAGCGGTCTTGGGGCCGGCCCAGCGTCTGCATCAACTAGTCGACAACCTTCAGGGAGTGGGCATCAAAAAAGGCAATGGTTCCGTCGTCGAGGAGAATCGCCCAGCGTCGCGACTGAGCGATCCACCCGCGGTCAATGACCACTTGCACACCAGCCAACTCCCCGAAGTCCTCAACGACTACGCCCATGTTGGGCGGTGAGTCGGTCGTTTGAACCCGAGAGCCAACCGTAATCTTCCCGGAGCCGCCGTCGCGTTGTACGCGGTTCTCGCCATAATCAGGATCTAATCAAAGTTGAACACGCTCTGTAAGCGTAAGCGGACGCTCCGCTGTCTTGCCGGTTGTGATGCCCGGCACTCAAAATGAGTATGAGAGCGTCACTTTCGGTGAGGACCAACATTTCCGCAGCGAGGTGAGGTTGGACGCGTGCGAGCAGGTCGACTTGTCGCGCCGGACCAGGGGTTTGGCGAAGACGCAGAGGCGGAACTGGTCGCTGAGGACGTCGGTATCAGTGGAGGCGCAGCCTCCGCCGAGGAGGTCGCCGTCCACATCATCGACGACGACGAGTAGCCGACGTCGTACACGAATTCGGCATTTGTCACCTGTTGGAGCCGTCGACAGACTTGAGGGCAGCGGTTCTACCTTGACGCTCCAGGCTGTTGCCGCGCACTGAAATCAGCGATGACGCCGTCGCTTTCGATGCACATGAGCAGCGATGCGGTTCGTCGGCATGATGACTGCGTGGTGGTAGCAATCATGGCTACACCGGTGGGGAACGGCGCGTGAATATCCCGGGCCAGCCGTGGCCGGCCGTCACTTCGACTTGTCTTCAGGGGCCGGACGTTCCGGCTCGCGCTCCTTGGCCTCCTCGCGCAAACGGAAATACGTCTCCGCGCTGAG
>DASPOT010000076.1:0-21370 GCA_035625875.1 Mycobacterium sp. | reverse complement strand
ATCGCCGACAGGCTGGTTCATCCACGCGACCAGGTCACCCGGCTCTGGGAGCACTGGGGCAGACCCCAGATCCACTGGTATCAGGGCGGTCACATCGGGTTCTTCCGCTCCCGGCCGGTGCAGCGATTCGTCGATGATGCCCTGGTGCAGTCCGGGCTTGTCGACCCGGCACGGATACGACGCAAACGGTGATGCGCGAGGGGCTCGCCGAGCCGGTTGCCAAGCACCGCTTTCCGAGCATCTGTTGACGCCGGTCATCAGGTGCTCGACCGCTGCGGCGATGCTCGCGATCGCCTAGTCGCCTACACTCAACCGACCGATGAAACCGACCAACCCTCTACGGCATCCCTTCCGGGTACCGCGCGTCGAACAGCCGCGCGCGGAAGGCCGTTTCCACCTCCCCGACGGTCGCCGGCTTGGCTACGCCGAGTACGGCGACCCCTCAGGCGCGGTGGTGCTGTGGTTCCACGGCACACTGGGCGCCCGGCGCCACTTCCCGCTGCTCGGTCGGCGCGCCGCCGAGAAGCTCGGCCTGCGCGTCGTCGTCGTGGAGCGGCCGGGCTCGGGTATGTCCGATCCTCATCCCTACGCCGCGGTGGCCGACTGGGCCACCGACATGGCAGAGGTAGCCGACGCGCTCGACGCCAAGCAGCTGGGCGTCGTGGGCCTTTCCGGCGGAGGCCCCTACGCCCTGGCCTGCGGCGCGGTGCCCCCGCTGGCCGCTCGCGTGGCCGCCGTGGCCGTGCTGGACGGCACAGTCCCCTCGGTCGGCCCCGAGGCCACCGCCGGCGGCATCGCCGACCTTGCCCGCCGCTTCGCCCCGATGCTGTCGCAGCTGCGCCGGCCGTTGGCAGCGCTAAGCACCGGGCTGCTGCTGCCTCTCATCCCCGTCGCGCATTACGCCTACCGGGCCTACTCCAGCATGTGGCCCGAAAGCGACCAACGGGTCCTCGCCGACCCCGAATCGGAGGCCATATTCGTCGACGACATCCTCCTAATTATCAAGGGCCGCTGCCAGGCCCCGATCGACGATGCCCGCCTGTTCGGGCGGGACTGGGGTTTCCGGTTGGCCGACGTCAAGATGCCGGTGCGGTGGTGGCACGGCGACGCCGACCCTCTCGTGCCCCTTCCCGCCGTCCAAGCGGCGGTCTCCCGCCTGCCCGACGCCGAGCTCACCCTGCGCCCAGGTGAGAGCCACCTCGGCGGCTTCGCCAATGTCGACGAGGTCCTGGAGTTCATCCGCGCATTCCTCTGAGCCGCAACGACTTCGCCGTTTGTTTAGCGACGCCGCGGCTGCACCGACTTCGGGCCGGACCACCTTATCTGGGTGCGCAGGATGAGCAATCGATGTGGCCGCCAGGCGTACTGGTCGGCACGGCCGTCGCAGGAGAACGACATTCTTTTAAGCAGAGAATACAAACTGCCCGAACTGAGTCAGCCGCTGCCAGACTGCCAGGGTACAAATCGTGGCGCTCGGAGCGTCCGCATTCGGGAGTGCGGTGACAGGAGGGAGTTCGTGACGGTCAACACCAGCACCGACGTGTACTACGACCCGTACGACGTGGCGCTCAACGCCGACCCCTATCCGACGTTCCGACGAATGCGCGACGAAGCGCCGCTGTACTACAACGCCAAGCATGACTTCTATGCGCTGAGCAGATACACAGACATCAACAGGGGCCTGGTAGACAAACGCGACGTTCAGTTCGGCTCGGGGCATCATCCTGGAGCGGATCAAAGCCAATATTGCAATCCCGGCGGGCATGCTCATCATGGAGGACCCACCGATCCACGACGTGCACCGTAAGCTGCTGGCACGCATGTTCAAGCCGCGCAAGGTCGAATCGCTCGAACCCAAGATCCGGGAATTCTGCACTCAAGCGTTGGATCCGCTGGTCGGGACGGGAGGGTTCGACTTCGTCACCGATCTCGGTGCGCAGATGCCAATGAAGATCATCAGCAGGCTGCTCGGCATCCCGGAGGATGACCAGGAATTCATCCGCGACCACGGCAGCGCCGAGATACGCACCGAGGCGGGCAAGCCGATGAACGCGGCCGAATACGGCCTGGCCACCGGCAAGATCTTTGCCGCCTACATCGATTGGCGTGCTGAGCATCCATCTGACGACATCATGACCGAACTGCTTAAAGTCGAGTTCGTCGACGAGACCGGTACCACGCGGCGGCTGACCCGCGACGAGCTCCTGGTCTACCTCAACGTCGTTGCCGGCGCAGGCAACGAGACCACAACGCGGCTGATAGGTTGGGCTGGAAAGGTTCTCGCCGAACATCCCGACCAGCGACGTGAACGCGCTCGGTCGCACTGGACGCCACCGGCGACGTGGCGACTCTGCACGGGGTCATCGCCACCGCCGACGCGGTGATCGATGATCACGACACGAATTGGGCCGAGGCCGTGGGTGTGTCATCGGTGCAGGCGCAGCGTCGGCACCCGAACGTGGTGTTCTGCTCGATAACCCCCTATGGGCACAACGCGCCACCGGAGCTGCGGAACGCCAAGAGCATCAACGTGTTCCACAGCAGCGGCTGGGGTTACCACACCCCCAGCCACCCCGACCCGGCCAAACCGCCCTTGAAGGTCCCGGCGGCTTCCTGGCCGATTACGAGGCCGGGCTGGATGCGGCGCTATGTGTGGCGTCGTCGCTGGTCCGGTATATGCATACCGGACAAGGCGAGTTCATCGACGTCTCACAACAGGCGGTGCTCGTGTCGCGCGCCGACTGCATCGTGGGCAGGTACATCACCGGTGAGATCGCGCCGGACAACACCCGCGGCGATTACGACCAGCTGGGCCCGGCCTCGTTTTTCGCCTGCGCAGACGGGTTCGTCTACCTGTACATGGCCCGCCGCAACCACTGGACCGGCGTCAAGAAACTTATCGGCCACCCGCACTGGCTCGACGATTTCGACGACGACTGGCTGGAGTTTTCCGTCACGGCGGACAAGGTGGCGACGTTTCAGCGCGGATACGCGGCATGGGTGCGCGGCTTGCCGAAAGAAGCCGCGGCCGAAGAGGCCCAGCGGCTGGGGGTACCTCTGGTTCCCGTCAACGGTGCCGCGGATCTGCAGCGTTCGCCGCAGTATCGTCATCGTGGCTTCTTCCGAGAGGTGACGCACCCCGTGCTCGGCACCGCCGCCTACCCCACTGTCCCGTACCGCCTGAGCGCATCACCGGCCCAGATCACCAGTCCCGCACCTGCTCTCGGGCAGCACACGGCGGCCGTCCTGGGTAGCCTCGAGACGCCACGTCGGCCGCCTACCGTCAAGTCATCGCCGGTCAAACCGCCGACGAGGTCCCGCGGCGGCCCGCTGGAGGGCGTCCGTGTCGTCGAGCTCACCAAAGTGTGGGCAGGCCCGTACGCCGGCAAGCTGCGCCCACTGCAGGATCGGGCGGATCGGTGCGGCCGACATGACCTCGATGCTCGCCGGCATGGCCGCGTTGGTGACCGGAGCCGGCAGCGGTATCGGCGCGGCCACGGCGCGGGCGCTGGCCGCCCACGGCGCGGCGGTCGCCCTGCTGGCACGCTGGGCCGATCGGCTGCGCGACCTCAAAGCCGGCATCGAAGCGACGGGCGGCGCAGCGCTGGCAGTGCCTGCCGACGTCACCGACGCCAAGCAGGTCGCCGCCGCGGTGGGCCACGCCGTCGCGGAGTTGGGACGGCTCGACACCGTAGTGAACAACGCCGGCCTGATGCGGATGGGGGCCGCCGCCAATGCGCCCCTTCAAGACGCGAGGCTCGACTGAGTCAGCGGGGATAGGTCGAGCCGGCGTTTCAGATGTGCCTCTGCGGGGTTGTCCTGATGTTGGGATCGGTAGCGGTGCGCGCGGAGTCCACTTGCCACATCACCGCTGCGACCGGCAGCGAGCTAGAAGGAGGACACGCGAATGAAAACCAAGGTCGTAGTGCAGTTGTTCGGGGGGATGTTGTCGCCGGCCTCACTTGTCGAGCTGGAGTAGATGAGTGGCGTTGCGCCACAGCCAGTCCTCTAGGACTTCCCGCTGGATCGGCAGCGCGCGCATCTCGTCGCACAGTTGCGTGTAGGGGCGGTTGATGAGAAATGCGCCGGTGCCGTAGATGATTTTGTTGCGGATTGTCGTCTGTCCGAAACGCATCAGCGGGTCCCATCCGGCGCCGGGCGAAGTGAAGTACCTGGGACGGTGCGCGGCCAATTCGAGGTAGACGTTGGGGTGTTTCCATGCGATCAGGCATGCCTCTAGCACCCACGGGTAGCCGCCGTGGCTCATCAGGATGGTGAGCTCAGGGAACCGGCAGGCAACGTCGTCGATGTGGCGGGGATGGCCGAGATCGCTGAGCCGTGTCCGAGTCCAATTGGCAGAGGTGTGGATGGAAAGGGGAACACCGAGTTCGACACATTTGGCGTAGAAGGGGAAGTAGGCAGGGTCGGTTGCGGGCCGTCCAATCATGAACGGTCGCAGGCTCAGCCCCCGGAAACCGTGTTCAAGCACCCAGCGCTCGAACTCGTCGAGCGCTGGGCCAGCGGCCATGATGTCTACACCGGCGAAGGGTAGGAACCGGTCGGGATGGCGTGCCGCGAGGGCGGCCACCGAGGCGTTGTGCACGAAGGTGACTCCACACGTGGACTTTTCATCGAATCCCGTGATCAAACTGAGGGTGATGCCAGCAGCGTCGAGGGAATCCAGTATTTGGTCGTCGATCTGGCGCAGTGACTCTGCGTAATCGCTGAACTGCTCGGCGCTGACTGTTCTCTTGGTAAAGACCTCCAGGTACCGCAGCTGCTCGGCGGGAAATCCGGCCCGTAGGTCGTCAATGACCTCTGTACACGGAACGAGCGGTGCCCACATGTCGATGACGGGCACCCGAGGTTCGGCACGATATTCACCCACGTCTACCGGATTATTGAACAAGACACTTCATCGCGTGGCCGATTCGCGGAGGATGACGTTGTCATCAGCGGGTTCTAACCCGTTATAGAACCGCCTCGGCGGTACGGGTCATCAGCAGGCAACCACACCGTGTCGTCGTTCAGACCGAGGTCACCGAGGCCGTCGGTGAGTGCTTTGATGACGGCGCCGACGGTCGGTCGGTGCTCGTCGCGCCGAAAGACCAGCGACCAGGTCCAGTATGGCCGGGGACTGACGATCGGGTGTCGGACGAGATCCGTCGGTAGCGGACTGTTTTGTCCCTTCGGGGAATTCAGCACCGGACGACGTAGCCGGCGAACGTGCGCGAAGAATGCCGGGCCGGTAATGCCGCCGTCGTCGATGCGCACCGTTCGAGCGCCGGTGTCGCTGGCGAACTGCTCGCCGTACCGACTCCAGGACGACCAGCTTGCGGTATCCGAATCGAGCAGTACCAGCGTGTTTTTCGCCGCGACCGCCGCGGTATCGGGACCCGGGCCGACCG
This sequence comes from Mycobacterium sp., assembly GCA_035625875.1. Lineage (GTDB taxonomy): Bacteria > Actinomycetota > Actinomycetes > Mycobacteriales > Mycobacteriaceae > Mycobacterium. The sequence continues at coordinate 15,962 of DASPOT010000076.1, read as the reverse complement.
CGTAAAGCAGGTCCGCGCCGATGAGGCGAGCTTCGAGGTCGTGCTCATCGAGATCGCTGCACTGTACCCAACAGATCGCCAGATCGAGGGCGTGCTCGGCGACCCGCGCGGCTTGGGCGTGGGACGGCAGGACCCAGGCGTCGATGCGAAGTTGTGCGACGCCGGCGGTCCGCTCGGCCAGATCGGCCGGCCGCCAGTTGACGTAGCCGAGCCGGACCGGCTCGGTGTCGGACAGGCCGACGGCTTGCCTGCGCAGTTCGTCAGCATGCGCCAGTAGCTCCCGAGCCTTGGGCAGCAGCGCCGCACCCGACGCGGTCAGCACGACCGCCCGGCGGTTGCGGTCGAAGAGTTGCACCCTGAGGTCTCGCTCCAACGCCTTGATCTGCTGAGAGAGCGACGGACCCGCGATGTGCAGCCGCTGGGCCGCTCGGCCGAAGTTCAATTCCTCGGCGACGGCGACGAAGTAGCGTAGCTGTCGCAGCTCCACCGGCTCATCGTAGTGCGGTAGGAGGTTCAGCCTCTCAGTACCAAGCAAACCGGTCATGGCCAGCGGATGCGTCGGCGGCACAGGATCGTTGCATCGTGCGCAACACGGATCAAAGGGGCGTTCCCATGAGTCACCCGGAGAAAGTCGTCGTCATCACCGGCGCCTCACGAGGCATCGGCGCCGCGCTGGTTCCCGCTTACCGCAAGCTCGGCTACGCAGTGGTCGCGACCGCCCGGTCCATCGCTGAATCCGGTGATCCCGAGGTGCTCACCGTGCCGGTCGACGTGGCGCAGCCTGGCGCGGGGTCTCGGATCATCGACGCGGCCCTGAGCCGGTTCGGCCGGATCGACACGCTGGTCAACAATGCCGGCATCTTCATCGCCAAACCGTTCACCGATTACACGGACGAAGACTACGAGGCGGTGACCGGGGTGAACCTGCGCGGATTCTTCGAGGTGTCGCGCAGTGCCATCGCCGCGATGCTCGCGCGTGAGGGCGGCGGGCACGTCGTCAACCTGTCCACCAGCCTTGTCGATCACGCCAATTCCGAGGTCCACTCGGCGTTGGCTTCCTTGACCAAAGGTGGGCTCAACGCGGTCACTAAAGCGTTGGCGATCGAGTATGCGGGCCGCGGCATCCGGGTCAACGCTGTCGGGCTGGGCGTCATCCGCACTCCCATGCACCCACCCGCGACGCATGGAACCCTCGCGGCGCTTCATCCGCTCGGCCGCATGGGTGAGGTTGACGACGTGGTCGATGCCATTGTCTACCTGGAGAGCGCCAGGTTCGTCACCGGCGAGATTTTGCACGTCGACGGCGGCCAAAGCGCCGGGCACTGACTGCAGCACAACCACATTCGCCCTTCAGAAAGGTCATGACCATGGAGTATCTCGTCGAAATGACGACCCACGTTCCGTCGGGAACGCCAGAAACCACCGTCGACGACATCCGCGCACGGGAAGCGGTACGCGCGCGCGAACTGGCAGCCGAGGGACGGCTATTGCGGCTGTGGCGCCCACCGCTGGCGCCTGGCGAATGGCGCACGTTCGGCCTGTTCACAGCCGACGACGACCGTCAGTTGGACGCCGCCCTCGCGTCGATGCCGCTTCACGTGTGGCGCACGGACGAGGTCACCCCGCTGTCGCTCCATCCGAACGACCCGCATTCGGCCCGGGGTCGAGAAGCGTTGGAATTTCTGACCACGCTGACCCGCACCATCCCAGAGGGCACAGCAGGGCAGACTGTAGACGACATGAAGGCGCGCGAAGCAATACGCGCCCATGAACTGGCAGACGAAGGACGCTTGGTTCGGCTCTGGACACCACCCAACCAACCCGGACAGTGGCGCACGCTGGGACTCTGGAGCGCCCGCGACGCAGAAGACCTGGAGGCGAGCTTGACGTCGTTGCCGCTGCACGCCTGGATGACCGTTGAGGCAACGCCGCTTACTCCGCACCCCAACGATCCGGTGACGGGCGGGGCATCATGAGTTTCACGGCAGCCCCGGCGACAGAGCGGCACCGTTACGCGGTGGATGCCCTGGCCGAATTCGTGATCGCGGCGGAGGCCGCCGATCTGCCCGATGGCGCGGCGATGCTTTTGCGCCGCAACGTCCTTGACAGCCTCGGTTGCGCGATCGCCGCACTCGACGGCGAGACCGTTCAGCTGATGCGTGAGCACATCGAGTCCGTCGGCGGGCGTCCGCGCGCCTCGCTGATCGGAGGCGGCCGGTCGACGGTCGATCAGGCCACGCTGTTCAACTCGGTCGCCGTCCGCTATGTCGATCTGCTCGACACCTATCTGACGCCCGGGGGGCTGTGTCATCCGGCGGACAACTTCGGCGCGATGCTGGCGGCGGCGGAAAGCGCCGCGGCCAGTGGTGCAGAATTCCTGCTGGCGCTGGCGGTCGCCTATGAGGTGCAATGCCGGTTTTCGGCGTCGGTTCCGGTGATGGCGCGCGGACTCAATCACGCGTTGCAACTGGCGATCTCGGTTGCCGCCGGGACCGCCAAGCTGCTGCAGCTGACCACTGAGCAGACTGCGAACGCCATCGCGATGGCGGCCGCCGACAACGTATCGCTCGCGGCGATCCATTCCGAGCCGGTATCGAATTGGAAGGGCATTTCGCCCGGGATCACCGCGCAACGCGCCGTGTACACGACCGCGCTGGCGCAGCGAGGAGTCACCGGCCCCCGCGGGATCTTCGAGGGGCCCAACGGTCTGGAGCAATTGTTCGGCCAGCACATCGACATGCGGCTCGATGACCGCAGTCTCGGAGTCGTCAAAAACACGTACCTGAAAAAGTACTGTGCGCTGATTCACGGACAGGCGCCCATCGAAACAGTTCTCGCACTTGCCGGGGAGCACGGGTTTGCACACCGCGACATCAAGTCCGTCGACGTCGAGGTTTTTCAGACCGCCTACGACATCGCCGGCGGCGGCAGCTTCGGCAACAAGGACGAAGCGTCGACCAAGGAGCAGGCCGACTATAACTTGAAGTACCTGTTGGCCGCGGCGCTCATCGACGGTCAGGTCGGACCCGAGCAGCTCCGAACCGAACGCATTCGCAGGCCGAACGTCCGCGAGCTGTTGACGCGCATCCACATTCGGCCCAGCGCTGACCTGACCACACGCTACCCGCATGCTACTCCCGTGCGGGTCAACGTCGTGCTGCGCGATGGGCGCCAGGTCTTCCGTGAGCAAGACGACTTCGAAGGCGCACCGACCCGGCCGCTGACGTGGGACCGCACAGTGGAGAAGTTCCACTGGCTTGCCGAGCAATACGCCGATGACCCTCTACGTAACGCGCTCGTCGAGACCGTCGAACGCCTCGAGATCTCCCCGGTGTCTGCGCTCGCGGAAGCGCTGACCCACGTCAGCGTGCAGGCGCGACTTCCCAAGACGCGTCAACCATTGACTCTGCTATCCAACGAAGGAAACCAACGATGACCTCACTATTGTCCGGCTTCGGACTCGCCATCCCAGTCGTCGCCGCACCGATGTCCGGCGGCCCGTCTACCCCCGCAATGGTGCTCGCCGCATCCCGCGCAGGCGCGCTGGGCTTCCTGGCCGCCGGATACAAGACACCGGACGCCATCCAGTCAGAAATAGCGGCGGTGCGCTCAGCCTCAATACCGTTCGGCGTCAACGTTTTCGCCCCCAACAGTGTCCCTGTCACACCTGATGCCTACCGCAGGTATGCGGACCTGGTGCAGCGCGAAGCGGACCGATTCGGACTCGCCCTGGCCCCGAACCCGGTGGAGGATGACGACTACTTCGAAGCCAAGATCGACCTGCTGGTGTCGGATCCGGTGCCCATCGTGAGCTTCACCTTCGGACTTCCCGACGACGCCGTCATCCGCGCCCTGCAAGCGGTCGGGACAATGGTGATCCAGACTGTCACGTCGACACCCGAGGCGCAACTGGCCGCGGACGCGGCAGTCGACATGCTTGCGGTGCAAAGCAGGCAGGCCGGCGGGCATTCCGGAACATTCACACCTGACCGACCACCCCGGCCGGTGCCCATCACCGATCTGATCAAGGAGATCAAGGCGACCGTGAAGCTACCTGTCATCGCCGCGGGCGGCCTGGCCACCGCCGACGACGTTGCCGACGTGATTCATGCCGGGGCCGCCGCGGCCATGGTGGGTACGCTTCTGTTGCGGGCTGACGAAAGTGGCGCATCGGCCACTCATCAGGCGGCGCTGACCGACCCGTTTCGAACCGAAACCGTTGTCACCCAGGCCTTCACCGGCCGGCCCGCGCGTGGACTGCGGAACACCTTCATCGATACCTATGAGGCACAGGCTCCGCTGGGCTACCCCGCCATCCACCACCTCACCAGTCCGCTGCGCAAAGCGGCGGCGGCGGCAGGCGAACCGGACCTGGTTCATCTGTGGGCGGGGACGGGTTATCGCCACGCCGCCAAGGAATCAACCACCCAGATCCTCACGCGCCTCGCCGGGCGCAGCTAGGGCGTCCAAGCGGGCTAGGGCCTGAGAAGAGGTGAGCAACATCGATGAATACCGAAGACCTTGTCCTGCACCAGGTTCACTGGACCAAGCTCGCCGCTGATGCAGCCGCGGAAATCGTCTCGCTTCCCTTGATCTGGACCGGGCATCGCAGGCTGGGTCAGCATTCATTTCCTCGTACCTGTTATCGCATCGGCAGCCCTTCTACGCGCCGACACGACCCGCCTGCGCTCGACCCCACGCGGTAGGTATGTCCTGAACCACATGCCCCCGGCTGCCCAAGCGGTGCGCCTCGCCGAGTGGCGTCGTGATGACGGTCGGCGCGTGGCAACGCAGCCGTCTGCAGATCGCCGCGGCAGCCTCATTGTGATAGGAGGATGGTCACACGGGTTGGTTGTGCGGGCACCCACATAGGTGCGGCGAGGGTGTAATCACTGGCCGGCGGGGGTGACCTCATCGAGCAGCAGCTCGGGATGGGCGACAAGCATGAAGTGATCGCCGCCCTCGACCCACCGCAGCCGGGAACCGGGTACCATCCGGTGCGCGGCAACGGCCACGTTCGGCTTCATAAGCACCCGGTCGCCCATTGCGGCCGCAGCGGCGAGCGCAAAGCCGCCGCCCGTACTCACGCCTGACACGATGAAGTCGGCGACCCCGAGCTCCTCCAACAGCTCCTCCAGGTCGCCGACCGAGACGGCGAACGAGTGGCCGCGGGATGCGGGATCCGACCGACCGTATCCCGGCCGCTTCGGGCAGATGAGCAGCACCTGGCGAGGGCGGCCTCGCCGTCCAACCACCGGTACCCCAGGCGGCTTTGGGCGTCGCCGTGACAGACCACCAGCGGGCGGCCCTTCAGGTCTCCGTAGCAGGCATAGCCAAGCTGGCGACCCCCGCGGAGACGCACAATTCCATCGCTCATTTCCGTGTGGGAGCATGCCGCGGGCGGTGACGCTTGGCGACACCCGGCATTGCCAGCTCTACAAACGATTTCTACAGCCAACGCGACAAAGGGGAGCCTAAGCGTGAAGGTTAATCTGACCACGACCGATGTCGGTGGCTTCAATTTCGAGTTCCTCCGCATCGTCAGCTGCCAGTCGGTCGGGGCGGCGGAGATCGGCGAGTGCCTGTACACGATCGGGCGCATTGAGGACGGCAGTTTTGACAGCTGGATCACGGAGTGGAACCGCACCGCCGGCCGGGTGGCCGCGGAGGCCCGCCGACTGCTCACCGCTGGCCAGCCACTGGCGGCGCGGGACGCATTTCTGCGGGCCGCCAACTACTTTCGGGCCGCCGAGTTCTACGCCACCCATGACGATCCGCGGCAGGTCGCCGTGTGGCAGGCCAGTAGGGACTGCTTCGCGCAGGCCGTGCCGTTGCTGCGATTTCCGGCCGAGCCGATCGAGGTCGCGTTCGACGGTGCGCGTCTGCCAGGCTATTTCGTCCGTGGCGGGTCCCGCCGCGCGCCGACGCTGATCGCGATGAGCGGGTTCGATGGATCCGCCGAAGAGGTGTACTACTGGATCGGGCCGGCGGCCGCCGAGCGGGGCTGGAACTGCTTGATCTTCGAAGGCCCGGGCCAGCGCGGCGCCTTGCACCTTAATCCCGGACTGGTGCTGCGCCCCGATTACGAGGCCCCGGTGGGCGCGGTGGTGGACTACGCGCTGTCTCGCCCGGAGGTCGACCCGGCCCGGCTGGCGCTCCTCGGATATTCCCTGGGCGGGTTTTTGGCCGTGCGCGCGGCCGCCTTCGAGACGCGCCTTCGGGCCGTCATCGCAAACTCGTTGGTGGTCGACGTGGGCGCTGCCTTCGCCGCGGTGTGGCCCAAGATCCTTCGTGGATCATTCCCGAGCGCGGTCGATACCGCGTTTACCCTGCTGGCCCGGTTGCGCCCGGACACCCGCTGGGGCATCAACCACGCCCGCTGGGCGCTCGGGGTAAACCATCCCCACGAATTCTTCGCCGCCTGGAAACCATTTACGTTGTGGGGCACGGAGGACCGGCTGACCACACCGCTGCTCTGCGTGGTCGGCGAGGACGAGATCGCCCAAACCAGCGCCGACATGATCACCCAGACCATCCGCTACCTGCGCGCGGTGCGCGGACCCACCGAGCTGGCCTATCTTCCGAAAGAGACCGGCGCGTCAAGTCATTGCCAAATGGGCGGCCTGGCCTACGCGCATGCGGCGATCTTCGAATGGTTAACCCGCACCGTTACCAGTGAGCCGCCTGCGCATCCACCGCCACACACGCTGGTATTTCCCAACGGCGCCATCGCTGCTGTCCGCCGCTACCACCCGAGGGTAGCCGTCGAGGAGTGAGACAACCGTCCAGACCCACTCCGCCCTCGGTAAGTGCGATAGCGCAATCCACACAGAGCGTGTGCTGCATCAGAGTCGTTGCACAAGGAGTTGGAGCGTCACGGCGTCGAAGTCCTCTCAGGCTGACGCGGAATGGCCTCTGAACCGCTTGAGGTAGGACAACAGCCGGTACGCCGGCACAGTCCTCGGCCAGTCGTCAGCACGGAAGTAGGCGTCCGACCCGCCGTCGACGAATACGACGCTCCCACACAAGAAGTCCGCAGCATCCGAAAGCATGAAGAGGACCCAGTCGGCCAGCTGGCCAGCGTCACCGAACCCGCCGATCGGGACAGGGAACGCACGAACGCGCTTCGCCTGCTTCGGCGCCGACAGCTGCTCCTCCAGAAGAGGTGTCATTATCGCTCCCGGAGCGAGAGCGTTCAGGCGTATGCCTGCACCTGCCCACTCGCCCTTCACCGACTCACGTCGAACCCAACGGCTCACCGCGACCTTGGATGCCGCGTATACGAACATCGAAGCATTCTTGCCGAACAATCTCACGGAGCGAACCGCCTTCTCGGCGTCATACGCGAGGAATGCCCGTACGGTGCGCGCGGGAACCATAGGCGTTGTCGTTGTGGAGTTGCTCGAGAAAACAACGACCTTCGCGCGGTCGGCGGCGGCCAGCGCCGGCCGCCAGGCGTCCAGCAGGTCAACGACGCCGAAGTAGTTAACCTGGGCGATCAGGCGCGCACGGTCAGCGGCCCGACCTGGGCCGAGACCGGCTGCGAGCACGGCGCCGTCCAGTTTGGCGCCCGACGCCGCCAAAACGTCGGCGGCGGCCCCCTGGCGTCCCTCGGCGGTCGACAAATCGGCGACGATGTCTGCCTGCTTGATGTCCACTCCGATCACGGTGTGGCCAGCGTCGCGCAGCTTCTGCGCGACCTGGTGCCCCATGCCCGAGGCCGATCCTGTGAGCGCGTAGACACCCATGACCGCATCTCCTTCCTCGCGCGCTTTTTCCGCCTGAAACGTCCTGCGCAACCGATATTTACACGTTGAGATCGTCGATTGGCCGAGGCGCCGAGCGCGATGTGGCGCTACGAACCCACTGGATCGTGCTGCGGCTGGCCTTAAATCGAAAGCCTGAGCAGGCGTTCGGCGTTGAGGTGGGCGATCTTTTCCTTATCGGCGGGGTTGATGGGCATCTGATCAAAGAATTGCCGAGCGGCTTTGATGTTGCCGAACGGATAGTCGGTGGTGAACACGATGCGGTCGATGCCGATCACGTTCACCATGCCCAGATAGGCGTTGTAGGACAGACTCCAACTGGGATCCATCGCGCCAGGGGGTTGGTCCGCATACTCGCCGGCGAGGATGCCGCCGTAGAAGTTCTCCCGAAAGTATTCCTTGATGGTGCGTTTGAGGCCACCATTCCGGTTCAACGGAAACGAGTAGTCTGCTCGCCACGCCATCCAACTCAGCGCTTCGAACTGGTGGCCCACGATGATCTGCAGCCGAGGGAATCGGTCGAACACCCCGCCCAGGATCAGCCGGATGCAGTGGATTCCGGTGTCGATGTGCCAGCCGACCCCCGCGATTGACAACATCGCCGATACAGCAGGGTCGAAGCCGCTGTAGTAGGCGTCGATCACCGGTTGCGGTGGCACGGTGGGATGCAGGTAGATTGGCACGCCTAGGGTTTCGGCGCATTCGAACACTGGCCAGAAGAATTTGTCGTCAAGGTAACGCCCGTTGATGTGGCCATTGATCAGCGCGCCCACGAAGCCACGGTCGCGTACGGCGCGCTCCAGCTCACGGGCTGCAGCCGCCGGGTCGCCCATGGGCAGGGTGGCGAAGCCGAGGAATCGGTCGGGATGCTTAGCGACCGCAGCGGCCACAGTGTCGTTGGCTTGCCTGGCCAGCTCCACCGCCAGCGACGGCTCCGCGTGTTCTGCGCCCGGGACGTTGGAGAGGATCTGCACGTCGATACCGGCGGCGTCCATCGCGGCGATCCGCCCCTCACCCAGGTCATAGATGCCTGTTGGAAACCCGCCCTGCGGGTCCATGTCGCCGAAAGGTCCCGCCTGCCTCAGGACGTCGAAGAGGGGGTTGTTCAAATTCGCTTCGGATATAGCGGGAAACATGTAATGCTCCTCGAAACCGATGATCTCCATGACATCTCCTCAACCAACACTGTCGGATCGATCGGAGCACGTAAGGTGATGCCGTTCATAGGGCCGAAAGGCCCTCACGGTCAGGAAGCCGAACAACATCGAAGGCCGCTGATACCTCGGGCTCGACCGTTGTCCGCGGCCACGAGAGAGTCCCCATTGGTGGCCAGCTGTGGGCCTTCCGCATCGCCTGCAAGCTGGCCCCCGATCGGCTGATCTCCATCGTCGATGTCGGGGCCCGCCGCGGGCACAAGTCACGGGCACGGACCTTTGATGGGTGCAAGACCCACTCTGGGATCGACTTTGACGACGAGCTGAGCACCAAAACAACGGTCGGAGTTATGTTCTGAGTAGTTCTGGTGCGAAGATCCTTTCCAATGTAAGCCGGCACTGTGACAGACCTTGTTCGAAGAAGTAGCGCAAGAAGGTGTCGATGGTCTCACGATTGGCCTCGACGCCGTAGGGCCACCAGTCATCGGGCAGCAGCCGACTGTTCTTGTCGTAAAGGGCACTGAACCACGGGACCATGACATCGGCGTGGTGCTGGGCGCGATGTTGCTCGTATTCCTGTGTCGCAAAGTTTTTCGCGTCGCAGAACCCCTGATGCACGGCTTGCGCGAGCCCTGGATGTTGGGTGAGAAGCTCTGCGCGCATCACAACCGTGTGCATAATCGGGAAGATCTTGGTGCGCCGGAAGTATTCGCGCTCAGCCGATTCGTAGTCAGCGAAAAGTCGTGTGACCCGCGGTGAGCCCTCGAGCACGCACTGTGGCACAAGAGCCGAAATAAGCGCGTCGATTTGTCCCTCTTCGAGCATGTCGCCCAGCGCTTTGCCGTTCGGGGCGGCTGCCACGTCGACGTCTGCCGGATGCATAAACGGGACGTAATCAACGGGCGCCATCGGCCAATTGGTGCCGCCGACGATCCATCGGCACTGATCGGGCGTGACGCCGTAATCGTCGGAGAGAATGCCTTTTGGCCATATGCCCGCGTCGTGGCCGTACGTGGCCAGTTCACCGATGGTTTTGCCCGCGAGGTCTTGCGGCTTTTCGATGCCACTGGAGGTGTTGATGAAGATCGCCGAGTGACGAAAATGGCGCAGCGGGAAGATCGGTAGGGCGATGAACGGTGGGTCCTCGACGTCAAGGGTGCGCAGATAGAACGTCAGCCCCAGCTCGGCAACGTCAAACGCGCGGTGCCGCACCATTCGCTCGAAGATGTCCGACACAATGGGGGCGCTCTCAAAGCTGGCGTCGACGCCGTCGATGGCTGCGCGGCCGTCAAACAGAGGCCGGGTGCGGTCGTAGTTCATACACCCAACCTTGAGCTTCAGATCGGTCATCGTTTGCTCCCCTCAAATTTTTGTAGTTGCACTCGTGGCCGTGGCTGGCGCCGGGTGCCGGCGCGCACTGGAGGTTGTCTCATCAGAGACGCCCGCCGTACCACTTAACCCCCACTTACCTACCCCGAAAAGCTTTGGGATAGGGACCGCCGACCGACCGGTGTAACTGGCATCGGCTCTGGGCCACGGTCTTTGCTGGGCGGCCCCATCCCTGTGATCGCACGGGGCATGCCCGGCCGGTCGAGGTGGCGTAACCGCGGTTCAGCGATCTCCAAGCAGTTGGGCCACGATACGCGCGACCATGGCCTCCGGATCTTGGTGAATGCCGACAGCACGCAGTTCGCCACCGATGGCAAGGGACGCGACGCCGTGCACCAGCGACCAGAGCGGTCCGGCGATCTCGCGCGGGTCTTGACCCGAGACGATCCCCGCCTCCTGGCACCTCGTTATCGCGTCGAGCAGGTCGTCAAACGCCTGCTCTGCGGCGACCGCCAGGGTCGGGTGGCCCGCTGTGATGGTCTCGGCGCCGAACATGACCCGGTAGTGGTCCGGATGGGTGACGGCCCAGCGCACATAAACACGGCCGAGTTCGATCACCCGGCCCTTCGGCTCCGATGCGACATCGGCGGCTGCGGTCAGGTCGGCGTGCAGTTCGAGGAATCCCTGTTCGGCGACGGTAGCCAGCAGCTCGGCCTTGTCGGCGAAGTGCCGGTACGGGGCTGCGGCGCTGACGCCGGCGCGCCGTGCCGCCTCGGTCAGGGTGAAGCCTTTCGGTCCTTTCTCGGCCACCAGAGATAGCGCGGCGCTGGTGAGCGCCCGTTTGAGATCGCCGTGGTGGTAGCTGTCACGACGCGCCGCAGTCGATCGAGGCGATCTCTTCTTCTGCTCAGGTGTCATGTTGACGAGATTAACATTATGGTCTATGTTAATGCTATTCACATCTGTGGAAGGGGCAGAAATGAGCAAGCAGCTTGACGGCATATCCATGACCACCAGCGCGACCAGCCCGAGCGGCCGCGCTGGCGACCGCGACCGGCAGAAGACGGCCGCACAACTAGGCCAAGCACTCGCGCAGGGCTACCTGCAGATGGATGAGTACGAGGAGCGGGTGCAAGTGGTGTTCCAGACGCGTACAACCGGGGAGTTGCAGGAACTCCTCGCCGATCTGCCGCTCGATCGCATCCGCCGTGACGATCCTCGCCGCCGCGCCGCCCGGATGGCCGCGGCTCGCCGCGGGGTGCGCATTCACCTCGGCGCCTACTTCGCGATGGCCGCCGTCGTGCTCATTGTCTGGGCCGCGGTCACCGTCACGACCGGCGCCTCATACTTCTGGCCGATATGGCCCATCCTCGGTGGAGCGATCGGCGTCATCAGCCACGCCATGGCGACACCGGGTTATCGCGTCAAGCAACTCCGTTCCCGGGACATGTTGACCACATGAAAATCATTGGCAATTAACACCATTCACATCTTCGGAAGGAGCAGCAAATGTCGAAGCAGCGGCATAACGAAACAGGGTGGGCCGTGGTTACGGGCGCCAGTTCCGGGCTGGGCGCAATCTTCGCCGACCAGCTGGCGCAGCGGGGTCTGTCGTTGGTGCTGACCGGGCGGGATCAGGCTCGGCTAAGCGCGGTAGCGCAGCGGGTTGGCCAGACCGCCCCGGACGTTGACGTCGAACGGGTCGTCGGAGACCTTGGCACCGACGCCGGTATCGATGCCCTGGTGGCCCGTCTGGACGGGCGGGCGATCGAGGTGCTGGTCAACAACGCCGGGTTCGGCACCTACGGCCCGTTCTCGGAGATCGACGCCGGCCGCGAGCACGATCTGCTCGCGGTCAATGTCGACGCGCTGGTGCGTCTAACTCACGCGGTGCTTCCGGGAATGCTGGCCCGCGGTCGCGGCGGCATTCTGAACGTTGCCTCCACCATCGCGTTTCAGCCCGGCCCCTATCAAGCCACCTACGGCGCCTCGAAGGCGTTCGTGCTGTCGCTAAGCCAGGCCTTGTGGGCAGAGACCCGTGGCTCCGGTGTCACCGTGACAGCGCTGTGCCCAGGGCCCACCCGCACCGGATTCGTCGATGCGCTCGGATCGGATGTCTCGCACACCGCGGTCTATCGCCGCCTCGCCGCACCTGAACCCGTCGTGGCCGCCGGGCTGCGCGCCCTGGACCGGGGCCACGCCGTGGTCGTTCCCGGGTGGCGCAATCGGGTGACGTCCACGGGCGGACGACTGATGTCCGGTTGGCTATCGGCGCTCGTCAGCGGGCGGATGCTGCGGCCTGCCGAGGTGTCGTGAGCGCGAACCTGTCCGGTTCAGCCGTATCTGCGAGATACGGCGAGCCGCGCTGGATGTCGTGATCGTCGCGCCAACGCCACCCGCCGACGATCGCCTGCAATCAGTCGTGCTGGCCGAAGAACGGCTGTGCCTCGCGGTTGCCTCCGATCACCGCCTTGCCAACCGCGCATCGGTTGAGTTGCGGCAAAAGGTGCTCCACGGTGGTTGAAACTCCTCCGCAGCCAATCTGATCTCGTACTTCAGACTTCGCCGTTCGCACTAGTCGGCTTCTGTGCCCGTGATCTTTGCCGCCAGCGCTGCCAGTTTGGCGTCGAGTTCCTGTGCAGCGGCAAGCAGCGGCGGGTTATCTTCGACCACCATGAGTGAGGAGGGCTTGACGTAGAACAGACTGCTGTGACCGTCAGGCTGTTCGACCAGCAGCAGCTCGACCGGCGCGAACAGGCCGGCCGTCACGTCGTGACGCAGCATCGTGATCGCGATGAGCGGGTTGCCGATGATGGCGCGCAGCACTTTCCGGTCAATGCCGCTCAGCTTGATCCAGCCGCCATGGTCGATGAGGCCGAAGAGCATGAACTTACTTGGGCCCAAATAGGATTCGACCTGGTTGACATAGGACTCCCAATTTCCGTGAGCTCCCGTCAGAAGGTCGTCCATGCGGACGGGTGCATCACCGACATCTGCCAACAACGTGGCGACCAATTCGTCATAAGTCTTGTTGCTGTCGAACCGCAGACGGACACCTGGGAACTGGACCTCGCGCGGATCAGGGGCCGACATGGTCGATCTCCTCGACCCCCGCCCAGTGTTGCTGGTCGGGATGCCGCTCATGGACGTGCGCGCTCGGTGTGCGGTCGACGAGCAGGCTAAGCAGTTCCGGCCGACTGTAGTGCCCGCTGGCGTCCATGAGCGCCTTGCGCCTGTCGATCAATGAGAAGTCCAGGTCAGCGATCACGTGTCCCTCGCCGCAACGCAGGGGCTCACCTAACAGTTGGCCCTCCGGAGTGACAATCGCTGTGAAGCAGCCAGATGAGATGGGGCCCACCGGGCCGCCGGTGTCAGCCATGATCTGTGCCTGCTGATCGGGCTCGAGCCAGGCGGTCGCAACGACAACAAAGGCACCCGATTCCAGAGCGTGATTGCGTACCTGGGTCTCGGTTTGTTGTGAGAACAGGTCGCCTCCAAACGATCCGGGAAACATGGCCGAGTGGATCTGCTCGCCATCCGCGATGAGTGCATACCGCGCCAGCGGGTTGTAGTGCTCCCAGCACGCCAACTGACCGACGCGCCCGACAGCGCTGCTGATAGCCCGCAGTCCGCTGCCATCGCCCTGACCCCAGATCATGCGTTCGTGGTAGGTGGGTGTGATCTTGCGACGGCGCTGGATCAAAGTGCCGTCGGCATCGAACACGTCGGCATCGAACAGCAACTGTGTGTTGAACAACGAACCGCCGTCACGTTCGTTCACGCCGATGGACACCACCATTGTGGCTTGGCGGGCAGCGTCGCCGATCGCGTGAGTGGCCGCCGACGGTATCGTCACCGCCTGCTCCATCAATCTCAGGTGTTCTTTGCTGATCTCAAACGGGCGCTGCACGAATGAGAAGTACGGATAGTAGGGGATGAAGGTTTCGGGAAAGGTCGCGAACTGCACCCCATGGGCGGCCAGCTCATCGATCTTCGCGATGACCCGTTCGACAGTGCCCTCGCGGCTATAAAGCACCGGACTGATCTGCACACCTGCTGCTCGTACCACGGTCATCGCCGCCATCCTTTGGGTGCGTGCACCAGCAGCTCCTGACCGCCTCCCAATGTGGTGACGACATGCCACCCTTTTGCCGGACGACTCGAAGCCGGTTGAAGTGTATTCCGCACAAGAGGCCGAAAACAGCCCGTCATTCCGCCGACCGAGGAAGCGCGGGAATACCAGCTGCTGGCTATCCGCTGTAGCTCAGCATGAGTGGGCCCTTGTATCTGATCACCGGCGCCGGTGGCGGCACCGGCGGGGTGAGCCGGCTGGTGGTCGAGCAGTTGCGAGGCCGCGGGGAACGGGTGCGCGCACTGGTTCACCGCGACGACGAGCGGGCCATACCGCTGCGGGAACTCGGCGCTGAAGTAGTGGTCGGCGACCTGACCGACCCGCAGAACGTCGTCGACGCGATGACCGGCGTGGATCGCATGTTCTTCAGCATGAGCGTCTCACCGGATTACCTGCAGGCGACGGCGGTCGTGTGCGCCGCGGCCCTGGAATCCGGTCGGCTCGAAGTGATCGTGAACATGTCACAGATGACCGTCTCGCAAATGACCCTCACCAGCAGCGAGGAATCTCGTCAGCATCGCCTGCACTGGCTCGCCGAGCGAGTCATGAACTGGTCCGGGGTGCCCGTCGTGCACGTCAGGCCGACGGTGTTTCTTGACAATCCGCTGTTCACCTGGCTGGCCGTGCCGTCATTGCGAGAACGCAACGTGTTGCAGCTCCCATTCGGAACCGGCCGCACCTCACCGATAGCCGCCAGCGACGTCGCCCACGTGGTCTCGACCGTGCTGTTGTGTCCGGCGAACCGCATTGGCGACGTCTACGAATTGACCGGCCCGGCAAGCCTCGACATCAACGGACTGGCCGCGCAGTATGCCCGCGCATTGCACCGGCCGATAACCGGCGTCGACACACCCTATGACACCTGGGTCGAGGAGGTTCTCAAGCCGCTGGGGCTGCCCGCGCACGTTCAGCAGCACATCGCCACGATGGCGCGACTGCACCGAGCCGGCCGCTACGACAGAGCCACCGATGACGTCGAAAAGATCACGGGCCAGCCAGCTTTGACCGTCGAGGAGTACATCACCGCGCATCCGGAGCTCTTCTCCTAGCGATGCCAAGATCACCAGTTGACGCGGCGGCCGACGGGGTCAATCGCCCGTCCTCGTCCGTAGCACCGTGCAGATGTTCCAGTACGTGGGACACCGCACATGTTCACTTGTGTGGCCGGACGGGAGACTTGAACCCGCGCCAACCGTAGGTCCCGAAACCTCCACTTGTTGCTCATTTCTCTTTGTGCGACAACGGGCTTGGTGTCTCCAAGCCACTACGGAGGCTATTTTCAAGATCACAGTTACTCACTCGGGCTGTTCAGGTGCAGGTCCATGGCGACAGCTCGCACCCGGCGAGGGGGATACTGGGCCGGTGCCTGATCGCAACGTGCTGGGCGGCCCGCTGGAACCGTGCGGCACCGACCCGCTGACCGGCTTCTACCGCGACGGTTGCTGCTCGACCGGGCCCGAGGACCTCGGCCTGCACACCATCTGCGCCGTCGTGACCGCCGAGTTCCTGGAGCACCAGCGTTCCATCGGCAACGACCTGTTGACGCCGCGACCCGAGTACCGGTTCCCGGGCCTCACGCCC
>DASPOT010000075.1:0-8173 GCA_035625875.1 Mycobacterium sp. | reverse complement strand
CAACGGCCACAGGCCATACGCGGCGTCGGCCATCACCACAGCTTCCGTTCGCGGCGCCGAGGATCGTGCTCGCGGTGCGTCAGCGCGCTAACTGGTTGACGACGCGGTGAAAAATCATTCATGGCAACAACCTCCTGCCGGGGTGCACCGTGGCAACCTCCACTGTTGTTGTCGGCCAGTGCGGGGGGGTAGAGACTTTTTGCCCCGCCTGCGGTGGCTTAAGTCCCTACCCCCGGCGGGTATGGCGCGGGACAGTGGATGGCAGCGGCCAGCGGGCCGGCGGAGATCGGCGAGTGAGGTGAGTGCGGTGACTTCGGGATATGGACAGCTCACCAGCGCTGATTGGGCCGCGATGCTGATTGGTGTTGTGCTGCTGCTTACGTTCGTCGCGGCCGCGATCGCGGCCGTCATGCGCGGATACCGGCCGCGTCGCAAACAAACCGCGCCAGAACCAACCGCTCGGCTATCCGATCCATTGCCGTCGGACACGAGTGCGAGCCTGTGGCGGTGTCGGGGCCTGGTCGAGGAGGCTCTCATCGTCCGGCAGCGGCTGTCCGGGGAGATCGATGCCGAGACGTACCAGGCCCGCATGGGCGACCTGGCGCGGCAGGCCGTCCCAGAGCGCCGTCCACAGCGCAACGCCTGATTTGTCCCGGCTGGCGAGGATCTCATGGTGTCCAGCGTTGACGTCATCGTCGTGGCGGGCGCGGCCCTGGCGATCGCCGGGCTGGCGTGGTACTTTTTAGCCCCGCGCCGTGCCGCCCGCGCCGCCGCGGTGAGCGCCGGGGTGCAGCGGGTCCAAATAACGATCCGCGGTGGGTACAACCCCAGCGTCGTCCAAGTCCGCCAGGGCATTGCGGTGGAGATCGAATTCGACCGCCAAGAAACCGGGGATTGCAGCTCGCGGGTGGTCTTTCCCGATCTGCAATTGTCGGCGGCGCTGCCTGCCCATCAGCGCACCGCCGTCAGGTTCACCCCTCAACAGCCGGGGTCGTTCGGATTTTCCTGCGGCATGAACATGATCCACGGCACCCTCGTCGTCACCCCCGACGGCGCCGCTCCCTGGCAAGGGGAACAGGAACAGGCCCCCAGCCCGGCCGCTGGCTCCGCTCCTGCGGTTGGTGCGGCCGAGCCGGCCGCCGCCGAGGTCGAGGCCGCCCAGGCCGAGGAACGGCGCGCCGAGATCGCTGACCTGACCCGCCGGGTGGTGATCGGCGCGCTGCTCACCGTGCCGGTGTTGTACGCGGTGATGGCTCAACCCGTGGGCGCCCGCTGGGTGCCGGCCGTATTGCTCAACCATTGGGCGCAGCTGGCGTTGATCACCCCGGTGATGGTCTACGTGGGTTGGCCGATTCACCGCACCGGCTGGCTGGCGCTGGCGCATCGCAGCGCCGACATGAACAGCCTGATCACCCTGGGCACCGTCGCCGCCTATGGCTATAGCCTGCTGGTCACCGTCGCTCCTGCGCTGCTGCCGGCCAACGTGCGGGAGGTCTACTTTGAGGCCGTCGGGGTGATCCTGACCCTGATCATGCTGGGCAGGCTGCTGGAGGCCCGGGCCAAGGCCGGCACCGGCGAAGCCATCCGCGCCCTGCTCGGCCTGCAGGCCCGCACTGCCCGTGTCCTGCGTGACGGCGCCGAAACCGAGATCCCCATCGACGAAGTCGTTGTCGGCGATGAGATCCTGATCCGGCCCGGCGAGAAAATCCCGGTCGACGCCACCGTGTTGTCCGGCCGGTCGGCCGTGGATGAGTCCATGGTGACCGGGGAATCGATGCCGGTGACCAAACACACCGGCGACACCGTCATCGGCGCGACCGTCAACACCACCGGCTCGCTGCGGGTGCGCGCGGCCAAAGTCGGTGCGGACACCATGTTGGCCCAAATCATCCGGATGGTGCGGCAGGCCCAGGCGTCGCGAGCCCCGATTCAGCGGCTGGCCGACGCGATCTCGACGTACTTCGTGCCGGTCGTGATCGCCATCGCCATCGCCACCTTCGCCATCTGGTTCGTTACCGGCCCGACACCCGCCTTGACATTGGCGCTGGTGTCGGCGGTGGCGGTGCTGATCATCGCCTGCCCGTGCGCACTGGGCCTGGCCACCCCGCTGTCGATCATGGTCGGCACCGGCAAGGGGGCGCGGGCGGGCATCCTGATCCGCTCGGCCGAAGCCCTGGAAACCGCGCACAAACTCGACACCATCGTGCTGGATAAAACCGGCACCATCACCGCCGGCAAACCCGCACTCACCGACATCCGGGTAACCGGGACACTCCCGCAAAACGAGCTTCTCGCGCTGGTTGCCGCCGCCGAAGCCGACAGCGAGCACCCGGTGGCCGCCGCGGTCGTCGCCGGGGCCCAAGATCGCGGCATCACCGTTCCCGCCGCCACGGACTTCGACTCAATCACCGGCAAGGGGGTCCGGGCCAGGGTCGCGGGCCGCACCGTGCTGGTGGGCACCGCGACCTTGTTGGCCGAAAATGGCATCGCCACAGACGAACTCGAGCACACCAGCGAGCGGCTGGCCGCCGCGGGCAAGACCGCCATCCTAGCCGCGGTCGACGGCCAACCGGCCGGGGTGCTCGCCGTCGCCGACACCGTCAAAGACGACTCCGTCGCGGCGATCGCCGCTTTGCGCAAGCTGGGCCTGCAGGTGGTGATGATCACCGGGGACAACGCCCGCACCGCCGCGGCGATCGCCCGCCAGGTCGGGGTGTCGCGGGTGCTCGCCGAGGTGCTGCCCGAACATAAGGCTGGCGAGATCCGCCGGCTGCAAGCCGAAGGGCGCCGGGTCGGCATGGTCGGCGACGGCATCAACGACGCGCCCGCCCTCGCCCAAGCCGACGTCGGCCTTGCCATCGGGACGGGCACCGATGTCGCGATCGAAGCCGCTGACATCACCCTGATCTCCGGGTCGCTGGCCGAAGTCGTCACCGCGATCCGGCTCTCCCGTGCCACCATGCGCAACATCCGCCAGAACCTGTTCTTCGCGTTGATTTACAACGCCATCGGCATCCCCCTTGCGGCCGGAGCGCTCTACCCGCTGCTGGGGCTGCGGCTCTCACCGATGATCGCGGCCGCCGCGATGGCCATGTCCTCACTGTCGGTGGTCGGCAACGCCAACCGCCTGCGCCGCTACCGCGTCCAACCCCTGCCCCCGACAGCCGAACCGTCGGCGATCGAGCCCCAGGTGGAAACCGGTGCCGCGCAACGCCAATCCGTTACCGCGTGACAACAACGAGCGAGGAGACATCAGCCGGTGTTTAGCCCGCGCCGACACACTGCGATGCCACGGCCTGGTTAAGTGGCGGCGATGGCGACGGCGAGCGGTTGGCCGGCACGGATCACGTAGCGCAGGTGCTGTTCGGGTGTGATCAGTGCGGTGATGTCGGCGAGCGGGTTGCCGTCAAGTATCAGCAGGTCGGCGTGTGCGCCTGGGGTCAGGGTGCCGATCTGGCCTTCCAGGTTGAGTAGTTTGGCCGCGACTATGGTGGCCGAGCGAATGACATCGATCGGCTGCTGGACCTGAGTACGCAACACGAACTCATCAAGCTGGGCCGCCTGCATGGGTCCGAGAAGGTCACTGCCGTACACCAGGTTCACACCGGCCTGGTGGGCTTTATCCAGGCTGGTCAGCCCGGCTTCGCGAACCTCGGCGAGCTTGCGGTAGGAGGCTTCGGGCAGGCCGGCCTGCTTACCGAATCGGTGCAGCTGGTCAAACGTCACCAGTGTGGGCACCAAGTACGCATCATGCTCAAGCAGCAACGCCGTCGTCTCGTCGTCGAGCAGGTTGCCGTGTTCCACACAGCGGACCCCCGCGCGCAGCGCGCGGTTGACCGCGCGGGGATGGTAAGCGTGCACCGTGACGTAGCGGTTGTGGTTGTCGGCCTCCTGCACCGCCGCGCGCATCTCCTCGTCGCTGTACTGCACCTGCCAGACTTCGTCTAGTGGCGAGGCCACTCCGCCGGAGCACAGCATTTTCAGATGCGCTGCGCCCTTGCGGAACTCGTCGCGCGCCGCCCGGCGTACCTCATCAACCCCGTCAGCGATGCGGGCAAAGCTTGGCCGCGCCTGGCAGCACGGCAGGGTGTCGTCGGCCTTGGCGCGCAGGTCGCCATGGCCACCGGTCTGGGACAAGGCCTTGCCACCGAAGATCAACCGCGGGCCCAGGGCCAGACCCTCGTCGATGGCGCGGGCCATGCCATAGTCGGCGCCGCCCACATCTCGCACCGTGGTGAACCCGCGCCGCAGCATCCGCTCGGCCTCGGCCAACGCGCGCACCGTGGCATAGCCAGGGGTCCAGGTATTCGCGTCGGCCAAATCGAGCGCGGTCAGCAACACGTGCACGTGCGCATCGATCAACCCGGGCATCACCGTCGCCCCGGCCGCGTCGATCACCCGCGTATCGGAGCTCGCCGGCGGCGGTGTACCGGTGCCGGTATCGGTGATCCGACCGTTGGCAACCTCCAACCAGGAGGCGTCGCTGAGCGCGCCCACCGTCGGATCGAGCAGATGAGCATGAATAACCAGCAACGGCGCCGACATGGATCTCCCCAATTTCAACACACGATGTAATGCTCACCGCGCCCCGGCCCGGTCGATAGGGCACTTCAGGCTCCGCCGCTAAGGCCAAAGGTCTACTCCGGCTCGCCGGGCCCCGGCCAGTGGGCAACCGGCTCGTTCACGAAACAACCCCCGCACGACAGGTGATTTATTGCCGCTTCCGCGGAGATGGCTAGAAAGGGCATTAATGCCCTCGCGACCCCAGTCAGCCGCCGCTAGCGTGAGTCCGGAATTTGATCGAGAAGGCTAACGATGTGCACCGAACCCCATCTTCATTCCGGCGCCGTGTCCTCCCCGGCGATTCTCCCCGAACCCGTTGTGGCACCGTCTGATCCGGTCACACCGGCCCCGGTCGACGCGGTCACCCTCACCACGCTGGTCGACAACAGCACCGACCTGCTGCTGGCCGATCAGGGGCCCGTGCACCGACACGGACTGCTCGCCGCCGCCACCGCATCGCGGTTGGCGACCAATGTGCTCGATACCGGCGAAACCTACGACATCCCCCTGGCCGAGCACGGGTTCTCAATGCTGGTCACCGCCACCCGCGCCGGCCACGACCACCATCTGCTCTTCGATGCCGGCATGACCCCCAACGGCCTGTGCGACAACATGCGCCGACTCGGGCTGTCCCCGCGCGACATTGAGCTGGTGGTGCTCAGCCACGGACACCCCGACCACGTCACCGGCCTGGACGGATTCATCCGCTCAGTCGGTCCATCGAATCTGCCGCTGGTCGTGCACCCGGGAGCTTTCACCAAGCGGCGCATCGCGATTCCCGGACTTTTCGAGCTCGAACTTCCCTCACCCAGCCGCAGCGCGCTGGCCGAGGCCGGCCTCGACATCATCGAACGCCGCCAGCCCTCGCTGCTGTTCGACGATTCGGTGCTCATCACCGGCGAGGTCGACCGAAGTAGCGACTTCGAACACGGCATGCCGTTCCACCAAGCACTCACCGACGGCACCTGGGCACCCGACCCGCTGATCCTCGACGACCAGGCCCTCATCATCCACGTCGCCGGGCACGGACTAGTTGTGCTCACCGGGTGCGGGCACGCCGGCATCGTCAACATCGTCCGCTACGCCCGAAGGCTCACCGGCATCGACACCGTCGCCGCCGTCGTCGGCGGCTTTCACCTCAGCGGACCCGCCTTCGAACCCATCATCAAACCCACCGTCGAGGCGCTGGCCGAAATCGGCGCCCAGGCCATCATCGGGGCCCACTGCACCGGATGGCGCGCCGCCCACGCCCTCGCCCAGGCCATGCCACACGCCTACATCCCCAACAGCGTCGGCTCCCGCCTCAAACTCAGTAATCCACAGCCCGCCTGACACCCGCCACGGCGAGGGTCCTCGACACCCCCCGCGACACCGGCGCGACGGTCAGCGGTCTCGACAACGCCCGCACATCGGCAACGACTCTCCATCAACTCGCCGACGAGGAAACGAGCGCGAGCACCGAGCCAAACACGCAGCCCCCGCTTCGGCGAATCCCTCGCCGGGGCGGGCGGCGGCTGGGCCGGGGCAAAGGTCGTTAGTTCTGGCCTTAGAACCTGACGCGGGTCACCGCTGATACAGCCTGCGATCACAAGCACGCGTGGTCCACATGTGTAAGTCGCAACCGCAGTCCAGACCACAACCTACCCATGTAGAAGATGTCCTGAGCTGCAACAACATTGCCGATCACGTCATTTCTTACAGGTAACGCGCGTCAGCAAAGATCGACTTCATCTACCCCAGCCGGGTAGGTAGAGTGGTTATGTGCCACCCACCATCACTGGCATTTCCGCGGTCTTGGCAGGCACTTGCCTCGACACGCTGCGGCGGCGGTCGATGATCAGTCACCAGGGCGCGATCGAGAAGACCAAGGCTGAGATCGGCAACCCCAATGACTGTGAAGGCGGCGGTGGTGACCGACAACATCGTCACCACGCAGCAGGAAGGCCGAGATCGGCCCGATGACGAGGATGCTGGGAGGCCAGATGGCAGCCACATACGGATATGTCGCGCACAAGGACACCTACGCCAAGCGGCTGCGCAAAATCGAGGGTCAGGTGCGCGGCATCGCGAAGATGATCGACGAGGACAAGTACTGCATCGACATCCTCACCCAGATCAGCGCCGCCAGCAGTGCCTTACGGTCGGTGGCGTTAAACCTGCTCGACGAGCACCTTGACCACTGCGTGAGCCACGCGCTCGCCGAGGGCGGCAAGGAGGCCCAGGTGAAGCTGGCCGAAGCCTCCGCTGCCATCGCGCGACTCGTCCGCTCCTGATTGCCACCGCGTGATGGAGCCATTGCGGTTGGATCAAGCGCGGCGACAACCGGCACCCAAGCGCACCGGTAGGGGCGACCCCAACTTCCAGACACGCACGTATAACACTTGACCGTGATACCCTACCCGGGTATTGTTCAGCGCATGAAAGAAACCGAACCCTGCCACTGCAAGTCCACCGACTGCAAATGTGGTGACCCCGCTTGCACCCAAGCACCTGGCTGCAAGTGCGGTCACCCCGATTGCACGTGCAACGACTAATTCGGCGGCAGGTGGCGCCTGCCGATGTCCTGTATAACTGCCCGGTGCCTGACCTGCCGGGCGCGCCGACAGCCTGATTGCCAGGCACCTTTGTTCCTGGGTGTTGTTGGTCGCGCGCATCAGAAATCCGAATTCGGTGAGTCACAGGCGACGTTCGGCGATCACGTCGGGCCAAAAGGCCCTCGTCCAGACACCGCGCTGGCGCGGAATGTAATGAGTCCGCCCTACACGCCTGGCGCAACGCCGACATGGCCCATATCCCGAGCATGGAATGGTCGGCGATGCAATCGGCGGCTGAGGAAACCCTGGCCGAGCGCTTGGCCGGCTGGCGGGAACGCTACCCGGACGTCAGCGTCACCCGCATCGTGGTGTACGACCGACCGGCCACGCACCTTCTGGACCGCTCCGAGTCGGCCCAGCTTGTCGTCGTCGGCAGTCACGGCCGCGGCGGGTTCACCGGAATGCTGCTCGGATCGGTCAGCACCGCAGTGGCACATGCGGCCCGCACACCGGTGATCGTTGCCCGAAGCCACTAGCGCCCAACGGATACCCCGGCCACGCGGCGCGAACTTTGTTTCATTACAGAAGATCTGGAGGTGCAGCGTGGGTGAGCATATTCGTCTGGGACGGGTGGCAACAGCTACGAGGTCGACCCGGCGCTGGTGGGTCGCAAAGGTGGAGTTGGTGTTCGACCCGCTTGATTTGACCCGCATCGAGGTCCGTCTGGCCGGCGCGCCGATGGGGCTGACAGCCTCGCACCGCATCGGCCGGCATTCACATCCGAAAGCCAAACCCGAACCCCCACGGCGCCGCCGAAACCCAGCGGGATCGATTACGCCAAGCCGATCGAGACCGACGATGTCGTGGTCGCCTTCAAGGACAAAGTCTTGATTCGACACTTGGCAGGCGGCCATTGCCATTCGCCGGTAAAAAGGGGCGGTTAGCCATCTTCACCGATGGGAACGTCAACCACCGGGCGTGTACGGCTGCTTCGTGGCCGTTCGGCGCTACGGCCGCGGGGTGCTCGGGGCTGTGGTGGCGGACTTCTGTGCTGGGTGGTCGGGCTGGACGCTCGA
>DASPOT010000074.1:0-28360 GCA_035625875.1 Mycobacterium sp. | reverse complement strand
AGGAGGAGCCGGACAATCGAGCCTCAGGACCCCGCGATGAGCCCCGCCACCAACACGCTCGGTGGGGCCGCCAGCCCGTATTTGCGCCAGCACGCCGGCAACCCGGTGCACTGGCAGCAGTGGACGCCGCAGGCCCTGGCCGAGGCCGCCGAGCGCGATGTGCCGATCCTGTTATCCGTCGGCTACGCGGCATGCCACTGGTGTCACGTCATGGCCCACGAATCGTTCGAGGACGACGAGGTGGCCGCCGCAATGAACTCCGGGTTCGTGTGCGTCAAAGTCGACCGCGAGGAACGGCCGGACATCGACGCCGTCTACATGAACGCCACTGTCGCGCTCACCGGGCAAGGTGGCTGGCCCATGACATGTTTCCTCACACCCGACGGCCGCCCGTTCTTCTGTGGCACCTACTACCCGAAAGCCGCTTTCCTGCAACTGCTTTCGGCGGTCACCGCTACCTGGCGGGACCGCCGCGGTGAGGTCGAGGAGGCGTCTGACCGCATCGCGGGTGAGCTTCGGGCAATGGCGTCGGGACTGCCCGGCGGCGGTCCGGAGGTGGCGCCGGCGCTCTGCGACCACGCCGTCGCCGCCGTGCTGCGCGACGAGGACACGGTTCGTGGTGGATTTGGCGGGGCGCCGAAATTCCCGCCGTCGGCTCTGCTGGAGGCGCTGCTGCGCAACTATGAACGCAGCGGGTCATCCGCAGCGCTGGAGGCGGTTGCCCGCACGTGCACCGCGATGGCGCGCGGTGGTGTCTACGACCAGCTGGCCGGCGGGTTCGCCCGTTACAGCGTCGACAATGCCTGGGTGGTACCGCATTTCGAGAAGATGCTGTACGACAACGCGCTGCTGTTGCGCGTGTACGCACACTGGGCCCGGCGGACCGGGGACCAACTCGCGCACCGGGTCGCCGGGCAGACCGCGCGGTTCTTGCTCGACGAGCTGGCCGACGCCGAGATGTTCACCTCATCGCTGGATGCCGACGCCGACGGGCGGGAGGGTTCGACGTACGTCTGGACGCGAGAGCAGCTGACCGAGGTGCTCGGAGCTGACGACGGTCGTTGGGCCGCAGAGGTTTTCGCGGTCACTGACTCCGGGACGTTCGAAGCCGGCGCCTCGGTGCTGCAGTTGCCGACCGATCCCGACGACCCGGCCCGCTTCGAGCGCGTCCGAACCGCGCTGCTGGCGGCCCGGCTCACCCGGCCTCAGCCCGATAGCGACGACAAGGTCGTCACCGCCTGGAACGGGCTGGCGATCACCGCGCTGGCCGAGGCGAGTGTGGCGCTGGAAGCGCCTGAGTTGGTCGACGCCGCCCGGCGATGCGCTACGGCGCTGGTGGACCTGCACATCGTCGACGGTCGGCTGCGGCGGGCCAGCCTGGATGGGGTGGTCGGCGAGAGCGCGGCCATCCTGGAGGACCATGCGATGCTGGCCACCGGGTTGCTGACGTTGTATCAGCTGACCGCCGACGAAGCGTGGTTGACGACGGCCACCGAGCTGCTCGACACCGCACTGGCGCACTTCGCCGATCCGGACCGGCCCGGCCGCTGGTTCGACAGCGCTGACGACGCCGAGCAGCTGATGTTCCGGCCCGCCGACCCCCTCGACGGGGCGACGCCATCGGGGGCGTCGTCGATCACCGAGGCGCTACTGAGCGCCGCGCACCTGGCCGGTGGTGACCGCGCCGACCGATACCGGCAGGCGGCCGCCGATGCGCTGCTGGCGCATTCCCCGCTGCTAGCACGCGCTCCCCGCTCGGCCGGGCACTGGCTGACGGTCGCCGAATCCGCGGTCCGCGGGCCGCTGCAGATCGCAATCGCTTGCGACGCGTCGCGGTCCTCGCTGCTGGCCGACGCACGGCGACTGGCGCCCGGCGGGGCGATCGTCGTCGGCGGCGAAGCGGGTTCGTCGCAGCTGCTGGTCGGCCGGGACCGGGTGGCCGGCGCCGACGCCGCCTATGTGTGCCGGGGACAGGTCTGCGATTTGCCGGTCACCACCACGCCGGAACTGGTGGCCGCGTTGGACGTGCCCGGGTAGTAGCGTGCCTGTCATGCCGAGTGCCCCCGATAAAACTCAAGCCATCACCGACACCGTCAACCGGTACATCGCGCTGCTCGCCAACGGCAGCGTGGACGACTTGGTCGAGCTGTACGCCGACGACGCGGCCCTTGAGGATCCGGTCGGAGGCGAGGTGCACATCGGGCGGCAGGCGATCCGCGGTTTCTACTCGGTGATCGAGAAAGCCGACCGGGACTGCGAGCTGGTGTCGCTGCGGGTCGCCGGCAACGAGGCGGCGTTCCAGTTTCGGCTGACCGTGACGGCTGGCGGCAGCAAGATGCGGATCGAGCCGATCGACGTGATGGTGTTCGACGAAGACGGCAAGGTCACCGCGATGAAGGCCTACTGGTCGGCGGCAAACGTCACCCAGCTTTAGCGGATCGTCGCAGCACGGCATTCAACGACCAGGCAGCTGTGGCCACTGGGGCAGCGACCGGCCGGGCTTTAGACCGATTGCCCGGCTCTCCCCCGCAAGCGGGTGGTACCCACCTCGGGCCCTGTACGGCCCGCATCGTCGCCAGGCTAGAACGCCGCGAACCACATGGCGATGTAGTGGCAGATCGCCGCCACCGCGGTGCAGGCGTGGAAGAACTCGTGGTAGCCGAAGGTCGTCGGCCACGGGTCCGGCCAGCGCAGCCCGTAGAGCAGGCCGCCGACGCTGTACACCACGCCGCCGACGATGAGCAGCACGAACGCGGCGACCCCGGCGCCGTGCAGGATCGTGCCGGTGAACCAAACCGCCACCCAACTCAGCAGCAGATACAGCGGCAAGCCCACCCAGCGCGGCGCCGACGGCCAGCACACCTTCAGCACGATCCCGGCCAGGGCGCCGCCCCACACGATCCACAGCACCAGGCGCCCGACATGAGGCGGCATGGCCAGCATGGCGAATGGTGTGTAACTGCCGGCGATGAACACGAAGATCATCGAGTGGTCGAGCCGTTTCATGCGATACCGGGCAGTGGTCGATTTCCAGTGGATGCGGTGGTAGATAGCGCTGACGGCGAACATCGCCACGGCGGCCAGGGTGTAGGTCAGCGTGGCCAGTCCGGCGCGGGTGGAAGCCACCGCCCATGACACCGCCACCAGTGCCGCGCCCGCGACGACGGTCACGGCGGCGGAGTGGACGTGGATCCAGCCGCGCAACCGCGGCTTGATCAGGCGGCCGACGCCCTCGACGAGCTGCTCGGCAGCGTGCTCGACGGGGTTGGTCGGCGTGAAAGCCCGCGGCTGCGGCTCTGGTTTCGTGGCCGCGCTGACCTGGCCAGTCATCTTCGTTGCTGCCTCGCCCGTTGGGATGCCAGTAACTGTCGGTGACCACGGTAGTGGGGATGTCTGTGTAGATGCTTTGTGATCCGCGGGAGTTCACCGGAAATTGTTGCGGGTCACAGTAGTCTGGATCTTCGTGGAGATCATTCCGGCGCGTCTGAAGGAACCGCTGTACCGGATCTACGAGATGCGGCTGCGGCAGGGCCTGGCTGCGTCCGAATCCGCGCTGCCCCGCCATATCGCCGTCTTGTGCGACGGGAACCGGCGCTGGGCTCGCAGCGCCGGCTACGACGACGTCAGCTACGGCTACCGGATGGGCGCTGCCAAGATCGCCGAGATGTTGCGGTGGTGCCAAGAAGCCGGCATCGAAATGGCCACCGTCTACCTGTTGTCGACGGAAAACCTGCAACGCGACCCCTACGAACTGGCCGCGCTCATCGAAATCATCACCGACGTCGTCGAGGAAATCTGTGCGCCGGCCAACCGCTGGAGTGTACGTACCGTCGGGGATCTGGGGCTTTTGGGCGAGGAACCGGCTCGCAGGCTGCGCGAAGCCGTGGACTCCACCCGGCCCAACACTGGCTTTCATGTCAACGTCGCGGTCGCTTATGGCGGCCGGCAGGAGATCGCCGACGCCGTGCGGGCGTTGTTGAGCAAGGAACTCGCCAACGGCGGGACCGCTGAGGAACTCGTCGACGCGGTGACCGTCGACGCGATCTCCGAGAACCTCTATACCTCAGGGCAACCCGACCCCGACCTGGTCATCCGAACCTCAGGCGAGCAGCGGTTGTCCGGCTTCCTGCTGTGGCAGAGTGCGTACTCGGAGATGTGGTTCACCGAAGCGTACTGGCCCGCATTCCGCCGGGTCGATTTTCTCCGCGCGCTGCGTGATTACAGCTTGCGGCACCGCCGTCACGGCATGTAGCGGCACCCGGCGTCCGTGCCACACTAGGTGCATGGCTGCCATGTCGGCCGTGGTGTTCACGCTGAGTTGGTGGCTCGGCTTGTATCTGCTGGCCCGTGATGCGCGCAAGGTGGTGCTTGCGCTGGCGGCAATCGGGTTGTGCGGTTTCGCGATCGTGGTGGCCCTCGACGCGGTGCGGCTGGCCAGCGTTGCACACACCGGACTCCTCAGCCACCTCGAGATCTACCTGGTTGCCGTTCCCGGCGTGGCATGGTTTGCGGTGCTTGTCGAACTGTCCCGGCCATGCGACAGCTGGCGGGCACGCACCGGTGAGCTGTTGCTCGTCGGCGGCGTCGGTGCGCTAGCTCTGGTCGGTGCGATGATGGCCGGCGGGGTCGACGGGCCGCTGCGACCAGGCCACGTGCTGATGTTCGCGGTGATCTCGGCGTCGACGCTGGGCGCGATGGTCGCTGCGTTGGTGCGGCCCGCCCAGCCCATCCCGGTCGCTGGTGTGGTCATCGTCGCGACGCTGTTCTTTGCGCTGGGCAATGCCATCCTGATCATTCCGCTGGGTCTGTTGCCCAGCTGGCTGGCGTTGACGTCGACGGGTTTCGACCTGCTGTTGCTCGGGGTGGCGGTGGCGCTGTGGGACGCCTTCGACGAGGGCCAGGCGCTGCGTGCGGACATGCTGCGCTCGTTCACCGGCTCGATCGTGGTGGCGCTGTTGTTCGGTGGCCAGGCGCTCATCGGCCTGGCCGTGACCCCGCATGAGGCCACCGCGCAGACCACGCTGACAGTGCTGCTGTTCACCAGCTTGGCGATCGCGATCTCGGTGCAGGTGCTGGCCGACCCGCTGGCGGGGATGCTGGACTGGCTGGCGTGGTCGCGGTCGCCGGCGCTGCGCGCCGACCGGGCCGCGCTGCGGCACACCGGGGCGGCGTTGCCACTGCGATCGGCCGATCCACTCGACGACCTGGACGACGACACCTTCGCGCGGCTCACCCGCCGCGCGCTCGGTCACTACGGCGACCTATCCAAGCTGGTCGCCAGCCCGCTGACCGCGCTGCCGATGATCGACGAGCGACTGGCCGCGCGGGGGGCGCCCGACCAGCCGCTGGAGCGGGCCAACGAACTCAAGGCTGTGCTGGCCGACCGCATCGCGCGGCTCAAACCGCGCGACGGCGGCGACTTCGGCACCACCGAACAGTGGCGTTACTACAACTCGCTGTATTTCCCGTATGTCGTCGGCGTACGCGCCTACGCGCAGAACGCCACCGCCGCCGGTTTGGATCCGACCGCCCGACAAGCCTGGCAGTGGCTGGTCACCGAGGTCCCGCAGCGCTCGCTGCACAACTGGCAAAACGCCGCGGCCCGGCTGATCGCCGCCGATCTGCGTGGGCGGGTGGCCGTTCCCACCGAGTAATCCACCGGTTGGCTGGGGAATAGCCCGGAATTAAAAGTCGGTTGACCTGCGCATGGCAGTAGTTGGCAGTGCCACGCGTCGATGTGGCAGTGCTTAGGCGCCAGGCTCAAATGTGTTCCACCCCAACCGGCATCTCAAGGAGTTTTGACATGACCGCGACTTCTGGACTGGCAACCCGGCCCCTGTACGACTCGACCGACTCGTTGCTGCGCTTTGCGATGCGGGTCGACGCCACCCTCACCGGCCTGGCCGGGTTGGCCGTCGCGGCGGCCGCGGACCCGATCTCGTCGCTGACCGGCCTGACATCCGCCGAGGAATACGGCGTGGGTGCCGCGTTCGTGCTCTACGGCCTCGCGGTGTTCAGCCTGGCCGCGCTGCCGAACTTGCGCCGAGTCGGGATCGGCGTCGTCGTCGCCAACATCGTGTGCACCCTGGCAGCGGTCGTGGCGGTGGCCGCTGATTCCCTTCCGCTGACCGCGATGGGCGTTGCGGGGACCCTGGCCAGCGGTGTGTACACCGCGTTCTTCGCGCTGCTGCAGTACCTCGGAGTGCGCCGTCTGCGGGCGTGACTCCCTTCCCGCCGGTGCGGGGCGCCGCCGTTAGAGGTTGCGGTGTGTCGCCCCGCATTGGCCATCGCCGGCGTAGGCCCCGCACAGCGCTACAGTTTGCGCAGCCGCAAACGGTTGATGGAGTGGTCGGCGTCCTTACGCAGCACCAGTGTGGCCCGCGGCCTGGTCGGCAAGATGTTCTCCACCAGATTCGGCCGGTTGATTGTGCGCCAGACCTCCCGGGCAGCGGCCACGGCCTGCTGGTCGGTCATCGGCGCGTAGTGATGGAAGTGCGACTCCGGGTTGGCGAACGCGGTAGTGCGCCAGGCCAGGAACCGTGACACGTACCACTGCTCGATGTCTTCAATCCGCGCGTCCACATAGAGCGAGAAATCGAACAAATCCGACACCATCAGAGTCGACCCGGTTTGTAATACGTTGAGGCCCTCTAGGATCAGGATGTCGGGATGGCGGACGACGTGCTTGGCCCCGGGCATGATGTCGTAGTGCAGATGCGAATACACCGGCGCGCATGCGTACTCGGAACCGGATTTCACCAGCGTAACAAACCGCAGCAGTGCCCGTCGGTTGTAACTGTCGGGGAACCCCTTGCGGTGCATGAGGTTTCGTCGCTCCAGTTCGGCATTGGGGTAAAGAAAACCGTCGGTGGTCACCAGGTCCACTCGCGGGTGATGGTCCCAACGGGCAAGCAACGCCTGCAGCACGCGAGCAGTGGTTGACTTGCCGACCGCCACGCTGCCGGCCACACCGATGATGAACGGCACCGGCCGGTCCGGGTTCTGTTGGGGTTCACCAAGGAACTCTGCGGTGGCGGCGAACAGCCGCTGACGGGCGGCAACCTGGAGGTGAATCAGCCGGGCCAGCGGCAGGTAGACCTCTTCGACTTCGAGCAGGTCGATCTGCTCGCCGAGACCGCGCAAGCCGATCAGTTCCTCTTCGGTGAGGGCCAGCGGCGTTGACATGCGCAGCGCGCGCCACTCACTTCGGTCGAACTCCACATAGGGGCTCGGCTCGCTAAGCCGCGGCATGCGTGCCAGTCTTGCAGCAGCGGTCACACCATGATCGGCTGGGGCGACCCCGAAAGCGTTAGCGGGCACGGACCCTGCCTCCCTGATCCGTGAAGGCTTGGTTTGCGCATCGGCCGGATCGAGTCTGGCTACGTCGACTCCTGTACTGGCGATCCAAGGCTACGCCGGCCGCTGGAGGGCGAAACCAGCGCTCGACTTCGCCGATCTCGTCCACCGGGCCGAGCGGTTGATCGCCGCGCTGCCGCGGTTAGCCGGAGACTAGGCTCGACCGCATGGCAGCAGACTCGACAGTGAGCACGTCGGCCGCCGCGCCGGGCACCGAATACGCCGAGACCGCGAGTGCCGCCTATCGGGCGGCGCTACAGGTCATCGAGTCCGTCGAACCCCGCATCGCCGCGGCGACCCGCAAAGAGCTTGCCGACCAACGAGATTCGCTCAAGCTAATCGCCAGCGAAAACTACGCGTCGCCGGCGGTGCTGCTCACCATGGGCAGCTGGCTGTCCGATAAGTACGCCGAGGGCACCATCGGGCACCGCTTCTACGCCGGCTGCCAGAACGTCGACACCGTCGAGAGCGTGGCCGCCGAACATGCCCGCGAGCTGTTCGGCTCGCCATATGCCTACGCCCAACCACACTCGGGCATCGACGCCAACCTCGTGGCCTACTGGGCCATCCTGGCCACCCGGATCGAGGAGCCCAGCCTCGCCGAGGCCGGGGCCAAGCACGTCAACGACCTGTCCGAGGCCGACTGGGGACAGCTGCGCGCCAAACTCGGCAACCAGCGGCTGCTGGGCATGTCGCTGGATGCCGGCGGCCACCTCACCCACGGGTTCCGGCCCAACATCTCCGGCAAGATGTTCCAACAGCGCAGTTACGGCACCGATCCGGCCACCGGGCTGCTGGACTATGACGCCGTCGCCGCCGCCGCGCGTGAGTTCAAGCCGCTGATCCTGGTCGCCGGCTACTCGGCCTACCCGCGGCGGATCAACTTCGCCACGATGCGCGAGATCGCCGACGAGGTGGGCGCGACGCTGATGGTGGACATGGCGCATTTCGCCGGGCTGGTGGCCGGCAAGGTGTTCACCGGTGACGACGACCCGGTGCCGCACGCTCACGTCACGACTACCACGACCCACAAGTCGTTGCGGGGGCCGCGCGGCGGCCTGGTGCTGGCCCAACCGGACTACGCCGATGCCGTCGACAAGGGCTGCCCGATGGTGCTGGGTGGGCCGCTGCCGCACGTCATGGCCGCCAAGGCGGTCGCCCTCGCCGAGGCCCGCCAACCGACGTTCGCCGCCTACGCCCAGCGGATCGCCGACAACGCCAAGGCCCTGGCCGACGGGTTCCTGCGGCGCGGTGCACGGCTGGTCACCGGCGGCACCGACAACCACATCGTGATGCTGGACGTCACATCGTTCGGCCTGACCGGACGCCAGGTCGAGTCGGCGCTGCTGGACGCCGGTGTCGTCACCAACCGCAACTCCATCCCTGCCGACCCCAACGGCGCCTGGTACACCAGCGGCATCCGGTTCGGAACCCCGGCGCTGACCACCCGAGGCTTCGGTGTCGCCGAATTCGACCGGGTGGCCGAACTGGTGGTCGACGTGCTGACCAACACCCGACCGGCGGGCTCCTCGAAGGCCAAGTACATGCTGGCCGACGGCGCCGCCGAGCGGGTGCACGCCGCCGCCGCCGAGCTGCTGGCCGCCAATCCGCTATACCCAGGCCTCACGCTGTAGGTCGGCTAGCACGTAGCGACTCGCGGCATCGCGCGCCCCGTCTGCCACACGAGTCGCCGCGGTGCGCACGCGTTGATGACACCGCGGGAGCGGCTGTTGGGACTCGACCTCGCCAACGGGGGGCACCTGACGCACGGAATGCGGCTGAACTTCTCCGGCAAGCTGTACGAGGCCGGCTTCTACGGCGTGGATCCGACGACACACCTCATCGACATGGACGCCGTGCGTGCGCGGGCCCGCGAGTTCCGGCCCAAGGTCATCATCGCCGGCTGGTCGGCCTATCCGCGCATCCTCGACTTCGCGGCCTTCCGGTCGATCGCCCTCGAGATCGGCGCGCACCTGTGGGTGGACATGGCGCATTTCGACCGGTCTGGTCGCCGCCGGGTTGCACCCGTCGCCGGTGCCGCATGCGGACTTGGTGTCCACGACCGTGCACAAGACGCTGGGCGGTGCCCGCTCCGGGCTGATCCTGGGCAAACAGGCGTACGCCAAGGCGATCAATTCCGCGGTCTTCCCCGGCCAGCAGGGCGGACCGCTGATGCAGGTGATCGCCGCCAAGGCGGTGACATTCAAGATCGCGGGAACAACGGAGTTCGCCGAACGCCAGCAGCGCACGCTGTCGGGTGCCCGGATCCTCGCCGACCGACTGCTGGGCCCCGACGTCACCAAGGCGGGCGTGTCGGTGGTCAGCGGCGGCACCGATGTGCACCTGGCATTGGTGGACCTGCGCAACTCGCCGCTGGACGGCAAGGCCGCCGAGGATCTGTTGCATGAGATCGGCATCACTGTCAAACCGCAACGCGGTCCCAAACCACCCGCGGCCTCCGATGGTGACCTCAGGTCTACGGGTGGGCACCCCGGCGCTGGCCACCCGGGGCTTCGGTGACGCCGAGTTCACCGAGGTCGCCGACATCATCGCTACCGCGCTAGCAGCCGGCACGTCGGCCGATGTGGCGGCACTGCGGGCGCGGGTGACGCGGCTGGCCAGGGAGTTCCCGCTCTACGAGGGACTAGAAAACTGGACGCTGGTTGACCGCTAGCCCGGAGCGTCGATTTCACAAATCACGTACAGCCGGGTTACTGTTACTACATGGCACAGAAACCTGTACCTAACGAGCTGACCCTTGAACTCGAGCCGATGGTCGGCGAAAACATGGACCGCCACCTCGCGACGGAGGACCTGTGGTTCGCGCACGATTATGTGCCGTTCGAGCAGGGTGAGAACTTCGCCTTCCTGGGTGGGCGTGATTGGGACCCGTCGCAGGTGACGCTGCCCCGGGTGATCACCGACGCGTGCGAGATCCTGTTGATTACCAAGGACAACCTGGCCGGGCATCACCGCGAGCTGGTGGAGCACTTCATTCTCGAGGAGATGTGGGGACGCTGGCTGGGTCGGTGGACCGCCGAGGAGCACCTGCACGCAATCGCGCTGCGGGAATATCTCGTGGTGACCCGGGAAGTTGATCCAACGGCCAATGAGAACGTCCGCGTCGAGCACGTGATGAAGGGCTACCGCGCCGACCAGTATTCCCAGTTGGAAACCCTGGCATACATGGCTTTCTACGAGCGTTCCCACGCTGTGTTTTGCCGTAACCTGGCCGCGCAGATCGAGGAACCCGTGCTGGCGGGGCTCATTTGCCGGATCGCCAAAGATGAAGAGCGCCACGAGGAATTCTTCGCCAACCTGGTTGCGCACTGCCTCGAATACACCCACGACGAGACGGTGGCTGCGATTGCTGCCCGAGCCGCGGACCTCGATGTTGTCGGCGGCGATATCGACGCCTACCGGGACAAGGTGCGGAACGTCGCCGACGCCGGTATTTTCGGCGCCCCGCAGCTGCGGCAGGTGATTTCCGACCGCATCACCGCATGGGGGTTAGCCGACGAACCCGAACTGCAGCAGTTCGTCACCGGTTAGTGCCGCTGCCCGGCCCACTCCCGCCAACGGGTGATACGCCCACGGTCGTTGGGCCTCAGCTCCACGCGGGGTCCGGCGCGCCTGCCCGGCGGCCGTGCGACGACGGGAGTAGCGTCGCAGTCGATGGCTAGCAACATGCTCTGCTGTCCGGGCGGCACATCTCGTCACCACTACGGCAGGACCGGCCCCGGTCCTGGTGCCGCAGCCCCCACTAACACGCCTGTGCGGGGCCGCGCGGCTCGAGGAGCGCTCTGTGACTGATTCGCCATCGGCTTCACAGCACACCATCCGGACCTACGTGCTGGACACCTCGGTGCTGCTGTCCGATCCGTGGGCGTGTACCCGGTTCGCCGAACACGAAGTGGTGGTTCCGCTGGTCGTGATCAGCGAACTGGAGGCCAAACGATATCACCACGAGCTGGGATGGTTCGCCCGTCAGGCGTTGCGCTTGTTTGACGATCTTCGGCTGGAGCACGGGCGGCTCGATCAGCCAATTCCCGTTGGAACACAAGGTGGTACGTTGCATGTCGAACTCAACCACAGTGACCCGGCGGTGCTGCCCGCGGGCTTCCGTACCGACAGCAACGACTGCAGGATCTTGAGCTGCGCCGCCAACCTTGCCGCTGAGGGCAAGCGAGTCACGTTGGTCAGCAAGGACATTCCACTTCGGGTCAAGGCCGGCGCAGTGGGCCTGGCCGCGGACGAGTATCACGCGCAGGATGTCGTCACATCCGGATGGACCGGGATGGCCGAGATCGAGACCGCTGCTGAGGATATCGACGCACTGTTCCACGACGGCGAGATCGACTTGGCCGTTGCCCGGGATCTGCCTTGTCACACCGGGGTTCGGCTACTGGGAGGCAGCTCGCATGCCCTCGGCCGGGTCAACGCCAACAAACGCGTTCAGCTAGTCCGCGGTGACCGCGAGATGTTCGGACTGCGTGGGCGCTCCGCCGAGCAGCGGGTGGCATTGGACCTGCTGCTCGACGAGTCGGTGGGTATCGTGTCGCTTGGCGGCAAAGCCGGCACCGGTAAGTCGGCGTTGGCGTTGTGCGCGGGGCTGGAGGCCGTGTTGGAGCGGCAGACCCAACGCAAGGTGGTGGTGTTTCGTCCGCTCTATGCGGTCGGCGGCCAGGAGCTGGGCTACCTGCCCGGCACCGAGAGCGACAAGATGGGCCCGTGGGCACAAGCGGTCTTCGACACTCTTGAGGGTCTGGCCAGTCCGGCAGTGCTCGAGGAAGTGCTTTCTCGCGGAATGCTCGAGGTGCTGCCGTTGACCCATATCCGGGGTCGCTCGCTGCATGACTCGTTCGTCATTGTCGATGAAGCGCAGTCGCTGGAGCGCAACGTGCTGCTGACCGTGTTATCCCGGCTGGGTGCGGGGTCCCGGGTGGTGTTGACCCATGACATCGCACAGCGCGACAACCTGCGGGTAGGCCGCCACGACGGGGTCGCGGCCGTAATCGAAAAACTCAAGGGTCATCCGCTGTTCGCGCACATCACCCTGCTGCGCAGCGAGCGGTCACCGATTGCGGCGCTGGTCACCGAGATGCTGGAGGAGATCGCCGGGCCCCGCTGACGGCCCGTTTCGGTAGGCTGCCAGCGTGCCGAGACGATCTGACAGCCAGGGCTGGCGCTACTGGCGGACCGTTCTCGGCGTCATCGCGGCCGCCGCAGTGCTGGTGGTCGGCGGTCTCACCGGTCACGTGAAGCGGGCGGGCGCAGACGATGTGGACTGTTCGCTGGTCAAGTGCGTGGCGTTCACGTTCGACGACGGACCGGGGCCGTACACCGACCGGCTACTGCAAA
This sequence comes from Mycobacterium sp., assembly GCA_035625875.1. Taxonomy (GTDB): domain Bacteria; phylum Actinomycetota; class Actinomycetes; order Mycobacteriales; family Mycobacteriaceae; genus Mycobacterium. Next base: position 15,643 of record DASPOT010000074.1, on the reverse strand, counting down.
TCCTCAAGGACAACAACGCTAAGGCCACGTTCTTTTTGATCGGCAACAAGGTAGCGGCCAACCCGGCAGGCGCCAAACGCATCGTCGACGCGGGTATGGAGATCGGCAACCACACATGGGAACACCCCAACATGACGACGATTCCTCCCCAAGACATCCCCAGCCAATTGTCCAAGGCCAACGAGGCGATCAGCGCAGCAACCGCACGAAAGCCGACGCTCTACCGCACGGCGGGTGGACTGTCTAACGATGCGGTGTGCCGGGCCGCCGCTCAGCTGGGTCAAGCCGAAATCCTTTGGGACGTAATCCCTTACGACTGGATCAACGATTCCAACACGGCGGCAACGCGATACATGCTGATGACCTATATCAAGCCCGGCTCGGTGGTGTTGTTCCATGACACGTACTCCAGCACGGTCGATTTGGTGTACCAGTTCATCCCGGTGCTCAAGGCAAACGGCTACCACCTGGTGACGGTCAGCCAGTTGCTCGGGCCGCGGGCGCCCGGCAGCAGTTATGGCGGCCGCGAGAACGGGCCACCCGCCAACGACCTGCACGACATCCCGGCCTCCCAGATTCCGACGCTGCCCAACACACCGTCGCCTAAGCCGATGCCCAACCTCCCGATTACCGACATCCCGGGCCAGAACTCGGGTGGACCGACTAACGGTGCCTAAGCGCCGGAGGTTCGTCGCCGGCGAGGTGCCTCCTGACGTTCGATCGACTCAAGCAATCTCGCAGACTCGTGCGATGAACTGGTTACTGTTGTAGTGCCACTGCCACGGCGTAAACGCATCGCGCATGGCCGTGCGCCCAGGCGTCACTGTCCAGAACCGACGTCCCACGCGTCGGCTTAGTCAGGGTAGGTAGCACCATGAGGCCCATGGCAATGCTGATTTCGTTCGTTTTGGTTTCCGCTGGCATGCTGACCGCATGTGGCGGCTCTCGTCAGTCGCCATCCGCTCCGGCAACCACGAGCGGCTCGGTCATCGAAACGCCGTATTCGTCGACTCCGAGCGCCACCACCGCCCAAGCCGCGGCCAGCGAGATCGTTATCTCGAACTTCGGCTACATCGTGCCGACGGCGGTGAGTCCCGGCCAGCAGGTCACCATTGTCAATAAGGACGAGGCCAACCACACGGTCACGGCCGACGCGAACGACGCGTTCGACGCCCGGGTATCGGGCGGCGGTGGCACAACCACATTCACCGCTCCCACCACGCCAGGTAGTTACCCATTTCACTGCAAGTACCACGACACCATGCATGGGTCCCTGACGGTGCAGTAGAAGCTACCGTTCGTGACGACGGCATCCGCGGGACACCGGACACCAGGTCCAGTCGCCACTCGTCTACGGCTGATTGTCCGGCTCGTTGGAAACCTTGGTCATCGCCAGCACGTCAAGCCGGCGGTCCAGTTCCTCGATCGACAGCTTGTCGCCGACCAGGCCGCGGTCAATGACGGTCTGGCGGATGGTCTTGTGTTCCTTGAGTGCTTCTTTGGCCACTGCGGCGGCCTCCTCATAGCCGATCGCCGAGTTCAACGGTGTCACGATCGAGGGTGACGACTCGGCCAGCTCGCGCAGGTGCTCGACATTGGCAGACAGCCCGGTGATGCACCGCTGTGCGAACAGCTTTGACACATTGGTCAGCAGCTTGAACGACTCCAGGATGTTGCGAGCCATCATCGGGATATAGACGTTGATTTCAAAGGCGCCGTTCGCGCCGCCCCAGGCGATCGCCGCATCATTGCCGATGACCTGCGCGGCGACTTGCGTAACCGCCTCCGGTAGAACCGGATTCACCTTGCCCGGCATGATCGAGCTGCCCGGCTGCAGGTCCGGCAACTTGATCTCTGCCAGGCCGGTCAGCGGACCCGAGCCCATCCAGCGGATGTCGTTGGCGATCTTGGTGAGCGATACCGCGATGGTGCGCAGTGCGCCGGACGCCTCGACCAAGCCGTCGCGCGCAGCCTGAGCCTCGAAAGAATTGGTCGCCGTGAGTAATTCGTCCAGACCGGTCTGAGCGACCAGCGCCTCGACTACCTTGGCGCCGAAGCCGTCCGGAGCGTTGAGGCCGGTGCCCACCGCGGTGCCGCCGATTGCCAGCTCACCCAGTCGCGGCAGTGTTGCACGGATCCGCTCGATGCCGGCCTCGATCTGGCGGGCATATCCGGAAAACTCCTGGCCGAGCGTCACCGGAACCGCGTCCATCAGGTGGGTGCGGCCCGACTTCACCACCGTGCGCCACTCGCGAGCCTTGGTGGCCAGCGCGTCGTGCAGCACCTCCAGCGCCGGAATCAGGTGGCGCACCGCAGCTTCGGTGGCCGCGATGTGAGTGGCGGTCGGGAAGGTGTCGTTCGAGGACTGCGACATGTTGACGTCGTCGTTGGGATGCACCGTGACGCCGTTGGCAGCAGCGATGGAAGCGATCACCTCGTTGGTGTTCATGTTCGAACTGGTGCCCGAGCCGGTCTGGAACACGTCGATGGGGAACTGGTCGTCGTAGCGGCCGTCGGCGATCTCAGCCGCGGCAGCGATGATCGCGTCGGCCTTTTCCGGTGCCAGCAACCCGAGGTCCTTGTTCACTTGCGCGCAGGCACCCTTCAGCAGGCCCAACGCCCGGATCTGGGTGCGCTCCAGTCCCCGGCCGGAGATCGGGAAATTCTCCACCGCGCGCTGGGTTTGCGCGCGCCACAACGCTTTTGCTGGCACCCGCACCTCGCCCATGGTGTCGTGCTCGATGCGGTATCCGGTTTCGGTGGCGTTTGTGGCCATGGGTGGCAATCCTCGCTAGATGTTCGACGGTGGTTACGGCAACGGATAGCCGGCGCTGCTGTCGCCGGTGAAGTCGATGGCGGAGTATTCGTTGAGCTTCGAAAGCCGATGGTAGGCCTCGATCATCCGGACGGTGCCGGACTTGGAACGCATGACGATCGAATGGGTGGTGCAGCCGCCGGGGTAGTAGTGCACACCCTTGAGCAAATCACCGTCGGTGACTCCGGTGGCGCAGAAGAAGACGTTCTCACCGGACACCAGATCCTCGGCGGTCAATACCTGATCGAGGTCGTAACCGGCGTCGAGAGCCTTCCGACGTTCGGCGTCATCGACCGGCGCGAGCTGCGCCTGGATCTCCCCGCCCATGCAGCGGATCGCCGCGGCGGCAATGATGCCCTCGGGGGTGCCGCCGATACCGGCCAGCATGTCAGTGCCCGAGTTGGGCCGGCAGGCCGAAATCGCGCCTGCCACGTCGCCGTCGGTGATCAGCCGGATCCGTGCCCCGGTGGCGCGAGCATCGTGGATCAGCTGAGCGTGCCGTGGCCGGTCCAGGATGCACACCGTCATGTCTCGCACCGACAGGTCCTTGACCTTGGCGACCGCGCGGATGTTGTCGGCGATCGATGCGGTGATGTCCAGCACGTGCCCGGCCTCGGGCCCCACGGCGATCTTGTTCATGTAGTACACCGCCGACGGGTCGAACATCGCGCCGCGCTCCGCCACCGCCAGCACCGAGATGGCGTTGGTCATGCCCTTGCTCATCAGTGTGGTGCCGTCGATCGGGTCGACGGCGAAATCACACTCCGGGCCGTCGCCGTTGCCGACCTCCTCGCCGTTGTAGAGCATCGGGGCCTGGTCCTTTTCGCCCTCGCCGATGACGACCACGCCGCGCATCGACACCGTGTTAACCAGTTCGCGCATCGCGTCGACCGCCGCGCCGTCGCCCCCCTCCTTGTCGCCGCGGCCCACCCAACGGCCCGCGGCCATGGCACCGGCCTCGGTGACCCGCACCAGTTCCAAGGCCAGGTTGCGGTCCGGGGCCTCACCTCGCGAGCGGGGCTTGGGCGAGGAGTCGGGCGCGCGATCGGTTTCCGTCGGCCGCGACGAGCCCGGGTCGGGCGCGCGATCGGTTTCCGTCGGCCGCGACGAGCGGGGCTTGGGCGAGGAGTCGGGCGCGCGATCGGTTTCCGTCGGCCGCGACGAGCCCGCGGCGGGGGAGGAGTCGGGCGCGCGATCGGTGGTAGTCATGCGGCTAATTGTCGCAGAAGCGGGTCGGCGGTTGGGAGCTGGGATACTTGGCGAGGTGACCACCCAGCCGCAGCCAACAGCCAAGCCGGTCAAACCACGGCTGCTGCAAGACGGTCGCGACATGTTCTGGTCGATCGCGCCGCTGGTGGTGGCGTGCATCGTCGTGGCGGGCATGGTTGGCATGTGCTCGTTTCAGCCGGGCGGGACGAACCAGGGACCGGTCCCGTCCTACGACGCCGCTGGTGCCTTGCGGGCCGACGCTCAAGCACTTGGGTTCCCGATCAGGCTGCCGCGCTTGCCCGAGGGCTGGCGGTCCAACTCCGGAAGTCGCGGCGGCATCGAGAACGGGCGAACCGATCCGTCGACCGGTCAGCGGCTGAATGCGGCCACGTCGACCGTCGGATACATCAGCCCAACGGGAATGTATCTGAGCCTGACCCAGAGCAACGCCGACGAGGACACGCTGGTCGGCTCGATCCACCCGTCGATGTACCCGACGGGCGCGATCGCCATCGACGGCACCAAATGGGTTGTCTACGAAGGCGGCGGCCAAACCGCAGCTGCCGTCGAGCCGGTGTGGACCACCCGGCTGGACAGTCCGGCGGGTTCGACACAGATCGCGATAACCGGCGCCGGCAGCACCGATCAGTTCCGGACGCTGGCGGCGGCGACGCAGTCACAGCCGCCGCTGTCCACCAGTCGATAGGAGGAGGTCGACTGAGCGCACCCGAAGCTGACCTCGCAGGATGGGTGGCGGCACCGTTCACCGGTGGCGGCTACACCCACGATGTCTACCGCAAAGGTGCGGGTCTCGGCGTGGTGCTGATCCCCGAGATACCCGGTATCCATCCGGGTGTGCTGGCCCTGGGCAATCACCTGGTGGACGGCGGGTTCACCGTGGCCATACCGTCGCTGTTCGGCACACCGGGCCGACCGGTGTCGGTGGGCTACGCGCTGCCGACGATCGCGCGGGCTTGTGTGGCAAGGGGTTCGCGGCGTTTGCGACCAACAGGCAGCGGCTGGTGTCGGTATTTCTGCGTGCCTTGGCTCGGGACCTGAACGCGTCGACGCCGGGCAAGGGTGTCGGGGTGATCGGCCAGTGCTTCACCGGCGGCTTCGCGCTGGCCGCCGCAGTCGACAACAGTGTGCCGGCGCCGGTGCTCAGTCAGCCGTCGCTGCCGCTGCCACTGACACCCGCCCAGCGCCGTGACGCCGGCGTCAGCGAACCGGACCTGAATGCCGTCGCCGACCGCGCCGCCAACGAGGGCTTGTGCGCGATGGGTTTGCGGTTCAGCGAGGACAAGATGTCACCGCGCGAACGCTTCCAGACGCTGTCGGGATGTGGTTTGCCCCGCGCAACGTCGTCACCGGCCACCACGGTGCCAAAGGTGCCCGCGGGTGCGGCCCCCGTGGCGATCCGACGCGCCACCGTCCAGTAGGCCATCGTGACCAGCGCGCACGGTACGTGATGCACAGAGAGGCCGGTGAGCAATTTCCGCGCGCCGGGTAGCCACGGGACGGTTTCGCCGATCGCGTCGACGACGTCGTCGTTGAGTCGGGCGATGATCTCCTCGACGCTCAGGGCGATCCCTTTGTCCTGCAGTTGGCTGTCCTGCAGTTGACGCGCCGACACCGGCATCGGTTTGCCGACGGTGCCGTGGGCGTCGGCGTCGGTCCAGGTGACGCCGTGCGCGGCGGCCAGGCGTCGTTGGGCGGCGATCCACAGCGGTTCGGTGTTGACGAGGGTGCCGTCCATGTCACACAACACTGCGGCGGGCAACGCGCTCATTGCGTGGCCTGTGCGTTGCGTGCCAGCTCCAACGCCCCCATCGCGGCGCCGGCCAGCGGCGCGTCCTGGCCCAGCGCACTGACCACCACACTGACCGGTGTGGCTGCCTCGGCGCTGAGGCGGGTGGCCAGCCCGTGGGCCATCGCCTGGGTCCTGGCCAGCGGTCCGCCGAGCACGATGTGGCCGGGATCGATCATCGTGGCCATGTTGGTGACCATCCGCGCGAGCTCATCGAGAACTGCGCTGAGTGCGCAGTCGCCGTCGGGGACATCGAGAAGGACCTGCGCGCGCTCCACGTCGATGCTGCGCCCGTCGTCGGTGCCCAGCGGGGATTGCGCCAAACGGTGCATCAGTGTCCCTCCGCCGTCGAGGCGGGTGAAGGCGATCTCTCCGGCGAATCCGGTGGCGCCGCGATGCAGCCGCCCGGACAGGAACAGGCCTGCACCAACACCGGCGCCCAGATACAGATACAGAAAGTCGCTGGCCCGCTGCATCGACCCGATCCGTTGCTCGGCCAGGGTTGCCCAGTTCACGTCGTTGTCGACGCGCAGCTGCTCCCCGGCGCCGAGTCCGAGAGCCTGAGCGAACCCGGCCACCGTGCCCGCGAACGGCGAATCCGGCAGTTGGAGCACCGTCGCCATCACCGGGTCGACCGGAGCAGCTACCGATACTGCCGTTGCCAGCCGAGGGCTACCCGCGCGGTCGGCGCACTTGACCACCAGGTTTCGGGCGTCGGTAGCTGCGGTCGGCACATCGACCTCTCCGGCTTCGATCTGATAGTCGACGATCACCTCGCCCCGGTAATCCAGTGCCCGCACCGCGACATGACCGCGCTCCAACACCACGCCGAGCGCGTGCCCGTGGGCGGCGTTGATGTCGTAGAGCAAGGTAGGGCGGCCCCGCTGACCGGTGGCCTGACCCACTTCGACGATCACACCGGCACCCAGCAACCGTTGCGCGGATTCGGAGATCGTCGGCTTGGAAATGCCGGTGGCCTTGGCGATCGCCGCGCGCGAGGACGGCCCTCGGCAAAACAGCACCTCGACAAACGCGGCGTCGGTGAACTGCGCCAGCGTGGCCGGCACTGGCGCAGGCGCTTTAGCAGCTCTCAGCGTCAGCATGCCTGACATATGTCCCCTCCTCCTCGGGCCATCACATGTAAAGGCTTACCGTCAGAGCCGTCACCGGTCGATTTCCGAAGTCGTCCGTGCGTGCTACCGTCCTCTTTTGTAAGGAAACTTTACTTGAGGGCCGAGACGATTGCTATGTCCCACACCATCGACTGTGTCGAACACATTCCCGCCGATGTGCCCGCTGCCATCCGGCAGGTCAAAGCCACCCTTCGTAGTCGGATGGGCGACGTGAACGCCGCATTCGCCGAGATCGAGGCGATGGTGACCACCGAGATCGCCGATATCGAGGCGACGCGAGCCCGTGGTGAAGAGGTGTGGCCGATCATTGATTACGCCGACATCGCCGAGCAGCGTGTGCCCGCCGACCTCGTCGCTGTGCTACGCCGCCGCGGGTGCGTCGTGGTGCGGGGTCATTTCTCCGAGGGCACAGCTCGCGGCTGGGACCGTGACTTGGTCGACTACGTCGACTCCAACGACTTCGATGCGCAGTATCGCGGCCCCGTTGATGACTTCTTCGGCACCCTGGCCGCGTCTCGGCCCGAGATCTACCCGATCTACTGGTCGCACCCGCAGATGGAGGCACGTCAGCACAGCCGGATGGCCACCGTGCAGTCCTTCCTGAACAGGCAATGGAAGTACGACTCTCAGGGCACCGTGTGGTTCGACCCCGATCAGGACATCATGTACCCCGACCGAATCCGCCGGCGCCCACCGGGCACCACCTCCCAGGGTCTGGGCGCCCACACCGATTCCGGCGCACTGGAGCGGTGGGTGCTGCCCGCCTACCAGAACGTCTTCCGGCACGTTTTCGACGGGCGCGTTGCCGAGTACGACCCGTGGGATGCCGCGCACCGCACGCAGGTCAACGAATATGCCGGCGGCATGACGATGTGTTCGGTGTTCCGGACCTTCCAGGGTTGGACGGCGCTGTCCGAGATGGCCCACGACCAAGGTGTGTTGTTCACCATGCCGATCCCGGCCGCGATGGCCTACATCCTGCTGCGGCCACTGCTCGACGACGTGCCCGACGACGAACTTTGCGGCGTCACGCCCCGCCGCGCTCTGCCCATCAACGACACCTGGCATCCGTTGCTGATGCGCGGGCTCAGCGTCATCCCCGACCTCAAGCCCGGTGACTCGGTGTGGTGGCACTGCGACCTCATCCACGGGGTGGCGACGGTCACCGATCAGCAGGGCTGGGGCAACGTGATGTACATCCCCGCTGCCCCGATGTGTGAGAAGAACGCCGCCTACGCCCGCAAGGTCGCCGGCCGCTTCGCCGCCGGCGAGTCACTTGACGACTTCCCCGAGGAGCACTACGAAACCCAGTGGAGCGGACGCTTCACACCCGCGGAGCTGAACCCGATTGGGCGCCGCGGACTCTGCCTGGATAGTTAAACCCACCGCACTGCAACCTCTTTCGGTCCACCACCCGGGTGGTCCGGTGATCGACCCTATCCTTTGTACGAATCAGGAGCTCCTGCACGACCCCGCATCGATACGCGTTGCTCGCGCTGAACCCCCAGCAGGCGGCCGTGGTCAGCGCGATAGCGGTCACGGTGGCCCCCGTCGATCAACCGCCGTACGGTCGCCAACCCGACCAACCCGAACGCGCCGGTGACGAGCACAGTGTCTGGCATCCGCCTGATCTTGCCGCAAAGCGCGACCCGTGACACGTTGAGTCGGAAAACCGATTCGGCAGTGGTCCTCCTGAAACGCGTTGTGGAACGTCGTTTCGCGGCAAGATTGCTGCAGCAGACAGAAGGTGATTGCAATGTATGACCGCAACTTGGATAACACCTGGCATGTTGACATCGAGTTCGACGAGGACGACACCCACACTCATGCGACGGTGCGTGCCCAGCTGAGCGACGGCGAGACTGTGACAACGGGAGACGCCTACCGCCACCCGAAGGACACCAGCCAGCCGATGATCGGCGAGGAGATCGCCGCGGCCCGCGGGTTGATCGCTTTGGGCACCGAACTGCTGCAGCGGGCGTCGACGCAGATCGAGCAGGTCACACACCACCCGGTCCACCTCTACAGCTGAACCGTGGCCCTGGCCGTCTGCCTGCTATTCGACCGGCGGTCCGAGCGGGCGATTCGCGCGCTGTGGGATCGGATCGAGCAGGAGGGGGTGCCGAGCCTGCGTTCGCACACCCACGGACTGCATGTGCCGCACGTCTCCTACGCGGTATTGCGCCGCTGGGACCAAGCGGCGGTGACCGCTGCGCTGGCCGATCTCGCCGACGGCTCCCCGGTCGAACTCAGCTTCGACGGGGTCGGACTGTTCCGGCGGGGCCGCACGTGGCTGGTCGCGGGAGTGAGCGCCGAGTTCGTCGCGCGGCAGTCGCGGGTCGTCGAGGCCGTCACCGCCACCGGCGCCGAACTGCACAAGCACTATGTGCCCGGCATCTGGTTGCCGCACTGTTCGCTTGCGCCCCGCGCGATGTTGGCTCAGCTGCCCGCGGTCGTGGGCACGGTGTTGGACGTGTTGCCGCTGCAGGCCCGGCTGGACCGTGCCGCATTGGTTAACAGCGCGACCGGCGAAATCTGCCCGCTGCCCGCGCTGCCATGACCGTCCGCTGGGCACTCGATCTTAGGCGTGCGCCGGCAGCGGCACGGCCGACGCCGCGTGGTGCTTGGCGGTCGCTTTGACAGCATTGAACAGCTCGATGTAGTACGGCAGGCACTCCTGCATCGCCCGCTCGGTGGTGAACGGCGGCCGGTAACCCAGGTTGCGCTCCGCCTTGGCATTGGAGAAGTTGTTGTCCAGGTAAAGCCGTTCCACCGCAAGCGGTTCCAGCGGCGGTCGGGGGAAGCCGAACTGGAAGTGCAGCCGTTGCCACGCCGACATCACCGAGCGGACCAGGGCACCGGACTGGTTTCAATGTCAAGTTTCTTCTGCGTCGCGCGTGGCTAATGCATCCGCCACTCGCTTACGTGCGCCAGCTAAGTGCTCTCCACACCTTTTGGCCAGCTGTTCGCCTCTTTCCCACAGCTTTAGCGACGCCTCTAGGTCAAGCCCGCCCTGCTCGAGCAGACGCACAACCTCGATCAGCTCGTCGCGGCATTCTTCGTAGCCCAGTTGACTAATAGGCGTAATAGATTCAGTCTTGTCATTCCCCATCAGTGCGTCCTTCGCTAACCGCCGCCACCGCGCCGTCGGAAACCCGCAGCCGCAGCCTGGTGCCTGCCGGCGCGTCGTCGACCGACCGCAGCACCGCCGTCGGCCCTGACGCCGACACGGTCTGCACCACGGCGTACCCGCGCGCGAGCGTGGCAGCCGGGCCCAAGGTGGCCATCCGGGCGGCCAAATGCCCGACGCGTTCGGTCTCCGCGGCAACCAGCCGGGTGGTGTCGCGGCGGATCGCTGACCGGGCGCGGTGAACCTCGTCGGCGCGCACCGTCAGCGCCCGCAGCGGCTCGGCCAGTACCGGACGGCTGCGCAACTGGGCGAGTGCACGTTCTTCACGGGATACCCAGTTGCGCAGCGCTTGTGCGCTGCGCCGGCGTAAGTCGTCGATCAATAGCTGCTCGGCGGCGGTGTCCGGGACGATTTTCTTCGCAGCGTCCGTGGGGGTGGCAGCGCGCAGATCGGCGACCAGGTCGCACAGCGGGTTGTCGGGTTCGTGACCGACCGCGCTGACCACCGGCGTGCGACACGCTGCGATCTCGCGGCACAGGGTCTCATCGGAGAACGGCAGCAGGTCCTCGACACTGCCCCCGCCGCGGGCCACGACGATCACATCCACGTCTAGGTCCTTGTCCAATTCGCGCAGCGCGTCGACGATCTGCGGGACGGCGTTGGGTCCCTGCACGGCGACGTTGCGCACTGCGAAGCGCACCGCGGGCCAGCGCGCGGCGGCCACCGTCGTCACATCATGTTCGGCGGCGCTGGCCCGGCCAGTGATCAGCCCGATGGTGTTGGGCAGGAACGGGATCGCCCGCTTGAGCCGCGGGTCAAAGAGCCCTTCGGCGTCCAGCAGCCTGCGTAGGCGCTCGATGCGTGCCAGCAGCTCTCCCACGCCGACAGCGCGAATTTCGCTGAGCCGCAAGGAGAATGTGCCGCGTGCGGTATAGAACGTGGGCTTGCCGCAGACCACCACCTGAATGCCTTCGGCCAATTTGACCGGCGCGCCCAGCACCAGGTCGCGCGAACATGTCACGGTAAGCGACATGTCGGCTGCTGGGTCACGCAGCACCATGAACACCGTCTTGGAGTCAGGTCGGATGTTGATCTGGGCCAACTGCCCCTCGACCCAGACGATGCCCAGTTTGTCGATCCAGCCCGCGATCCGGACGGCCACCGCGCGAACCGGGAACGGGTTTTCGGCCGAATTCGCCGGTTGAACCGGCTGCGCTGGGATCACTTCGCGGACGCGCGGGTGATCCTGTTGGCGAGCAACGTCTGGAACGGAGCGCGGGCCTTGGTGGCCTCCTCGTAGGCCAGCAAGGCTTCGAGTTCGTCGACGTCCAGCGTGTGCAGTCTGGCCCGCAGCTGGGCCAGCGTCAGCGCGTCATAGTCAAGCTCAGTGGCCACGGCCGGCGCAGGCACCGTCGGTGTTGGCGTTGTGGCGTGTCTGGCTGGCATCGGCGCGGTTCGGAAATCGGTGGAGGTCCCGGACTCCTCGGATACCGAATACAACGCGAACCGCCCCTCGGCCCGGCGGTCGTTGTCGACGGCGTCGACGCCGGGCGTCTCGTCGTTCGCTTCGACCAAGTCCTCGTCGAACGTCACCCACTCCGGCAGCTCCTCCTTAGGCGGAAACAGCGTCTCCAGGGTGGCGTCGCCCTTGATGACCAGCTCAGCGAGGTTCTGCTGAAACCGCATCACCAGGTGGGCCGCCTGACTGGCCAGCGTCATCGGGTACATCAGGATGGTGCGCGGCAGCTTCAGCGTTTCCTCGACGGCGACCGTCGCCACGCCCACCAACAGCCGGAACCCATACGGTGCAGTAGCCATGAGTCCCAGACTGCCTTAAGCGGCGGTCAAGTCCAAGCCGTCGGCGTGAGCTGGCGGGTCCGTGTCGAGAGAAAGTACGCTGATTGCCATGCCGCCGACCGTTGACATGGGCATCCCCGGCGCATCCACCTCAGTAGCCGATACTCCCACCGGTAAAAGGGTGCTCTTGGCTGAGCCTCGCGGGTACTGCGCCGGTGTGGATCGCGCCGTCGAGACGGTCGAACGCGCGCTGGAGAAGCACGGCGCACCCGTCTACGTCCGCCACGAGATCGTGCACAACCGCCACGTGGTGGACAGCCTGGCCAAGGCCGGCGCGGTTTTCGTCGATGAGACCGACGAGGTTCCCGAGGGCGCCATCGTGGTGTTCTCTGCGCACGGGGTGGCACCGACCGTGTACGCGGCCGCGGCCGAACGCAACCTGCAGACCATCGACGCCACCTGCCCGCTGGTCACCAAAGTGCACAACGAGGCCAAGCGGTTCGCCCGTGACGACTACGACATCCTGCTTATCGGCCACGAAGGCCATGAGGAAGTCATCGGAACCGCGGGCGAAGCCCCCGAACATGTGCAGCTGGTCGATGGAGCCGGCGCCGTCGACAAGGTGAAGGTCCGCGACGAGAACAAGGTGATCTGGTTGTCGCAGACCACGCTGTCGGTCGACGAGACGATGGAGATCGTGGAGCGGCTGCGTCAGCGTTTCCCGAAACTGCAGGATCCACCCAGCGACGACATTTGCTACGCCACCCAGAACCGGCAGGTCGCAGTCAAGGCGATGGCACCCGAGTGTGAGCTGGTGATCGTCGTCGGATCGGCCAATTCGTCCAACTCGGTGCGGCTGGTCGAGGTGGCGTTGGGTGCGGGCTCACGGGCCGCCCATTTGGTCGACAGCGCCGACGATATCGACCCGACGTGGTTGGACCGTGTCACCACGGTCGGTGTCACCTCCGGTGCGTCAGTCCCCGAGGTGCTGGTGCGCGGTGTGCTGGAACGGCTGGCCGACTACGGCTACAACGTGGTGCAGCCGGTGACAACGGCCAACGAGACGCTGGTGTTCGCGCTGCCGCGGGAGATCCGGCCGGCCCGACGCTGATCGGCAACCGATCAGACGTCGTACTCCCAGGATTCGGCGTCCGACTGGCGCGAACGCCGCCGCCGGGTCCGCGACTCCGCGGGCCCCTCGTCATTGCTGGCTGAACCCCGATAGCGGACCCGTGAGATGGGGTGATGTGTTGCATCGGCGCTGTTTGTCCCGGTAGATGCCGTCCGACCGCGCTGCGGCTCGTAAGGCCGGATCGGCTCGGGGGGCTCCATGGGCTCGTACGGGTCCAATCGGCTCCTGCGAGTCGTAGGCCGCTCGTAAGGACCACGGCGCACGTACGGATCTCGCCGGATTTCCCGTGGCGGCTGCGTCCGAAGGTCCGGATCGCGCGCCGGCCTGGGGCGGCGACGTTGGCCAGGCGGCTCGGCGTCGAAGTCGCGCGCGGGCGTGGGGCGTCGGCGCCGAGGACGCTCGAATGTCGGTTCGGGCTCGTCCAGGGGCGGTCGAACGTGCCGGGAGCGGGTCGGGGCGGGACGCCTGGTGGGCCGACCGCCGCTGGCCGACCTTGCGGACTTTGGGGAATGACCGATTGCGTGTTCCCGTCGCGAGCCGGTCGCCGGCGCCTCGTCGGCCTTGCCCGCCGAATCGCGGCTCCAGACGGCGGTCAGTTTCGCAATGATGCCGGGTTTGCGCGCATCGGCGGTCGCGGCGCCGGCGTTGGTCTTCGCCGACACGCGTCTTGTCATCCCGAAAAACCAGCGGGCCATCCCGATCAGCAGCACAACGGCCGAGGTGAATAGCATCAACGGGAAACGCTCAATCAGCGGATAGCCGCAATTGATCAGGATGTCTTTGATGCCGGTGACTTTGGCGCCGTGGAACAGCCAGTAGGCACCGGGCACGGAACAGAACAGGATCAGCGGTGGCTGGATGACCGCAGTGAAAACCCCCGACCGGCGTACCGCGAGCACCGCCCCCACGCAGCCCACTACATACAACGCCGCGAAGACATTGGTCAGCTGCTTGTTGCCCGATCCGGCGTCGAAGGCAAACCCCACTGCCGTGGCGGTCGTGGCAATAACCACCGCTCCCCACCAGGGCACACCGGGGATACGAGGGTAGATCGACTGGTGACCTGCCGCCACTGCTGACCTCGTCCGCTGTGCTGACACACGTTGACCGTACCGGCTTGGCCTTAAAGATCGCTGCCGCCGCACTGGCGTGCCATGCTTCTCGGTCCCGGCGGCCTACCGCCGCAAGGCGGGCGGTACGGCCCCGGACGGCCCCTGCATCGTCGCCGAGGCAAAACTCGGATTGCCCGCTTGCCCCCGTAGGCGGGAAACCCCCACGCTCCCGTTACCCGGCCCGCATCGTCGCCGGGCCATAGACTTGGGTCCCAGTGAGCTTGAGCCTCGGTATCGTGGGTTTGCCGAATGTCGGCAAGTCGACGCTGTTCAACGCCCTGACCCGCAACAACGTGGTGGCGGCCAACTACCCTTTCGCGACGATCGAACCGAACGAGGGTGTGGTTTCGCTGCCCGATCCACGGTTAGCCAAGCTGGCCGAGATTTTCCATTCGGAGCGCATCGTCCCGGCGCCGGTTACCTTCGTCGACATCGCCGGCCTGGTCAAGGGCGCGTCCGAGGGGGCCGGTCTGGGAAATAAATTTCTCGCCCATATCCGCGAATGCAACGCGATCTGCCAGGTGGTGCGGGTGTTCTCCGACGACGACGTGGCGCACGTCGCCGGGCAGGTGGACCCCCGATCCGATATCGAGGTCGTCGAGACCGAATTGATCCTTGCCGACCTGCAGACACTCGAACGCGCGGTGCCGAGGCTGGAGAAGGAAGCCCGCAGTAACAAGGACCGCAAACCGGTTTACGACGCGGCGGTGGCCGCCCAACAAGTGCTCGACGGCGGGACCACGTTGTTTGGCGCCGGTGTGGACGCCTCCGAGCTGCGCGAGTTGAACCTGCTGACCACGAAACCGTTCCTGTATGTCTTCAACGCCGACGAGGCGGTGCTGACCGACGCCGCACGGGTCGCTGAGCTGCGCGAGCTGGTCGCGCCCGCGGATGCGGTTTTCCTGGACGCCAAAATCGAGGCCGAGCTGGCCGAGCTCGACGACGGGTCGGCCGCCGAGCTGCTGGAGTCAATCGGGCAGACCGAGCGGGGGCTAGACGCATTGGCCCGGGCCGGTTTTCACACCCTCAAGCTGCAGACCTTCCTGACAGCGGGACCGAAGGAGGCACGGGCGTGGACCATCCACCAGGGCGATACCGCGCCGAAGGCGGCCGGGGTGATCCACAGCGACTTCGAAAAGGGTTTCATCAAGGCCGAGGTCGTGTCGTACGACGACCTGATCGCTGCCGGGTCGATGGCGGCCGCCAAGGCCGCCGGCAAAGTCCGTATAGAAGGTAAGGATTATGTGATGGCCGACGGCGACGTGGTCGAATTCCGGTTCCATGTGTAAGCCTTCGTTTCCAATCATATGACCGGATCGGCTGGTGCTTGGGTGACTGAAGTTAAGGTCGGTCGCGCGGCAAACCGCGGGGAGACATGGAGCCACGCGGAGTCGATCTGTCCAGCTGTCCGCCCATCCACCGCAACCAACGGATAGCGAAGGTGCGGTTTAGCGGGTCAAACGGCTATCATCGCAACGCGCCCGACGATGTGGACTACGACGTGGTCG
>DASPOT010000073.1:0-18275 GCA_035625875.1 Mycobacterium sp. | reverse complement strand
CTGGCCGACCCGGACTGGGATTGCGAGCTCACTCCTGAGGACGAGCGCGGATTGACCCCGTTGTTCTGGTCGCACGTGCTCCCTTACGGCGAGATCAAGCTCGACATGAACACCCGATTAGCGCTGAGTGGACCAGCGTCCGTTTGAGGATTCGGCTACCACATCCGCCATGTACCTGGTGACACATTCCTTACCGACACCCCAACTACGCCGAGCCGGCCACCAGATCCGCAACAACACGATCCGCGACGCGGTGGCCGATCTCCTCGTCGCGGGCCGCCTCATCGAGGTGCCAGGACCACGCGGCGCGCGAGGCTACCAGGCCGTTGAGACTGCGTCCCAGGGGATTTCACCGTGACCGCGCCAGCGACCGCGTCCGGTGAGTGCGTCCCTCTTAAGAGAGGGACGCGGGACGCACTCACACGACGACCGCGTCCGGACGCAGTGGGACGCGGTGGGACGCACTAGGGTGGGGCAGCAGGTGCCCGAGGGGGAGCGCACCGACGGCACCGTCGACCCAGAGATCGTGGTGCACCAGACTGCAACCTATGGTGCACAACGACGCGGCCGAGCGGCTCAACGAACTCATCCGGTCCTACGAGCAGTCGATGTACCGAGAGAACGTGCTCGAGCAGATCTTCTGCGCTGATCTGATTCAGTGCGCGTGGGCGCAAGGGTTCCCGCCTATCGAGATTGCGCGGGGCTTCGTTGACTTCCAGGGCTACGACCTGATCGTCCAGTCCGGCCCAGTCATTCGCCACATTCAGCTGAAGGGCACCAAGGGCACGATAACGCTCCACCAGGAGTTGGCGTCGAAGCCTGCTGCGTGTTGCGTTCTCATAAGGCTCAGTGTTTCGGACAGCCACAGCCGGATCTCGATGCAGTACAGATATTTCGGCTCAGGGCCGAGCGAACCCTTGGACCTGACTGGTCTGCCAGAAGCGAAAGGCACCCGATGGATCAAGACCTCCGATGGGATGAAGCGACCCCTACGCAGGCATCACGTAACGGTAAGCACGCGCCTGTTTCAGCCCAAGCGTGCGATCCCCATGGAGGAACTGGTGCCGTTGCTTCTCGGACCTGCGCCGAAGGGGCAACTTCGAGGCTAGGCCAGCGCTGAACGGTGGTTTGGTACCTGTGATTTGCCAGCAGCGCGGAAGGGCGCAAAGATCACTGCAGCGGCGGTGGCCTTGAACTGCGGAAAGGCCCCTCCCACTAGACCCTCCCCCTCGCCCAAGCGATTAGCGGGCCGCATAGCGCGAGCCAGTAACGACAGATTTCAAGGTTTCAGGCGCAGATGCGGAAAAATACCGTAACTGGAGGCGCAGGTGGGGAAAATTTGCGCACCTGGCTAGCGGGTGGCGCTGGCCCTGGTCACGCCAACGGCCCCCCCAATCGCACCGCCCACACGGGGATGCGGATGCGGGCCGCGTCGGACGACAATGACCACTGTGATTCAGTTTCGGACGGCGTCGTTCGGGTCGGGGCAGAACTGCGGCCGTCAGACGCCGGTATTTGGTTTGACTACACCTCCTGGAAGGCAGGCCGCCATGACCCCCACCACACCCTCGTTCTTCGAGGCACAACTTCCCGCCCTCTTAAGCGGCCGAAGAGACGCGCCGGCGTTTTGGATGCTCGGTATACTGTGGATTCCGCTGCTAGAGGCCCATCAAACCGGGGGCCTGTTTTCGGTCACCGAGCAGTTGATGCCGAAAGACTCTGGCGCACATACCAAGCACGTGCACAATGTCGACGAGTGGTTTTACGTCCTCGACGGCACCGTCGACTTCGAACTCGAGGGCGAAACGTCGTCGGGGCAAGATGGCGACTCTCTGTGGATTCCTCGGGGCACCGTGCACAGTTTCAACGTCACGAGCGATGTCTGCCATGTACTCAACGGCTATACCCCGGGCGGATTTGAGCAAGTGATCAAGGGGCTCGCGAGACCGGCACCGAAGCGTGAGCTTCCCCCGAGAACTGAAGAGCCATCGCCAGAAGACGTCGCGGCAGCACAGTTCCTGTTCAGCAACTACTGGACCGCACGAGCCGAGGACCCCTGGGCGAAATCCTTCGCTCGCTGATCCCGCGCTCGGCGTCCAGCCGACATAGATTTTCTACCAATGGATTTCACCGAGGTGGCAATACGGGATCACGCCGGTTGATAGGAACCGCAATTATCAGCCAACATCGACGAACCACTAGCACTAAAAGACACAGTCAGACCGATCAAAGACACCAAGGGAGAACGAAGTGACCGAACCCAGCAAGAACCAGCGCACACCGCCAGAGCTGGAAACGTTTCTTGCCGGATTGCACAAGGTGCATTCCCGGGACGACCAGCACGTGACCGAGCCACACATCGTCGTCCATTCCACTGACGCCTACTGGCTCACCGCCGAACAGACCGGAAACCCCTCACACATAGGACTACTGCGCCACCTCCCGATGAAAACCGTCGAAGTGCTTCTCCAGCTTATCCCCGCCAACTCTGCGACCGATCTACAGCGCCACGTGCACGAATCAGTCCACTTCGTCATCGAGGGCACCGGATGGTCTGAAATAGGCGATCGAGTAGTCCGTTGGGACAAAGACGATTTCGTGTTCACCCCACCATGGATCTGGCACCGCCACTACGCCGACGCCAGCGACGTCCAGATGCTTCTCATCGAGAACTCCCGCATACTGAACGAACTGGACGCCGATCAACGAGAAACCCTCGGCAACATCGGTTTCACCGAAGCATTCGGTGCTAAAGACCCGGCCTGATCTAAGGGCCGAACGTACGAGACAGCCAAACGATAGCAATAACACTCGGTGCTGGAGGTTTTGTGGAGTGGGCCTCCGCGTGGGTCCTAACCGGGCCGGGCCCCACCCGCCGCCGGGGGTTAGGGCGCGAGCCGCCCAAGGCGCGGCTTCTTGGCCGGCTCGGCGGGTTGATAATTCGCGTCTTCGGGATCAACCAAGTACCGCGTCGAGATGCCCACCGCGACTGGTTCGAAGCGCTGCTCCATCGGCTTCGCGGGCCGGTAAGGCTCAAAGGTATCCAACTCGGCGGCGGGGTATCCGCGGATGCGGGCGCCGAGCGCCACCAGGGCGCTCCAGCGCCCGCACCGCCCCTCCGAAGCCCCCGCCTCCCACAGGCGGCGGCGATGCAGATCAGATACGTTGACGCACAACGGAATCAGCACCGCGTTGCGGCCTCCGAGGTCGCGGCCCGCTGATTCGAGCACCCGCCCGGTCAACTGTGCGGCGGCGTGCAGCGGGGCAATCAGCGCGCTAATCCGAAGGCTTTCTCGCTCGGCGTCCAGCCATGCTTTCCGGCAGCGGTCGCTTTGGTCCACGACGCCGACCGCCGGGGTTTCCACGTCGACTAGCCGGGTGGTCGCCACGAACCGGTCGGCTTGGGCGTCGAAGAGCTCGACCAGCTTCGCGTAGTTCCCGAGCGCCGCCTTGGCATAGATCGCCCGCAGCCGTGCCAGCACCGAATGGCGCACCGGGGCAAAGATTTTTACCTGGTCCAGTTGCTCGGCGAGCGTGGCGGCACGCAGCGCCGGAAGGTCGGCGTCGGGCTCGTCGAGGAGCGCGTCCACCAGCCGCTCTAGCAGGGGCGTGGCTGCGCTCATCTTGGTGAACTCCGAAAGCCGTTGCCGCAGTTGGGTCCACGTGTCCGGTGGGGCTATGCCGGCGGCGGTCACCGTGTCGACGAGGCGGGTGTGCTCGGGGAGCGCCTCGGGGTTAATCGGGTCGGGCAGAAGCTTCTTGGGGGTCATGCCTCCTCCTCCGTGTTGGCCGGGCCGAGTAGCCCGGCGAGCGGCGACCATGGTGATTCGTTGGCGCGCGCTTGCAGCGGCGGGCCGAGCGCAGCCGCGAATTGCTCCTCGGTGGTATCGCGGGCGCGGATTTCGTCGACCAAATCCTCGAATTCGCGTCTGGTGAGCCGCGTTAGCTCGGTGACGAGGCGGTGCCGCTGGGTGGAATCCATGCGACCCATGATGGGCCTCGCGCGGCGAAAAGCCCAGGTCGGCTTCCCCATACGATCACACCAGGGCGGTCGCATTCGTGCCCGTACGGTGCGCTCGGGGCGGAATTTGCCAACACTGGTTGGCGACGATGTCGTCGCCACCCTCAACTGCTTCTTGCGGGCCGAGTTCCGCCAAGGCGATGGGCACATCGGCCATTGGATGACTCGGCGCGCCACCCCTTTCCCGTCGGTTCGTGGTGAGAAGGTCGTTGTGTGCAAATCCTCGCCTCCGCACTCCCAGGATTCCGCGACCTGCGAGCACCGTTGATCGCCGGTTACCTGTGGTTGGTTTTTTTTGTGGATTCTCATCAAGCCCGACTTACACAAGCGACCGGCCAATGGGGTCGCGGGGGCCGTGTATGACCTCGCAAAGGATGTCGGCCCAATCTGGATCGGGCTCGGCGTTGGTGTGGCTGCATACCTGATCGGATCGGTTTCTCAAGCACTGTCACCTCTGATCGGCCATAAGGCGTTGCCCGAGATTGCCGAAGCGGTGTCGGGTCTCGTCCCAAGGCCGGGTAGGGGGAAACTTGTTCCCATTCCCGAGTTCGACCTCATGCAGCCATACCTGGAAGAGGCAGAACGGAAGGTAGGTGGTGCCTATGGATCGCCGAGAAGGAAGGTCCCTAATCCTGAGTACCTCCGGGTTTTGACTTATGCGAACGCGATCAGCCGACGACTCAACGCAGAGTTGGACTTACCCGCAACGTTGTTGCTAACAGAGCCAGGCCGCGAGCCGGACCCACAGCTATTTTCGGAGGCAGACCGTCTCAAGGCGGAACGGGAATTGCGGTTGGCGGTTGTTCCCCCACTGTGTGCTCTGGCGATCTTTCTTGGCTGGAATCAGTCCTCGTGGTGGTGGTTTGCGCTAATCCCGGTGGCAGTCCTGCTCTGGCAAGGGCATAGCCGAAACTTGGCCTTCAAGTCGCTGATGTTTGGCGCACTGGAGCGCGGTCTCGCACGTTCCTCAAGCATCGAAGAATTTAAGCGTTGGGTCGAGGCTCTTCCTGAGCCGTCATCGGAGCAACAGGCCGACGGAGGCAGCATTGACAGCGCCCCCACGGAATAGCGCCCATTCGTGCTCATCCGCGACTTGCCAGAGAGTGAGATGAAATGTCCGACGATCGCCTGAAGCGCATCACCGGCGCTGAATTGCGCGACTTCGTTAAGCACCGAATGCAAATGCGCGCCAACTACCAGCCGGTGATCATCAAGAATCTGATCCGTGCCGATGGTGGCCGGCTGCCCGCCGACGCCCTCGCACGCTCGCTGATGCTCGAAGATCCGTCTCAGGTCGCACACGTGCGAGCGATCCTGTTGCGAATGCCCGCGCCGGTACTGGCCCGTCGCGGCGTGACACACTACGAGAGGTCAACCGGCGAGTTTGAACTGCTTGTCGATTTTGAATCCGACGACGAGAAGGACGAGATCGTCGGCATCTGCGACCGCAAGATCGCCGAATGGAACCGCCGGGAAGCGCCGCGAGTCAGGACAGCTTCCCGCGACCTGAAGGTCTTCGAACGCGCCCGCTGGCGATGTGAACTCTGCGGCGCGCCCGCGGCGGCAGGCTTTGCGGGGAGACCAAGCACGGACGGTTCTGGTTGCGGCGTGTCACGTAGATCGCGTTAAGCACTATGCTGGGGACCGCTCAGTTGCTCCCACCAACGTGGCTTTTGACGCTGGGCTTCGACCCGACCCGTTTCCAGACCGAGCCGCCAGCCTGCTACCGGGCTTCCTGGCAACTACCCGGACCGGACTTTCACCGGCAGGCGACGACGAGCTTCCCATCAGGTCATGATCGCTGGACCATCACCTCCTGACGCGCTGGGTGCGCGGAACTTCGGGCTAGGGGGTGGGCTCCTGGCCGCCGCGGGGTGCCAGGTCGGTGACGGCGGGGTCGTGGTGCACGACGGCGTCGGCGAGGTCGGCCAGTTTGCGGTGGTGGTTGTGGGCGTAGGTGCGCAGTAATTCGAACGCTTCACCGATGCTGACATCAGCGCGTTCGGCGATGACGCCTTTGGCTTGCTCGACGGTCAGCCGGTTGTTGAGCGCTGTCTGCAATTGTTCGGTGAGCAGTTCACGCTGGCGGAAGGCGCGTTCATGCAGCAGCCCGATGGTGGCCACGTCGGTCAACGCCTGTGCGATGTCGAGGATCTCGGCATCGAGATCACCGCGCGTCGCGGTGAACAGATTCATGCCGCCGATGACCTGCTCGCACCGCCGCATCGGCAACGCGTGCACGCCGGTGAACCCGGCGTCAAGCGCCCGGGGCACGAAGCGAGGCCAGCGGCTGGCTTCGGTGGACAGATCGGGACAGCTGACGAGATGACCCGTGCGGTAGCAGTCCAGGCATGGGCCTTCGGCGTTTTGCAGCTGAAACAGCTCGAGCACGCGGGCTTGCTCGCTTGAGGCGGCCATGACGTTGAGGCCGCTGTGGTTGTCGGCGAGCAGCAGCCCGACCGCCTCCACGCCAAGAGCTTGCCGGCTGCGCGCCGTCACCAGATGCAGGAAGTCGACCAGGTCGAAGTCGGCGACAAGGGCCAGTTCGACGAAGGCTTTCGCGATGGTCAGCTGCGGGCCGGTCATGATCGTCCTTATCTAAGCGTGATCGGTCGCAGGCTCCGCGTCATTGGGGTGGAATCGCAGCCGTCGTTCCACCACGGCGCGTGCAACGTCGGTGAGCTGTTGGTCATGGTTGTAGGCGTAGGCGCGTAGCCGCACCAGCGCGTCGAGCGCCGAGGTCGCCAGTTGCACCGAGACCATCCCGGCGGCCTGGTGCACCTCGGCGTGCCAGAGCACCGGGATGCGGTCGGCGGGTTCGTCGCCATTTAGTGAGATGGTGATGCCGCTGCGGGCGTCCAGCACCAGCAGCAGGGCGGTGTCGGCATAGACCAGCGCGTCGACCAGCTGGTCGTGGTCAAGCTCGCGGGGGCTGTCCTGGTAGAGGTCGAGCACTCCCACCCGGATGGCGCCCATCGCCAGCGGAAGGCTGTACATGGCGTGCACGCCGAGCCGAGCCGCCTCGGGGATGAATATCGGCCACCGGCAGGCACTCGCGGGTAAGGACAGGTCCTCGACCAGGATCGGCCTGCCCGACGCGAGCGCGTCGATGCCAGGGCCTTCGCCCACGGTCGCCTGCAACTCCTCTACCTCACTGGCGCGGGAGTCGGTGGTGCACACCGGTTCTAACAACTTCATGCCAGTCGTGAGCACCAGGCCGGCGCCGCTGACGCCCAGCGCCTCCACGCAGGCCAGGCACGCCTGCTGTGGTGAGAGCGGCGATGCTTGGCGCCGCGCGCGCAGCGCGACTCCCGTCCAGATCCGCGAAGCGCGGTCACTGTTCATGGCTACCCGTCCCGCTGCTGTGACAATGTGCTTCCCCGAAATCGTGGAGGCGTTCTTTATGCTGCTCCGGTTTCGTGGATCAACCTACACTGCAAGTGATTTCACCGCTCTGTGTCGGCGACTCGGGATCCGACACAAATGTTTCGGCAAGTTGGGGCCTTAGGTGCTTCGTATGCATCTGCCGATCAGCGCGGAACCATTGGCCTTTCCTTGTGGCAGCGCTTCATCTAAGGCAGGTTGCCTGGGTGAAGTGGAATTTGGACGGAGTTGGGATCTCACCACCTACAAGTAGCTGGCCCAAGTGATTGCCGTGCGAGGACGGGCGATCGCGGCGAGGCGCCGCCGAACTGGCCCGCGGGCGGCTTCAACATCGCGACCTCAGTCGATCACTAGTGCGGCGACGTGCTCGCAGTCATACAGCTCGCCGCAAGTGCACTTTTGCGGAACGTCGATGAGCGCGTCCTCCGGGTCGCCGATCGGGCGCTCACGGTAACGAGGTCCCACGGGCCGGTGACCGCGCACTGTCGTCCAACTCATCGGGTTTGGCTCCTTTCATGCAGAGATTCCGGTGCATATCCGGGCACCGCGAGCCATCGAATAAGCCGCGCGGTGGTGAATAGGTCGATTGAGTAGGTCACAACCCGCGCGTATTCGTCGAGACGGCGGGGCTTTGTCGTGGGCGGCGATTGGTGCAGCAATGGGGATCACGGCCCGTGTGGTGAGTTGTCCCCGTGGGTGTTGCCCCGGCACTGCGGGAACGCCCTTTGTGTGTGCGGTAGGCGCGGCGCGTGGGGTGTCGTATTGCGTTGTGGCGTGGCATGTTTGGCTTGGCGGGGGAGGGCCGATAGTACAGTACCCGCGAAACGGGTACGCCGCAACCCGGTAACGCGACGGCGGGTATGCCAGGGGGCCAGGCGCGGAGCCTGCGGAGCGGCGATTGCAAAAGACGTTGCGGCAGCGTGAGGGTTGAGCTGATGCGCGACGCCAAATCCCCGCCGGCAACCTGACGCTCACGCGTTATTCGGCGATGTCGCCCGCCACGAAACAGATGAACCCGTAGGTCGCCTCCCCCTCGACGCACCGATGACAATGATCTGCGACCGGATCACCGCGGCCCGGCCCAAGGTCAAATTCTCCCAACCAGCCAAAACCGATGATGCAAAGTGCACCACGGTCCTAGGATCGGCTCGTGGCAGGGGCAACGTCCGTCACCGCGGGTGCGCAAGCTGATCCGCGAGACAGCGCGGATCAACCCTAAACCCGAGCCAGGAGTGGCTTGGGAGAAGGCGATTCTCGAAATCAGGTTGTCCAAGTACGCCGGATGATCCGCGCGCCGAGCAGTGGGAGGAAGGCTTCCACCGGCTCCTGGACTATGTTGAGCGCCACCGTCACGCCCGCGTCCCGCATTCCGCCCCATCCGAGTAGGCGCACGCACGATTCCCACCAACCACGATTACCTAGCGAGGCCGCTGAATAACTCGTCCAACGCTGGTCGTGTCTGACGGCTGCGCGCCGACCCGCTCGCTGGTGGAGTTCCACGGTGTTCGACTGCACGGGCCCGACTGGTCGGAAGACTCCCACACCCTGGCAGTCACCGTCAGAAGCGTCATCGGGACGCGCATGGTGCACGTGATCCTCAACAGCTACGAGCGTCCGCTCGACTTCGAGCTTCCCCCGGTCGCCAAACCCACGCTGCCGTGGCGGCGCGTCGTCGACACGGCCCTCGATCCCCCGGACGACGTCACCGGTCTCGACAGCGCACCACCCGTCTCGGGCCCCACCTACTGGGCCGACGCCCACTCGGTGGTGCTGCTGTGCGCCGACCTCCACGACGCCGACGCCCAGCACGCCCCGGCGCTGCTGTGATCGATTGATCGGCCCGCTTAGGGTGAGCTGCCTATCGAATTGCCTATGGGTATGTTCATACTGTTCCGATGCATCCTGACTACGACATCCTGATCATCGGTTCGGGTTTCGGGGGGAGCGTCACCGCGCTGCGATTGACCGAGAAGGGCTACCGCGTAGGGGTCGTCGAAGCCGGCCGCCGGTTCGCCGACGACGAGTTCGCGAAAACCTCCTGGCGCCTGCGCAAATTTTTCTGGGCGCCGAAGCTGGGCTGCTACGGCATTCAGCGAATTCACTTGCTGCGCAACGTGATGATCCTGGCCGGCGCCGGGGTGGGCGGCGGGTCGCTGAACTATGCCAACACGTTGTATGTGCCGCCCGAGCCGTTCTTCAAAGACCGGCAGTGGTCGCACATCACCGACTGGCGGGCCGAGCTGATGCCGCACTACGAGCAGGCCCAGCGGATGCTCGGGGTGGTGCGCAACCCGACGTTGACCGACGCCGACCGCATCGTCAAGGAGGTCGCCGACGAGATGGGTGTCGGCGACACCTGGGTGCCCACCCCGGTGGGTGTGTGTTTCGGGCCGGATGGGCAACAGACTCCCGGCAAACCGGTGCCCGACCCATACTTCGGCGGGATGGGCCCGGAGCGCACCGGATGCCTCGAATGCGGGTCGTGCATGACCGGTTGTCGCCACGGTGCCAAGAACACGCTGGTGAAGAATTACCTCGGGCTCGCAGAAAACGCTGGCGCAGAAGTACTTCCGATGCGAACCGTGACCGGCTTCGAGCAGCTGCCCGACGGCACCTGGCGCGTCGACACGGTGCGTACCGGCCGCTGGCTGGGCAGGCAGAAACGCTCGTTCACCGCCACCCATCTGGTGTTGGCCGCGGGCACGTGGGGCACGCAGCGGCTGCTGTTCAAGATGCGCGACAAGGGCAAGCTGCCGAAGCTGTCCGACCGGCTCGGCGTGCTGACGCGGACCAACTCCGAGTCGATCCGCGGAGCCGGGCGGTACCGCGTCACACCCGACCTTGATCTGACGCACGGGGTGGCCATCACGTCATCGATTCATCCCAACCCCGACACCCATATCGAGCCGGTCCGGTACGGCAAGGGCTCCAACGTGATGGGGTTGTTGCTGACGCTTATGACCGACGGTTCGGGCCCTGAAGGAACCGATGTGCCGCGGTGGCGGCAGTTCCTGCGCAGCGCTCGCAAGAATCCACGCGCCGCGTTGCGAGTGCTGAACGTGCGGCAGTGGAGCGAGCGGACGGTGATCGCGCTGGTGATGCAGCACCTGGACAACTCGATCACGACGTTCACCGAACGGACCAAGCTGGGTATCCGCCGGTACTCGAGCAGGCAGGGCCACGGCCAGCCGAACCCGACGTGGATTCCGGTCGGCAACGAGGTCACCCGCCGGATCGCGGCGAAGATCGACGGCGTCGCCGCCGGCACCTGGGGCGAACTGTTCAACATCCCGCTGACCGCGCACTTCCTCGGCGGCGCCGCGATCGGCGACAGCCCCCAGACCGGTGTCGTCGACCCGTATCAGCGGGTGTACGGCTATCCGACGCTGTCGGTGATGGACGGCGCTGCGGTCTCGGCGAACCTGGGCGTCAACCCGGCGCTGTCCATCACCGCCCAGGCCGAGCGGGCCGTGTCGATGTGGCCGAACAAGGGTGACAAGGACCAACGCCCGCCGCAGGGCGAACCCTACCGCCGGCTTGCCCCGATCCCGCCGGCGCACCCGGTGGTTCCCGCCGACGCGCCGGCGGCGCTGCGTTGGCTGCCGATCGAACCGGTCAACTCGGCCGGCTAGTGGTCAAGCCCTAGGAGGCGTCTGAACGACGTTCGCGGCAGGGGGCGGGAAGAACGCCGACAAGGCCGTTTCTTCGGCAGTAGGTCAGACCTGATTGGTCGACAACGTGGTCGTTCTTCCCGCCGATACCAGTTTGGGCATGGGCCGGGTCCCGATCAAGAGCCGCTGCGGCCCCGGCGGTTAGGTCAGGGCCCAGGCCCCGTCGTGGCGGGTGAGGCCGGCGTTGACGAGGGTGCGCAGGTTGATCGGTGCAATCGGCGGTGCTCGCCAACGGCGACGAGATCCAGATCGGCAAGTTCCTTCTGGTGTTGCTCACCAGGCCCACGACGGGTTGACACCGAGAGTCGTGACGCCGGATCCCGATCAGCTGCGTGACCGCCGTATCCATGCCGTCCAGGCCCGGCGGGCGGCCTACCGAAACTGGTGCGACGAAACTGCCCAGCTGCTCGCTGAGCGGCAGCGCTGGATTGACCAGCATCTCAGCCGCAGCCGCGACCCGGGCCTCGACTACGGCATCGACCTCTAGCTGAACGCAGCGCCGTAGTGGTCGATGAGTGTGTGGCGGCGGCCTAAATCGGCTGTGGGTTTTGTCGCGGCGGCCTAGGGTGGGGGTGCTGAAGGGGGTTGTCGCGGAGGTATTGGATTCGGTGGCCAGCGATGAGATGGGGTCGGTTTTCGCCCGGCTGGGCCGACAGGGGCTCGTGGATCGGATGCACGGGCAGCCCGATGAGTTGTTGGCGGCTCGTGACCAGATGGAGCAGCTGCTAGGGCTGATCGTTGAGATCGGGTCGGATCTGGATCTGGACGCCACGCTGCAGCGCACCGTTCACGCGGCCATCAGCCTGACAGGGGCCCGGTACGGGGCGCTGGGGGTGCGCGCTGTCGACGGGACCCTGGCCTCGTTTCACTACGCGGGTATGGACGCCGACGCAGAGCGCCGGATCGGGCATCTGCCCGTCGGTAAGGGGCTGTTGGGTGTGCTGCTGGATTGCGTCAGCGCGGTGCGCCTGGATGACTTGACACAGCACCCGGCGGCGGTGGGGTTCCCCGAGCATCACCCACCGATGCGGGCGTTTTTGGGGGTGCCGATCATCATCCGCAAAGCGGTGTTCGGCAGCCTGTATCTGGCCGATGACCGGCCTGGGCACGTGTTTAGCGAATCCGATGAGATCGCCGCGGGGGCGTTGGCGTCGGCGGCGGTGGTGGCCATCGATAACGCGCAACTGTTTGACCGGGTCAGCCGTTCGGGGCGGTGGGTGGCCGCCAGCCGCGAGATCAGCACGGCGGTGCTGTCGGGCCCCGAGTCTCAGGTTCGGTCGCTGGGGGTGATCGCCGAGCGCGCCCGCGAGCTCACCGACGCCGAGCAGGCGATCGTGCTGGTTCCCACCGACCCCGAGCTGCCCGCCGACGACGTCGATGCCCTGGTGGTGGTGACCGCCGTCGGTGTGCACGCCGCCGAGGTGATCGGCCAACAGGTTCCGGTGGATGGCTCCACCAGCGGCGAGGTGTTCCGCTCGGGACAACCGGTGATCACCGATGTCGGGCAGCGCTCGGCGGTGGTGATGCCGTTGCGCGCCGCCGACACGGTGCTTGGGGTGATCGCGGTGGCCCGCAACCCGGACCAGCCGAGGTTCGACAACAGTTATCTGGATTTGGTCAGCGACTTCGCCGGCCACGCCGCGATCGCCCTGCGGCTGGCCGCCGCGCACGCCCGCGAGTGCGAGCTGAGCGTGCTGAGCGATCGGGAGCGCATCGCCCACGACCTGCACGACCACGTCATCCGACGGTTGTTCGCCGCCGGGATGGACCTGCAGGGCAGCATCGCTCGCGCCCACTCACCGGAGCTCGTCGACCGGCTCACCCGCACGGTTAATGACCTGCACACCACCATTCAAGAGATCCGCACCACCATCTTCGAGCTGCAGCACCCGAGCACACAGGCAGGCGATTTTCGGCAGCGGACCAGCACCTGATCGGCGAGCTGACCGACGACCGCGGGATCACCACCACGCTGCGCATGGTCGGGCCGATCACCGTCATGGGTACCGAGTTGGCCGACCACGCCGAAGCGGTCATCACCGAAGCGGTCAGCAACACCGTTCGGCACTCCAGGGCATCGCAGCTGATAATCGAGATCAGCGCCGCCGACCAATTCGCCATATCATCGACAACGGCGCGGCATGCGACTATCGGCGCCGTTTGCGGCTAGTTGGCGGGCAGGTACCGGTACCTATGTCATCCGCTGTAGGGGCCTTTGGCCCTAGGTCCACACGCAACGCACAGCAAATACTGAGTCGCTAGGGGGATAACTTTGTGCGAGACATCGCGACGATCGAGAAACTCAGGGGGCGAGCATGCGCGACCGGGGCTATGACGGGGGTCTTGGCCTGGCGCAGCCCGCCAAAGGAAGTCAGGAGTTGAGCAGCGCTGAGGCAATGCGGCTGCTAGCCAGCGTCGACTATGGCCGGGTGGTATTCACCCTCAACGCGCTGCCGGCGATTCGCCCGGTTAATCATCTGGTGGACGACGGCCGGATCATCATCCGCACCCGGCTGACCAACGCGATCTCCACTGTCATGCGGTCCGCGAACCCTGCTGTGGTGGTGGCCTATGAAGCGGACAATTTCGACTCCCAGAGCCGGACCGGCTGGGGCGTGGTCGCTACCGGCCGGGCGCACACTGTTGACGATCCTGGCCAGGTCTCGCGCTACGAACGACTGCTGCATCCGTGGGTGAATCATGCCGACACGGTGCTTGCCATCGAACCTGACATCGTCACCGGCCTCCACATCATCGCCAACACGACCTGAACCCATACATGGGCAACGACGGTTGACTGGAGAAGCACCTCACCGAGGCCGCTCACCCGAAAATGGCCGACGACTCCGACATAGAAGTTCGCCGGGCAGTCGTCTCGTTTTTAGACCGCATAGCAGCGGTGGCGGCCGTCTAACAGCTTGCTTGTGTACTTGCTCAAGGTGATAACGCTGTGCCGGAAGTTCCCGGCAACCATTTCGCGCATATAGTGGTCAACGGTCGACAGGTTGAACCTCGGAACGTCGAGCGTCGCAAGCAACCGCTGCGCGTGCTCGGGCGTCAGCATCATGGCGCACCGCGCTTCAGGCACCGCTGGCCCATACCGCGCCACCATTCGAGGTTCGTCGCGGTTCCCAGGAACTCTACACTCAGGCGTCTTAAAACGTGCCTGGTGTTCTGAATTGCCTTGTATTCGTCGTCAAGGGACATGGTGGCCGATGTCTTCCAGGTAACCGCGCAACGCACGCGCTGTATAGTCACGATGCGCGTTCAAACTGCCAAGATGCTGCAACTTCTGAATCTTGTTCAGAATCATGTGGTTGCGCACGTTGTCTTTGTCGTGCGGATTGTTGCGGTTCGCCGGGTGCCACAAGTGAAACGCTGCGCCTTCCAACCACTCCGAGCCGTTGGCGTACACGTCAAACAGCGTGTTCATTATGTCGTCTTCAGCGCCCCAGCCGGTCAGCTCGATATAGCCGCCGACAGCCTCGTACGCCGGGCGTGGAATGACCTGAATACCAGAATAATGCTTGAGGCGCACCGTCGTCTGGAACAGCCGCGCGTGATCCTCCTCCGGCGACACGAACCAGACATCATCGTGCATAAGCCGGTTCGAGGAGAACTCGTCAAGGTATGTGTATGTGCGGAACGGGTAATAAACCTGGCCGGTTGAATACGACCAATTCACCGCACGCCGCAGGGCTGTCGGGTCGCAGATGTTGTCGGCGTCATGGACCACCAATACGTCCCACTGCCCACCACGGCGTGCAGCATCGTTGATTGCCGCGCCACGATTGAACGGGCCATCGGGGGACGAGCCGCAGACGATGGGCCAATTTGGATGATGCTTGACAAGCCAGCAGTAAGTGAACTGCCACAGCTCCTTACGGCGGTCGTCTGACTCGCGGTACGGAACGGCCACGCTCACGTTCACCACTTGTGGCCTAATCGCCGCAGGTACTCTTTAGCCCTCAGGGTGCTGTGCGAGGCGATGTGGTGAAATTCCTTATACACCAAGCGGTTACGGTTCGTATCATGCGTCATCGGCGAACGCCCGTGATAGAAGTGCAACAGGATTGAATGCGGAACCCAGCGGATACCACGGCCGACAACATGGCACTGCGTGATGAAAACCAAGTCCTCCCAGCAGAAACGCCTTGACCCAGCGCCAGATTTGGTCACGCCTGCCGTGGTCGGGTTTACGCGGCACCAGGAAAACGACCCGCATAGGTTTCACGCCCACGAGTGCCTCCAATGGTGCGCGCAGAACGCCCACTCGGATGTTTCCGAACGCAAACAAGAATCGCTGGGCCTGCCCAGGTGAGGCGAAGCGTTTCATCACCCGCGGCGGTCCCGGCCGTCGGGTTCTCCCCGTTCCTCGCACACGGCTTTGATGGCCGCAATGAACTGGTCGATGGCGGCATCGCCGTTGACATGGGCGATAATCTGCCAGCCGTTGCCGAACGCCCGGCGAACCAGGGCCTTGACCTCCTCGAAGTCCTCGAACGCCGGGTAGCCGCGGTAACCCTCCTCCTTGCCCGGCGGCGGAGTCTTGTACGGCTTGGTCAGCCATGCGGTGCGTCCCTGCGGTGAGCCGTCCAGGAACATCTTCACCCCGGCGCAGCGCAGCCCGTCCACGTAGTCCCGGGAAACTGCAAGGTCGGTGTCACTCGCATCGGTGGCGTTGACGTACACGACCGTGTCCACCTTCCAGCCCAACTCCCGCATGCGCGCTAGGACATCCCGGGTGGCGCCTCCTTCCTGAGCCGTGGTGAAACCGTACCGGTTGACCAGCGCTTGCCCTTGTGCGAAGAACTGAGCCGCGATAGCGGGATTGAACTTGGCGGGTCCGAACGCATCGCCTTTGGCCAGGTTGAACGCCGCTTCCTCCA
Source organism: Mycobacterium sp. (assembly GCA_035625875.1). GTDB lineage: Bacteria > Actinomycetota > Actinomycetes > Mycobacteriales > Mycobacteriaceae > Mycobacterium. Next base: position 2,310 of record DASPOT010000073.1, on the reverse strand, counting down.
GGACGCCATTCGGGGTCCCGTGCGGGGGGTCATCATCTTCGCGTTGGATGTGGCCACCTTCAGGGTCTGGCGTCGCGGCACTGATCTGCAGTTCCCGGAGGCCCAGGCTGTTGACCGCGCCCAGGTGGAACGACTGGTGGATCGCCAGCACCGGTCGCGCGGTAGAAACCTTATCCAGGTCGTGCCGGGTGGGATGACCTTCGATGATCGCATCGTCGTAGCCGAACCCGATGATCCACTCGGAATGGCCCAGCGGTTGCAACGGCAGGCTGTATGGCGGATGCTGATCCCGCCCAGGCCTGGAGCTTCTGCTCGATGTCGGCGATGCTGGCGACGTCGCCGTCCGGGCTGGCGAGCAGGTTGGCGATGGTGGCCTGAAGGCCGATACCGCCCAGGTGGCTGTGCGGGTCGATGAAGCCCGGCAACAGCGTCCGGCCGGCGAGGTCGCGCATGACCGTGGAGTCTCCCCGCCACTGCTGCTCGGCCTCGGTCAGGTTGCCGACGAAGACGATGGTCTCACCCCGCACCGCTACAGCCTCAGGACGCGGCGACTGATGGTCCTCCGCCGGGGCCATCGTGATGATCTGCCCGCCATAAAAGATGCTGTCGGCCTCACCCGATATCCCGGCGGTGCCCGCGTTCATCTGCCACCCCTCCCGGTCGCTGATGACCGGCGACTTGTCGAGACCATGGTGAGTGATTACTCTCTCACGTTGGACGGCATCCGAGAAGTGACAACCCCATGTGAACCCCGATGAGGAGGGCAATGGCGATGTCCGACAACCCCTTGCCGACTATGCGGCGCAAGCCTATGGGCTTTGCAAGGGAACCGGGTGCCGTCGGCGGCATATCCGCCGTCGGTGATCAGCAACGAAAGGACGAGGAAGAATGAGCACGCCCATTTCCGACGGCTTCTACCGCATCAGTCTTGACGGCCAACAATTTCTCACCAGAAATAGACCGGATCGTCCAGTTGTCTTACTCCCTGGCGGCGCTGCAGGGCGGCAGGTGTGGGAAATACGGCGTACCGATAAAGGCGGATACACGATCTTGCTGGGTGATGTCGACCGCTATCTGAGCTATCGAGGGGAACCCGACGTCTTTGAACCCGTGTGGCTGTTGCCCGACCAACGGGAATGGGACGTCACTGACGGACCAGAGGAAGAGGAAGGCACCGTCACCATCGCCGCTGCCGGCAGCGCACTGACGCTCGGGCTGTCGCCTATTCTCATCTACCCTCCCATGGTTGCCCTCTCACCACCCCAGCGACAGGACCGAGGCTGGACCCTCGAACCCGTCTGACTGGACATGCCGGGACAAGGAATCAGTGTGGGGCACTGGGGAACACGCGACATGCGGGTTGCGGCAAGGGGAGGGCCGATAGTGCAGTATCCGCGAAAGCGGGTACGCCGCAAACGCGGTAACGTAAGGGTGATCATCGGCGTGTGGTGGCGGGTTTGCGCCGGGAGTATGAGCGCCGCTAGGAGCAGCTGGGCGGCGCGCCGCCGAGCTGGTGGCCCGGTAGGGGGCACGGTGGGGCTGCGGGTCGCCGGGTTTCCGGTCGGGATTGTCGGCGCGTGAGCGTCGGAAAATTTCGTCGCATGGAAATGGTTGGGTTGCAGTATTTTTCGGAAATCGGATGGTAGTATGGCGGATATGACGGTGACGGGTAAGGCAATCCGCGGGCACCGCGTGAGCGGTGGCAGCAACCGCGAAAGCGGTTGCAGCGCAATCGGTAACCAGGTGGGATTGCTTGAAGTCGGCCAGCCCGGCGCCGCAGTAGCGGCGCAGCAGCAGAAAGCCAAGCGCCACAGGCGAATCCGATAAGACCATTGACGCGCGAGGGGTGCGCCATTGGGGCAGGCCAGGGCAGGTCAAAGACCTGCCCTGGCCACTGGCGTCTCGCGATTAGGGGTGTCGGTAAGGAACGTGTCACCAGCCGCAAACGAGGTGATGTAAGGAGCGTGTTATGAGCGGCAATCGTGAGGTGCACAGCCTTATGCCTGTGGTGTGGCGCCGCTGATGATGCGGTGGATAGTGGAGGCTGTCAGTCATGTTTTTCGGCAACGACCGCAGCATCTTGTCGCTCACCGCAACCTCCAGACATGAGTACATGCCGCAAGCAACGGTAGGCCAACTATTTTGAGAATCCAGCCGCCATGCCGTAGATGGCCAGGTTTATTGCGAAAATGGCCAACTATGTCCGGTCTCAATGTAGTTGGCGGGCATCTCCTAGTGAGCGCCAGGTAGGTTGAGACACCGGACAACCAATTCGTCCTACTAGGGGTGTCGGTAAGGAATGTGTCACCA
>DASPOT010000072.1:0-55764 GCA_035625875.1 Mycobacterium sp. | reverse complement strand
ATCGCCGCACCCCCAAACCGCGGTAAAACACTTCACGAATTATATCGCGATCAGGTCGGGAATCAGCTCCGACACGCAGCGAATCAGCAGCTCACAGTCGCCGCACCGTCGCCCAAACCCCGCCCATGTCAGGAGTCCTGGCCCTGGGCGTCCTCGATCTGTGCGTCGATCCCGATACTGCCGACCGGCAGCACATGGATCGTCTCCAACTGGGTCAGCAGCAAATCAAGCGCCTGTACATGGAGACGTCGGAGCCTTGGGTAACACCACGACATCGAGTTCGGCGCCGGGGGTGGAGCCGACCGCCGACACCACCTCGATGACGTCGGCGTGGGTACACGGTGTTGCCCAGCCGTTGACCCCAACACTGCGCAGCTGTCCGGCCCGTCCTGGCTCGGCCAGCGCGGCGGCCACCCCGCTGCGGGCCTCGTTCTTGGCGTCGAGTGCGACGGCATCCTTCAGGTCGAGGAAAACCTCGTCGGCGGGCAGGCCTTTGGCCCTTCGATCATCTTCTGGCTGCTGCCCGGGACCGACAGACAGGTTTTGCGGCGCCGATACGCGTCTTTCACGATTTCACTCCTACTCTGGCATCCATGGGAGCCGTCGACAGGGTGTACGTGGCGCGGCTTGCCCGCATGCTGGTCCTGGGCCCGCTCGGCGAATCGTTCGGACGTGTCCGCGACGTCGTCATCAGCCTCAGCATTGTTCGCCAGCAACCGCGCGTCCTGGGGCTGGTGATCGACTTGGCAACACGTCGAAGTATTTTCGTGCCGATTCTGCGGGTTGCCGCGATCGAGCCCAACGCGGTGACGTTGAACACCGGCAACGTGTCGCTGCGCCGGTACCGGCAGCGGCCGGGCGAGGTGCTGGTGCTGGGCCAGGTGCTCGATAGCCCGGTGCGGGTCAGCGATCCCGAGCTGCCGGAGTTGGTCGATGTTGACGTCGTGATCACTGACCTGGGTATCGAGCAGACCCGAACGCGCGACTGGATGGTGACCAGGGTCGCGATCCGCAGCCGCCGACGGCTGGGGCGGCGCGGCGCCGTCCACGTCGTCGACTGGCAGCACGTGCAGGGCCTGACGCCGTCGGCGTTGGCGATGCCCGGTCAAGGGGTGGCACAGCTGCTGGAGCAGTTCGAGGGACGGCGACCGGTCGAAGTGGCGGACGCTATTCGCGAACTTCCGCGCAAGCGGCGCTATGAGGTGCTCAAGGCACTCGACGACGACCGGCTGGCCGATATCGTGCAGGAGCTGCCCGAAGAGGATCAGACCGAGGTGTTGAGGCAGCTGGGCACCGAACGCGCTGCCGATGTGCTGGAGGAGATGGATCCGGATGATGCGGCCGACCTGCTCGGGGTGCTGAATCCGACCGAGGTCGAGGTGTTGCTGACCCGGATGGATCCCGGGGACTCCGGCCCGGTGCGACGGCTCTTGAAGTTCTCCCCCAACACCGCGGGCGGCTTGATGACGTCTAATCCGATAGTACTGACCCCGGACACGTCGGTCGCCGGGGCGCTGGCCCAGGTCCGCGATCCCGACCTCACCCCCGCGCTGGCGTCAGTGGTGTTCGTAGCCCGGCCCCCGACCGCCACCCCCACCGGTCGCTACCTGGGCTGCGTACACCTGCAGCGGCTGCTGCGCGAGCCACCGGCCACGCTGGTCGGCGGGATCGTCGACTCAGACCTGCCCAGCCTGGCGCCGCAGACCGCGCTGGCCGCGGTGACCCGGTATTTCGCGGCCTACAACCTGGTCTGCGGGCCGGTGGTCGACGACCAGAATCACCTGCTGGGAGCGGTGACCGTAGACGACGTGCTCGACCACCTGCTGCCGCACGACTGGCGCGCGGGCGCCGACGAGCCCGAGCTGGACGCCGCCGGGAGACCGTCGTGAGCAAATCCTCAGTGTCAAGGCGGCTGTACACCCCGCGCACGTCGCACCCGCTCACGCCGCGGGTGGACCCCGAGACCGTCGGGCAGATCACCGAGTCCATCGCCCGCTTCTTCGGCACCGGCCGCTACCTGGCGGCGCAGACCGTTGTGGTGGTGGTGTGGGTCGTGCTGAACCTGTGCGCGGTGAAGCTGCGCTGGGATCCCTACCCGTTCATCCTGCTCAACCTGGCGTTCTCCACGCAGGCCGCGTATGCGGCGCCGCTGATTCTGCTCGCCCAGAACCGCCAGGAGAACCGGGACCGCGTCGCCCTCGCGGAGGATCGTCACCGCGCCGCGCAGACTAAGGCCGACACCGAATACCTGGCCCGCGAGCTGGCGGCGCTGCGGCTGGCCATCGGCGAGGTGGCGACCCGCGACTACCTGCGCCACGAACTGGAAGAGCTGCGTGGCCTGCTGGCGGATCTGCAGCCAGAGATATTGGACAGCGCGCCGGCACGCACGGGTGACGGTGTGGACCGCCGCGCCAAGAAGCCCGGGTGAGGGCGGACTCTGCGATTGTTGCCACTACGGTCGCCAGAGTTATGTATGGTGGCCTAGTTCACGAGACCCGAACGTGGTTCCCGACAGGCTCACATACTGAGGACGGTCGAGTGCGCATAGGGGGACGCTGGGGTGCACACCCGGCCCTCGCGGAGATGCGGCAGCGGGCAATCCGCCTGACGCGGACACCACTGTTCGGCGTGCGCACGATCACTCCCCTGCGGCAGCGAGCAATCCGCCTGACCCGGACACCACTATTCGGCATGGCCACGATCACTCGCCTGCGGCAGCGAGCAATCCGCCTGACCCGGACACCAGTATTCGGCATGGCCATGATCACTCCCTTGGTTTTCGCCGGAGCCGTCGGCGCCGCGGCTCCCCGATTTCCCGCGACGACCCCCGCGGTGCGCGGCGCCGCGATCACCCCGGTGGCCGCGGTTGCCCCCTCTCCCGGCGACCCGTCCGGCCCAGTAGTGGTCAAAGTCGAGCGTCCGCCGAATAGCTTCCATATCGCGGCGGCTACCATATCGGCTCCGCCACCGCCGGTCGTGGTGAACTCGCGCGGCGCGCTCGGCATTCCGGCGATGGCATTGGCCGCGTACCGCAATGCCGAGCGGATAATGGCCGCGTCCGACCCGGGCTGCGGGGTCAGTTGGAACCTGCTGGCCGGAATTGGGCGCATCGAGTCGACGCACGCTAACGGCGGTGCGACCGACGCTCGAGGCACCGCGGTCCGACCGATCTACGGCCCGGCACTGGACGGCACGCTGCCCGGTAACGCGATCATCGTCCAGGGCACCGTCGGCGGTCGGGTCGTCTACGCCCGCGCGATGGGGCCGATGCAATTCTTGCCCGGCACTTGGGCGCGGTTCGCCTCCGACGGCGACGGCGACGGTGTGGCCGACCCACAGAACCTGTTCGACTCCACACTGGCAGCCGCCCGCTACCTGTGCAGCGGCGGGCTCAACCTACGGGACCCGTCGCAGGTGATGGCATCGATCTTGCGCTACAACAACTCGATGCCCTATGCCCAAAACGTGCTGGGCTGGGCCGCGGCATACGCGACCGGCGTGGTTCCGGTCGACTTGCCGCCGCTCATCGGGCCGGTCCCGCCGCTCGGCGACCTGCACCTGGAGAACCCGGAGGGACTCGGGCCGGGCCTGCCGCTCAACATCCATGGCCTGCCATCCACCGACCCGATGGCGCGGACGCCGCTGATCGACCTCGGCCCGTCCACGGTCGCCAGCCAGTCGCCGATGTGGCCGTGGCTACCGCGCCCCACGCAGACACCGGCGTGCACGCTGATCTGCATCGAGTCGCAAAACCCGCCGCTGGTGCCGGCGCAACCGCTGCCCGAGGCGCTACCGCCGTGGGCTAGTCTCCCGCCACCTGATGCTATGCCGCCTGCTCCGCCGCCAGGGCCACCGCCGGCGATGGCCCCCGCTGCACCGCCGACCGGCCCGCCGGCAAGCCCACCACCGGCTGGCCTGCCCGCCGGACCGCCGCCGGCTTCCCCCGTCGGACCGCCGCCGGTCCCGGAGGCGCCAGGCCAACCAGCCGGACCGCCGCCGGTCCCGCAGGCGCCTGGCCAACCAGCCGAACCGCCGTCGGGCTCGCAGCCGCCTGGCCAACCAGCCGGACCGCCGTCGACGGTGGCGATAAATGCGCCAGCGGCGAACGAAGCCACGCCCGGTCCGGCCAGCTGATCAGCCGGCATCCCCGAATGCCTATGAACGCCTACACTCGGTGATGATGCCCGAAACCCCTTATGCCGCTGACGACCTGAGCGCCGCTATCCGTGCCGCACTCGCCAAGGTGATCGACCCCGAATTGCGCCGCCCGATCACCGAACTCGGGATGGTCAAGAGTATCGAGGTGGGCCCTGACGGCGATGTGCATATCGAGGTTTACCTGACTATCGCCGGCTGCCCGATGAAGACCGAGATCAGCGAACGCGTCACCAAGGCGGTTGCCGACGTTCCCGGCACGGGCGCAGTCAACGTCAGCCTGGACGTGATGACCGACGAGCAGCGCACCCAGTTGCGTAAGCAATTGCGCGGCGACGCCCGCGAGCCCGTCATCCCGTTTGCGCAGCCCGGCTCATTGACCCGGGTCTATGCGGTCGCCTCCGGCAAGGGTGGGGTGGGTAAGTCCACCGTGACGGTCAACGTGGCCGCGGCGATGGCCGCACGCGGCATGTCGGTCGGGGTGCTCGACGCCGATATTTACGGGCACTCCATCCCTCGAATGATGGGCACCACCGACCGGCCCACCCAGGTCGAGTCGATGATCCTGCCGCCCATCGCGCACGAGGTGAAGGTCGTCTCGATCGCCCAGTTCACCCAGGGCAACATCCCGGTGGTGTGGCGCGGGCCAATGCTGCACCGGGCGTTGCAGCAGTTCCTGGCCGACGTGTACTGGGGCGATCTGGACGTGCTGCTGCTCGACCTGCCGCCGGGGACGGGCGACATAGCGATCTCGGTGGCCCAGCTGATCCCGAGCGCGGAAATCCTGGTGGTGACCACACCGCAGCTCGCCGCGGCCGAGGTGGCCGAGCGGGCGGGCAGCATCGCGCTGCAGACCCGCCAGCGCATCGTCGGCGTCGTGGAAAACATGTCGTGGCTTGTGCTGCCGGACGGCTCGAAGCTGGAGGTGTTCGGCGAAGGCGGCGGCCAGCAGGTCGCGAAGCGGCTGTCGCGCGCGGTCGGCGCCGATGTGCCGCTGCTGGGTCAAATCCCGCTCGACCCCGCGCTGGTCGCCGCGGGCGATGCGGGTGTGCCGATGGTGCTGAGGGCGCCCGACTCGGCGGTGGGCAAGGAACTGCTCAGCCTCGCCGACGGCTTGTCCTCACGACGCCGAGGCCTCGCCGGCATGCCGCTGGGACTGGATCCGACTCGCCGCTAAGCCCGATGGTCCGGCTCCTCCCCGGGCCGTCCCGGCCCGCATCGTCGCCGAACTAGGTCGCGTCGCTGTCGAATGGGGTGGGGCCTTCGGCGGGCCGTTCGGGTGCCGTCGGCGACGACTGCTTCCCCGGCGGGGCCGGTGGGACGCCATCCGGCTTGTCAAACGACGACCGGTCGAATGTGCCGGTAAACAGGGAATCGTCGCCGTCTAGTAGGTGCTTGGTCAGCGCGGCGCGGGGCGTCATACCGCGTAGCTTCTGTAGTTCACTTAGCGGCTCACGCAGGTCGTCGAACTCGGGCCCGATGTCCTCGCGCAGCTGGTTAGTCACGGCGCTGAGGTAGTCACGCGCTTGCCGCACGGCGTTTGCCGTCCACCGGATGGCCCCGGGGAGCCGCTCAGGGCCGAGGATCACCAGCCCGACCACGACGAGCACGAGCATCTCCCCCCAGCCGACGTTAGCGAACATCTAGCCGCTGTCCGGGCCGGGTTTAACCGTCAGCGTCACGTGCCGACCGTCGCGGACCACCTCCACCGGGGCGTCCTGTCCGATGGTCAGCTGCCGCACGGCGACGACGAACTCGTCGGCATCGGCCACTGTGCGGTTGCCGACCTTGACTACCACGTCGTTTTCCAGGATCCCGCCCTTCTCGGCGGGGCTTCCTGCCTTGACGTTGGCCACCTGAGCACCCGACGCAATCGCGTTGCTCACCGAGCGCGTGGTCACCCCGAGGGTCGGGTGGACGATCTTGCCGTCCTTAATCAGCGTTTGCGCAACCAATTTCGCCTCGTTGACCGGGATCGCGAAGCCCAGCCCGCTGGCGCTGTCCGACAGCGACTTACCGGCAGTGTTGATGCCGACCACCTGAGAGTCCATGTCGATGAGCGGGCCGCCGGAATTGCCGTGGTTGATCGAGGCGTCGGTTTGAACGGCATCGATAACGGTGTCGGTGTCCGAACCGTCACCCGACAAAGGGATCGGGCGGTGCAGTGCGCTGATGATGCCGTGCGTCACGGTGCTGCGCAGCCCCAGCGGCGCACCGGCCGCCAAGACCTCGTCTCCGACACGCACCTTGTCAGAATCACCCAGGCGGGCCACCGTCAGGTTGTTGACGTTGTCAACCTTGAGGACTGCCAGGTCAGATTTCGGGTCGCGCCCCACCAGGTTGGCGGGTACGTCCTTGCCGTTGTTGAACACTACGGTCGTCTTCCACTGGCTGGGGTTGGTTGCCGCCTCCGAAATGACGTGGTTGTTGGTGACGATGTAGCCGCGGCCGTCGACAACGAGTCCGGAGCCCTGCATGCCTTCCTGATCGCTGACCGACTCGACCGTCACCACCGAATCGGCCACCGCGGCTGCGACTTTGGCGAACCGGCCAGCCGGCTCTTGGGCGTTGCCTTTAGTCGACAGCGTCACCTTCGATGTCGTGAACGCCTCGACAACCTCAGCCGTCTTACGGCCGACCCAGCCACCGACCAATCCGATCAGCAGCGCGGCGACAGCCAAGACAGCCAGCGCCCGGTAGGAGACCCGCCCGCCGAACAGCACATCGCGAACGCCGAGCTTGTCGCCGCGCCCGACGACGGCATGTGGTCGGGGCGGTGCCAGCGCCGGGCTCCCCAGAGCTGCCCCGGCTGCGGGGTCGCGCCATGGGTCTTCAAGTTCTTCGAGCTGGTCTTTGTCCTTCTCCCCATCCAGCGCACCGGCATCGATGGGGTGGCGCTGCAGCGACTCGGCACCCGGAAAGGGACGGCCGAAGGCCTCCTCCAGTACCGCGTCGGCCGGTTGATCGTGGGGGGTGAACTCACGTTCGTTTCGGTACTTCTGCGGCCGAACAGCCTCCGCCACAAAGGACCCCTGGACCCCGTATGGACGGCCGAACACTTGGCGCGACGCGGGGTCGACCGGTGGCCGGGAAATGGAGCGCGGCGCCAGGCGGTCGCCGCCGTGGTTGTCCTGGTCGGGGCTCACTTCATCCTCTTCTGAGCGCTCAAGAAACCATGTGCTATGGGAACGAGCACGTCGCACCCACCCTACCGGCGCTTACGCCGATCCCGCGCGTCGCCGTCAGTGAACCTGTCGGATAGCGGTCCCGTTCCGTCATCCGGCGGGGAGTGCGGAATCTGCGACAGTAGCCCGAGCAATGTGCTGGGGATGCGGATCGGGCGGGAATCGCGCAACGCGGCGCGCGCTCGGCTCTGGTCCTCCACTTCGGCAGCGCATTCAGCGCACAGCGAAAGGTGATGTGCCGCCCGCAGGTGGGCGTTCATCCGCAGTTCCCCGTCGACGAACGCCGCGATGGCCTCGGTGGATAGATGCTCGGTCGAGCTGAACTGCCGGGGTGCGCCGACAGGAGCGTCGCTCTGGGAGGCAAACTGCGATGGGAGCCAGGAGAACGCCCGGCGGAACACCTGTCCCCGGTCGGCCATTTCAGCTCCTTTCAGTGTCACCTCGATGTGCGTACCTCGAATGTAGCGCGCTGCCGGCTGCGCGACACACATCAACAGCCGGTGAGACCTGCACCTGTTGATTAAGCCGATGCCCAGCTCGCCCACGCGCGCGCGTGCGGCACCCCACGGCGGCCTGCATCGTCACCGCGCTGAGTTCGATTGCCCGCCTCCTCCTCGGACCGCCTCGCGGCCCGCATCGTTACCGGGCTATGCCGAGTTGGCTGTGGTCTCCAGCGAGTCAACACCCGCGCAATGTTCGGGATGGGCGGCCAGATAGTCGCGCAGCGCCTGGCGTCCGCGGTGAATGCGGCTGCGCACGGTGCCCAGCTTCACCCCCAGGGTGGCGCCGATTTCCTCGTAGGAGAGACCTTCGATATCGCACAACACCACCGCGGCACGGAACTCCGGCGGCAGCGAATCGAGGGCAGCCTGCAGGTCGGGGCCGAGTCGCGAATCGTGGTAGATCTGCTCGGGGTTGGGCTCGTCGGCGGGCACCCGGTCGTAATCCTCTGGCAGCGATTCCATCCGGATGCGACCGCGCCGACGCATCATGTCGAGGAACAGGTTGGTCGTGATGCGGTGCAGCCAGCCTTCGAACGTTCCGGGCTGGTAGTTCTGGACCGATCGGAAAACCCGGATGAAAGTCTCCTGAGTCAGGTCCTCAGCGTCGTGCTGATTGCCGGAGAGCCGATAGGCCAGCCGGTAAACCCGGTCGGCATGCTGACGCACCAATTCGTCCCACGACGGCATCGCGGCCTGGTCTCCGGTCGCGTCGAAGACAGCGGTGCCGTACAACTCGTCGGATGGTTCCACCCAGCCGGCGTCGCAGTGCCGCTCGGGATGCGACATGCTGGTCGGGCTCATGAGCGTGGTGTTGATCAGATCCTCCGGATTGGGGCCGCCATCAGAGCTTGGCAGTTTATCACCGCTCGCAACGCGAAGCTGCCCTGGCGTATTCCCAACCGAGCAGCCTGCGCGTTCCATGCAGATACCGTCGCGTATCGCCGTGTGGGCGGTATGTGAGCGAACTGAGCTTTCACTAAGAAACCAGGCCGGCGCGGCGTTGTGCTGGGCGTATTCGTCGCAGTGTGACGTTAATCAACTACCGCGTCCGGCGTGTCGCCGGACACTGGAGACCCCCGGAATCGGGCGTGCCTGCCCGAAAGCAGCGCGAGTTGGACTTACGCTGCGGGCATGGCCAGCACCGACCACACCTCCGACCACACCTCCGACCACACCTCCGGCCAGGCGGCCCTCAGTCGGGCCGAATCCCTGGTCGCACACGCCGAGGGGTCGATATCAGAGGACGCGATCTTGGCGGCGGCCCGCGACCGCGCCGTGGAGATCGGAGCCGGAGCAGTCACACCGGCAGTCGGTGCCCTGCTGAGCCTGCTGGCCAAGCTCAGCGGCGGCAAGGCCGTCGTCGAGGTGGGTACCGGCGCGGGGGTCAGCGGGCTGTGGTTGTTGTCGGGCATGAGCGACGGCGGTGTCTTGACCACGATCGACATCGAGCCCGAATATCAGCGGATCGCCAAGCAGGCATTCTCCGAGGCAGGCATCGGACCGTCGCGCACGCGGTTGATCAGTGGCCGTGCCCAGGAGGTGTTGACCCGGCTCGCCGACGAATCGTATGACCTGGTGTTCATCGACGCTGACCCGATCGACCAGCCGGATTACGTCGCCCAGGCCGTGCGGCTGCTACGCCCAGGTGGGGTCGTCGTCGTGCACCGGGCGGGGCTGGGTGGGCGTGCCGGCGACCCCTCCGCTCACGACGCTGAGGTGACGGCGGTCCGCGAGGCGGCGCGGCTCATTGCCGAGGACGAGCGCCTCACACCAGCCTTGGTGCCGCTCGGCGACGGCCTTTTGGCCGCGGTCCGCGACCAACCGACCTTTACGGATTCCTGATGCGGCGCTTCCTTGACGCTGGACTGAACGCATGTTTAATCTGCTGAACATGCGTTCAGCAGATCTGACCGCCGCCGCACGAATCCGCGATGCGGCGATCGAGCAGTTCGGTCGGCACGGCTTCGACGTCGGCCTACGGACCATCGCCAAGGCCGCCCGAGTAAGCGCAGCATTGGTCATCCACCACTTCGGCTCCAAGGAGGGGCTGCGCAAGGCCTGCGACGACTACATCGCCGAAGAGATCCGCGTAGGAAAATCCGCGGCGATGCGGTCGACGAATCCGGCCACCTGGTTCGCGCAACTCGCCGAAATCGAGTCGTACGCGCCGCTGATGGCCTACCTGGTCCGCAGTATGCAGTCCGGCGGTGAGCTGGCAAAAATGCTGTGGCACAGGATGATCGACGATGCCGAAGGCTACCTCGACGAGGGTGTGCGAGCCGGCACGCTCAAGCCCAGTCGCGACCCTCGTGCCAGGGCAAAGTATCTGGCGATCACCGGCGGCGGCGGCTTCCTGCTGTATCTGCAGATGCACGAGACCCCAACCGATCTGCGCGCGGTGCTGCGCGACTACGCCCGAGACATGTTGCTGCCCTCCCTCGAGGTCTACACCGAAGGTCTGATGGCCGACACCAAGATGTACGACGCATTCCTCGCCGACGCCAACCAAGGAGAGCCACATGCCAGCTGACAACCGCCACGCGCCCATCGAAATCCGCAACCTGACCAAGAATTTCGGCGCAGTGCGAGCGCTGGACGGCTTGGATCTGACAGTGCGCGACGGTGAGGTGCACGGGTTCCTCGGACCCAACGGCGCCGGGAAGACGACCACCATCCGGATCCTGCTGGGCGTGGTCAGGGCCGGCAGTGGGACGGCACGGTTGCTGGGTGGTGATCCGTGGACCGACGCCGTCCAACTGCACCGCCAGATCGCCTACGTGCCAGGCGATGTCACACTCTGGCCGTCGCTCACAGGTGGCGAGACCATCGACCTGCTGGCCCGCATGCGCGGCGGTATCGACGAGAACCGCCGAAGGGAGTTGATCGAACGCTTCGACCTCGACCCGCATAAGAAGGCGCGCACCTACTCGAAGGGCAACCGCCAGAAGGTCTCTCTTATTTCGGCCTTTTCGTCACGGGCACGGCTGCTGCTGTTGGATGAGCCGAGCACCGGCCTGGACCCGTTGATGGAGCACGTCTTTCAACAGTGCGTCGGCGAAGCGCGCGACCGCGGCGCGACCATCTTGCTGTCCAGCCACATCCTGGCCGAAACCGAGGTGCTCTGCGACCGGGTAACCATCATCCGGGCGGGCAAGACGGTGGAATGCGGTTCGCTGGACTCCATGCGCCATCTCAGCCGTACCTCGATCAAGGCCGAAATGATCGGTGATCCCGGGGATCTTAGCTGGATCAAAGGCGTCGAAGACGTCAGTGTCGACGGCAACACACTGCGGGCCCAGGTCGACAGCGAGAGCCTCGGCGAACTCATCCGGGTGCTCGGCGACGCCGGTGTGCGCAGCCTGGTCAGCCAGCCGCCGACCTTGGAAGAACTGTTCCTGCGTCACTACGGCATCAGCACCGACGGCCAACGGGGACGTAGCGAACAGAAGGTGCGAGCATGAGCACCGCCACGCTGGATCGGCCCGACTACCCGGCCCACCATGCGCCTGCACGCCGTTCGAACTTCTCCGGCACGCTCCGGATGATGCGGCTGTATCTGCGCCGCGACCGAATCGTCTTGCCGCTGTGGGTATTGCTGCTGTCGGTGCCGTTGGCCGCCGTTTACATCGAAAGCGTTGCGAAAGTTTACCCTACCCTCGCCGAGCGGGCCGGATTCGCTTCCTCCATCATGGCCAGCCCTGCCCAGCGGGCGCTCTACGGGCAGGTCTACAACGACAGCCTCGGCGCTGTCGGCATTTGGAAAGCCGGCATGTTCCACTTGTTGATCGCCGTAGCGGTCATCCTCACCGTAATCCGCCACACCCGCGCCGACGAGGAGACCGGTCGCACCGAACTGATCGACTCGACCGCGGTCGGCCGGTACGCCAGCCTCACCGCCGCATTGTTGTTGTCGTTCGGGGCGTCGACCGCCACCGGAGCGATCGGTGCTGCGGGGCTGCTGACCACCGATGTCGCGCCCGCCGGGTCGCTGGCGTTCGGGGCGGCGCTCGCCGCCTCCGGGCTGGTGTTCACCGCAGTAGCCGCAGTGGCCGCCCAGCTGTCACCGAGCGCCCGGTTCGCCCGCGGGACCTCGTTCGCCGTGCTGGCGGCCGCGTTCACGCTGCGCGCCATTGGCGATGCCGGCTCCGGCGCGCTGTCGTGGCTCTCGCCGCTGGGGTGGTCGCTACAGGTCAGGCCATACGCGGGCGACCGCTGGTGGGTGCTGGTGCTGCATTTGGCGACGACGGTGGTGCTCACTGCGGTGGCCTACCAATTGCTCGCCCGCCGTGACGTGGGCGCCGGGCTGATCGCCGAACGACCCGGCCCGGGCACCGCCGTGCCGGCACTGCGGGGCGTCTTCGGGCTGGCGTGGCGACTCGACCGCGGCGCGCTGCTGCTGTGGACGGTCGGCCTCTGCCTATACGGCCTGCTGATCGGCAGCGTCGTGCACGGCATCGGCGACGAGCTGGGCGACAGCAGCACGGCGCGTGATATCGTCGCGCGGCTGGGCGGCACCAGCGCGCTGGAGCAGGCCTTCATCGCGGTGGCGTTCATCATGCTGGGCATGGTGGCCGCCGCGTTCGCCATCTCGCCGACTCTGCGGCTGCACCAGGAGGAGACCAGCCAGCGCGCCGAGACGCTGCTGGCCGGTGCAGATAGCCGCATACGTTGGCTGGCAAGCCATTTGGTGATCGCGCTCATCGGATCGGCGGTGGCGATGCTGGTTGCCGGGCTGGCGGCCGGACTCGCCTACGGGGTGGCCGCCGACGACATTGGCGGCAAGCTGCCAACCATCCTGGGCAGTGCGGCGGCGCAGCTGCCCGCCGTTTGGCTGCTGGCGGCGGTGACGGTCGCGCTCTTCGGTCTGGCGCCGCGGTTCACCCCGGTGGCGTGGGGCGTGCTGGTCGGATTTATTGCGGTGTACCTGCTCGGTTCATTGTCGAGATTCCCACAGTGGCTGCTCGACCTGGAACCGTTCGCGCACATCCCCCGGGTAGGCGGGGACTTCAGCCCCGTGCCGCTGCTGTGGCTGCTGGCAATCGATGCCGCGCTGATCGCGGTGGGTGTCGCGGCTTTCCGGCGCCGCGATGTCCGCTGTTAGCTTGCCGCACCGGGACGCAGTGTAAAGAGGACCCGTGAAAACCATTTCTAAAATGCTGGTATTCGGGCTTGTTGGACTTGTCGTGTTCGGCTTGCTGCTGTTTTTGCCAGCGGGGACGTTCAACTACTGGCAAGCATGGGTTTTTCTGGTGGTGTTTACCCTCTCGACGTGGATCCCGAGCATCTACCTGCTGCGGACGAACCCGGCGGCGCTTGATCGGCGTATGCGTGCGGGGCCGGCGGCGGAAACCAGGCCTGTGCAGAAGGTTGTTATTGCCCTCGCATTCTTGTCACTGACAGCGATGATCGTGGTCAGCGCCCTTGACCATCGCTTTGGCTGGTCGCCAGTACCAACGACAATCTCGTTGGTTGGCGATCTGCTGGTAGTTATTGGACTCGGTGTCGCCATGCTTGTGGTCATCCAGAACAGCTACGCGGCCGCAACGGTTAGGGTGGAGGCGGACCAGAAGCTTGTCTCGACCGGTCTGTATGGGCTGGTGCGCCACCCGATGTACACCGGCAATGTGATCATGATGGTAGGCATCCCCCTTGCGCTCGGCTCCTATTGGGGACTTGTCTTTCTCATACCCGGCCTCATCGTGCTCGCCTCCCGCATCCGCGACGAAGAAAAGCTGCTTGAGCAGGAGCTCGACGGATACAGCCAGTACACGCAACAAGTGCACTACCGCTTGGTGCCCTATGTCTGGTAAGTCGATCTGCGGCAACCGCGACGCGCTCTAAGCTTACGGGGGTCAAATGCAAACCAAACCGATCAGAGGTCTGTTGCGTGGGGTCGGCGGACTCCTCCTCGCATTGATTACCCTTGCCACAGCGAACTTCTTGTTGGCTTTCGTCATCGCGAAAATCGTGCAGCGCAACGATAGGCTGCGCGCTAAACTGCTCAAACCCTACAACGCGGTCATTCTCCCCATTGCGGGAAGACGCTTTTCTCCCTACGTACTTCTCAAACATACGGGCCGTCGTTCCGGCCGCACGTATGTGACACCCTTGGGCGCCTTTCCTTTCGGTGACGGGTTCGTCTTGGTGCTGCCATACGGTCCGCACGTGGATTGGTGCCGCAATGTTATCGCTTCTGGTCACGCCATCCTGAAACGGTACGGGCGGAAATATGACTTGGAACGGCCCGAACTGATTGCGATGAATGGCGCTGTGCTGCAAGCGATCCCGCTACCGCTCAGATTCATCGCAGTAAGGGAATGGAAACAGTGTCTCTGGCTGCATCGACCAAGCCAAACTGCCGAGCATGCGCCACCCCAAAACGATGAAGTTGGAGACTCGTAGCTTCGGTTGCCGCGAGCGCTACTCGGCCAATTTCAGCACTAGCACCAGCCTCCGGCCGGCACCAGATTCTGTTCGTCGAACACCGCTGGGTCGACGCCGAACATGTGCGATGATTGCACCGAAAATGCCTCGCTGAACTGCGCACAATCACGACTTTGACAACCATGATTATACCAGGTCAGAAGGCATATTCGCCGTTCATACGCCGATCATCATCCGGCCACCCATTTACGGATTCAGGCTAAGGTATCGGGCGTGGCCCGACAAACGGCTCCTGTCCTGGATCGGCCGTGGCGACGTCCCGGCGCTCTCGGTTATGCGCTGACCCGGCTGCGTGGGGTCGCCAAACCGCCAGTCACCGTGACCGATCCACCAGCGGACATCGTCGTCGACCGTGATGCCGCAGTCCGAACTCGGGATGGAACAATATTGCGGGTCAACGTCTTTCGGAAGGCCGATGACATCGGCCGTCCCGTCGTGCTGAGCATCCACCCGTACGGCAAGGACGACCTGCCGGCCCGGCGGGGTAAGCGGTGGACATATTCACGGCAGTATCACGTGCTGCGCCAACCGGATCCGGTGACCTTCTCGGCGCTGACTGGTTGGGAGGCCCCTGACCCGGCATGGTGGGTGGCGCAGGGTTTCACGGTGGTCAACGCCGATCTGCGCGGCTGCGGTCACTCTGATGGCACCGGAAAGTTGTTGTCGCAGCAGGAAAGCGAAGACACCTATGACATCGTGCAGTGGGCGGCCGACCAGCCGTGGAGTGACGGCCGTGTCGTCATGATCGGTGTCTCCTACCTGGCGATGAGCCAATACGGCGTCGCCGCGCTGCAACCTCCTGGGCTGCGGGCCATTGTCCCGTGGGAGGGCTTCACCGACGCCTATCGAGACCTGGTGTTTCCCGGCGGGATTCGGGAGAAGGGCTTCACCCGGATCTGGTCGCTTACGCTGCGTCGCACAACCCGGCTGGCATCCGACTTGCTGGAAGCGTCGGACGAGCACCCGCTGCGCGACGACTTCTGGCGCTCGCTGGTACCTGACCTGTCGTCTATTCGGGTGCCGATGCTGGTCTGCGGCAGCTTCTCGGACAACAACCTGCACAGCCGCGGTTCGATCCGCGCGTTCACCCGCAGCAGCTCCGCCCACGCTCGGTTGTACACCCACCGCGCCGGCAAGTGGGCGACCTTCTACTCCGCGCCTGCGCGGGCCGAGCAGCTGACGTTCATCCGCGCCGCGCTGGACGGCGCGCCCGGCGCCCGCAGCGTTCGCCTGGAGGTGCGCGAGGACCGCGACACCGTCACGGGGGTCCGGGAAGAGACCGAGTGGCCGCTGACACGCACCCGATGGCGGCGACTGTATCTCGCCGGGCCAGGCGTGCTGGCGACCGAGCAGCCGCCGGCACCGGGAAGCATCGCCTTCAAAACCCTTTCTCGCGCCGCGGCATTCAGCTGGACTGTCCCCGGCGACATCGAGCTGAGCGGCCCCATGGCTGCGCGGCTGTGGCTCGAGCTGGATGGCTGTGATGACGTGAACCTGTTTGTCGGCGTTGAGAAGTGGCGCGACGGGTGGTTCGTCCCCTTCGAGGGCTCCTACGGCTATGGTCGCGACCGCGTGACCACCGGATGGCTGCGGGTTTCACTGCGCGCCCTGGACCCCGAGTTGTCGCAACCATGGGAGCCGGTCCCCGCATGCATCGAGCCACAGCCGCTGCGTGGAGGCGAGGTGGTGGCCGTCGATGTTGCGCTCGGCCCATCGGCGACGCTATTCCGCGCCGGGGAGCGGCTACGACTGCTCGTCGCCGGGCGCTGGTTGTCGCCACGCAACCCGCTCACCGGCCAGTTCCCGGCCGCGTACGCCCGCTCACCGCGCGGTCGCGTCACCCTGCACTGGGGCCCGCGTTTCGACGCGCATCTGTTGATCCCGGAAATCCCGAGGTAGCAGGCCGCTGAGCAGACGCAAAATCGCCCCAATCGGGCGGCAGTGCGATTCTGCGGTGTTGAACCTAGCCCTCATGTGAGGAGGATTTCGACAGAGCCGGTGCAGATTTGCCCCAGGCCGCGAGCACCGTCGAAGCCCACCCAACCCTTCAGCGCGTCGCTGACGAAGCCCGACACCATAATCGCCACAAGCAGCGCCGTATAGGTGTGGTGACGCTGCTGGGGAACCTTGCGGGATGCCAGCGGGTCGTCGACCACGATGGCGTTGGTGTCGGCGCGCCCGATTGTCGTCACCCCGGGCGGGGGAGGCGCCGGCGGCAGCACCTTGCGTACCGCGCCGCTGAGCCGTTCCATCAGATCCTCGCGCGGCGGGGCCAGCCGGACCGGCGGCGGCATTGGGCGCGCGGGTGGGGCTGGCGGCGGGCTGGGCCCAGCCGCCGGGGAGCGGCCGGTGGACGGGGCGGGGGGTGGCGTTGCCTGTGTGTGCCGCGGGGTCGGCGGGGTGACTGGCGGGGCCGTTGCCCGGCGGCCCGCGACGCGGAAAGTCAGCTTTGCCGGCCGCACCGGGATGTGGCCGCCGAGTTCGGACGGCGAGCACAGCTGCCGCAGTGCGAAGTTGCGGCCCCGGCCTGACTTCGGGACCACAATGGCGGCGCATAGTCCTTCGACGCCGGGCACCTCGCAAGCCTCGCGCACACAGCCAGCGGGGCAGAAAGCCCGGCAGAGCACCTTGGCCTCGTCATCGCGGTCGTCGAGGGGTCGGGGTCGTTCGTGCATGGGGCCGACGTATTCCTCGGGCGGCGCGGCCGGCGGGCTCCAGGCGACAGTTTTAGTCATAGCGACCTCGCCCGATATTGTAGCGATTGGTACGCTGAGGCGGCTACCATCTAGATACTGTCGTAGCGGTGTGACAACGAATTTGTAACGCTGCTGCGATTGGGAGTGGAGCGATCTGAAGATCGGAAGTGTCCTGATCTGCGTAGACGCGGCTTCTTGCGCAGATTCAGGGTTCTGCGCGGCCTGGGTTCGCCTCGGTGGCGAAACACGTTTTCTGCTTCAGAAGCCGATCACCGTTCGGGCTGACGTGCGTGACTGCGACGCGACAAACATGTAGCATCGATGCTGAGTGGCACGCAGAAGGCGTAGCGAAGACGAAGAAAATCGTTCGTTGAAGGAGTCTCTGATGAGCCAGCGGACCGTATCGGCCGTGGCGCCGGCCCTCAGCGTGCGTATCGGCGCCGACGCGTACGTCATCGAGCCCGAGGGCGGCCCCGTCACGATTGGCCGGGTGGCCCCGGCGAAGATTCAAGTCGCGGATGACCGGATCTCGCGTTCGCACGTGCGGGTGGAGCCGCGCGAGCACGGCTGGGAGGCAATCGATACCAGCACTAACGGCATGTTCGTCGACGGTGTGCGCCGCAACTCGGTGATGATCTCCGGCCCCATGACCATCCACCTGGGGGACGCCGAGGGCATCCCGGTCGTGTTCGGTCTCGACACGTCGACGCAACCCGCGCACGTCGGACCGCAGGCCGAGGAGGATTTCGAGGAGGATGAGGAAGGGTGGACCAGCGCAGAAGAGACCGACCCCGCTGTCGCCCGGGCGGGCGCAGCAGTTGCCGCCCGGCGTCGTGAACTGGAGATCACTCAGCGCGCGCTCGCCAGGGACAAGATCATCAACGCCGGCACCCTGATCGCGTTCGAGAAGGGCCGCAGCTGGCCGCGCCGCGGCACGCTGGCCAAGCTCGAGCAGATCCTGCAATGGCCACCGGGAACGATTACGCGGATCCGCAGCGGGGCCAGGCCGAGCCCGACTGGGGATGCCGAGGCCACCGAGGTGCTCACCAACACCGTCCAGGCGCCGCTGATGGCCGAAATGGTGGAGCTGGCCATGCACGCCATCACGGCGGCGATCGCGGCCCTGCCGAAACCCTCCGACCCGGACTTCAGCCGGAAAGCGAACGCGATCCTGGCCGATCTGCGCAAGCTCGAGGGGATCGCCGCCAATGCCGCCCGCAGCACTAGGGGCACGCCATCGGTCGTGTTGGCGCTGAGCGGGGTGCGGCGCACCTACAACGACCTGATGCTGCGTGCGGCGCGTTCACTGGCGGCTACCCTGGGCCAGCGGCTGTACGGGGCCAGGCACCGGGCCGAGCTCACTGTGGAGGAAACCGCGAACGCCGCCGGCGTTCCCGTCGGCATGATCACCACCGCGGAAGCCGAAGGCCACATCCCCCCGGATGCTGCGATGGCCATCGAATCCCTCATCGGGCAACTGTTCGCCAGCTGACGCGGCGAGTTGACCTCGCGGTCATCAAAATGCTCGGCAGGGATGCTGGCAGTTGCCGAGGGTGCAACAATTTAATTGTTGCTGCGCTGCGGGTATAGGTCTACTCGAAGCACGCTTCGGGTGTGGCCGGGTCGGCGCAGCTGGGGCTCGCATGGCGGTCGACTCCGCCGACCAAAGTCATCCGAGGAGGAGTTTCATGTCGTTTGTGATCACGCAGCCGGAGACGGTGGCGACAGCGGCTGGCGATTTGCAGGGCATCGGTTCTGCGGTGACCGCCGGGAGTATGGCCGCAGCCGTCCCGACGACGGGGGTGCTGGCGGCGGCTGCCGACGAGGTGTCGGCGCTGACGGCCGCTCAGGTCGCCGCGCATGCACAGATGTATCAGGCGATCAGTGCGCAGGCGGCGGCGATTCACGACATGTTCGTGACTACCCTGGCGAGCAGTGCCGGTTCGTATGCGACCACCGAGGCCGCCAACGCGGTCGCCGCCAGGTGACCGGGGTGAGCGATGAATTCCGCGACGTTAGCGCCGGGATCGCGTCGGGCAGCGTGCATTGAGGACAGCACCCCTGACGTCGAGCGCCGGCGAGCTTTATGACGGACCCGCACCAGATGCGGGCGATGGCGGTTTGAGGTGCATGCCGACGGTCGAGGATGAGGAGCCAAGTTAGGCGTGCCGGCCGCGGTGCGGCGAAATCCACTGTGATTGATTGGCGTTCGGTCGTGCGCACTCAACTGGGTGCCACGCCAGAGTGATCGGGTGCGTGGCAGGATAACTTGCACCGCAATACATGTCGCTGAGACGCTGGCGGCGGACAGAATCCGCCGATGTGCGCGGGCGGCCCGCGGTGGGGCTACGGGCCGCCCGGGCACCGCACACAGCGAGGGTCAGGCTCGCGGATCCTGCAGAACCCAAGGCGAATTTCGCCTGACTTTGACCGACGCCGAGCGCACCGAACTAGAAGCACGCGCACGCAGATATACGTCACCGTATTCGGATGTCGTACGGGCCAAGATCGTGCTGTACGCCGCCCAGGGGCTGGGCAACGACGAAATCGCCGCACGCCTCGACACGCCCCGCCAAGTGGTATCGAAGTGGCGCAAACGCTTCCATGAGCAGCGCCTGCCCGGACTGGCCGATCTGCCCCGGGGAGAACGACCCCCCAGTTTTTCCCTGAGGTGGTGGTCGCGGTCAAGGCGCTAGCCTGCGAGCGGCCCATCACCGCCGGGGCCCCGCTGGCCCGCTGGCAGTGTCCGAATCTGGCCCGCACCGCCATCGAGCAGGGCATCGTCGCCTCCATCTCGGGCACCACCATCTGGCGCTGGCTTGCCGCCGATGCGATCAAACCCTGGCAGCACCGCTCCTGGATCTTTCCGCGCGACCCCGACTTCGCCGCCAAGGCCGCCCGCGTACTCGAGCTGTATGCCCGCCGCTTTGACGAGGTCCCATTGGCCGCCGACGAGTTCGTGATCTCCGCCGATGAGAAGACCTCCATCCAGGCCCGCGTCCGTAAACACCCCAGCACACCAGCTGCAGCGGGCCGCCCGGTGTGGGTGGAGCACGAATACGCCCGCGCTGGCGCGCTGGCCCACCTGGCCGCCTGGGACGTACACCGCGCCCAGGTGTTCGGCCGATGCGAGCCCACCACCGGCATCGAGCCATTCGAGCGGCTGGTCGCCCAGGTCATGAGCACCGCCCCCTACACCTCGGCGCGGCCGGTGTTTTGGATCGTCGACAACGGCTCGTCGCACCGCGGCCAGCCCTGCGTGGACCGGCTGCAGTCGACCTGGCCCACGCTGCGGCTGATCTACCTGCCCATCCACGCCTCCTGGCTCAACCAGGTGGAGATCTACTTTTCCGTCCTTCAACGAAAGGTGCTCACGCCCAACGACTTCCACAGTCTCAACGAGCTCGAAACTCGACTGCTGCAATTCCAGGACTACTACCAGCAGATAGCCACACCCGGTTGGGACGGCCCGCTCGCGGTGACGCCGGGCCGACGAAGCGCGGCCATCGGTGCGCTCCTCACCCTCGCCGGGGCCGCGACACTGGCCGCGATCATGTGGGGCCTCAAAGACGAAGGCCTCTACTGCGTGGCCGTCTTGGTGTCGGCGCTGATCGCCGCGCGGATCCTCGCGTCGACCGACCTGGACAGAGCAGACTAACGCGTTTGGCAGGATCTCTGTGGTGATTGGCGCGGCGGGGTGGGCCGATGTCGCTCAGCCGGTCTGGACGAAGCCGCTGCTGATCGCCGGGTTCGTCAGCATCATCGCGGGATGCTTCATGGCCGCAAACAGCCACAATCGGCACCAGGAGCGACGTGTTTACTGGTTGGGCTGGACGCTGAGCGGTGCGCTGTTCGCCGCGGCGATGTCATTTCGCGGCTGGGAGATCGCGCTGATCGTCTTCGGGATGACGATGTTCGTTGTCCTCGTTCACGCGTACTTCCGAACGCCCTACATCAAGGTCGGCGGCCGGATCTACGCGTTCTGGGATGTGCACAGCCAGCCCGATCCCAGCGACGAGGAAAGCCCACCGCCGCGGTCGTCGACCCCGGCCCGCGACGTAAACACCCGTGTCTCGGCGAGGAAACTGTGGTGGTTGCTGGTCGTTCTCATCGGTGCTCTTGGCGTCCTCATTGCGATCGCGGGCTGGGTGGTGCAAGCCATCGGGTTCGCCGCCTTTCTCGTGGCGGCCGCGATGATCTACGGCATCGGCGACGCCGCCCGCGGGTCGGCGATGTTCCGCGGTCAATACGCACAAGCGATCATCGCGCTCGTTCTGTCTGTCCCGGCCTGGGCCCTGCCCATGATCGCCTATGTCTTGAGGTATTTGGTCGGGCGCCTGTCGACGGCACGTGAAAAATGACCCGACGTGGAGTTTGCGGCCGCTGACCCTCTCTGGAGGGAATGAGGTCGAATCGGGGGTCCGGCCTCGGCGCGGCCAAGGTAAGTTTCCCGGTGAGTCAGCTGTACGCGAGTAGCGTCATGGCATGACGCGAGTTCTGCAGACCCAGGTCTGTATTGCCGGTGGCGGCCCCGCCGGCCTGGTTCACGCCCTCCTGCTTGCCCGCGCCGGGATCCAGGTTGTTGTCTTGGAAAAGCACAATGACTTCCTGCGCGACTTCCGCGGCGACACCGTGCATCCGACCACCCTGCGGGTCATGGACGAGCTGGGGTTGATCGACGAGTTCTTGCGTCTACCGCACACCAAGATCAAGCGTGTTGCCTTCGACACCGACGGCTCACTTCGCAATTTCGGCAACTTCAGCGTGCTCAAATGGCTTGGCTTCAGGGAGCCCTATATCGCCTTGATGCCGCAGTGGGACTTCCTGGACTTCCTCGCCGAAAAGGCAACTGCCTACCCGGAATTCACCTTGATCCGTAATGCCGAGGTCAAGGACCTGATCTTCGAAGGCGATCGGGTCGTCGGGGTGCGCACGCCGGAACTGGAGGTGCATGCCGAGCTGGTGGTAGCCGCGGATGGGCGTACATCGGCGGTGCGGGCTGCAGCGGGTCTTGAGACCGCCAGCGCGCACTCTCCGATGGACGTCTTGTGGTTCCGGCTGAAATGGCGCCCCGGCGATCCTCAGGAGCCCTTCGCGGTAATCCGTAAGGGCCTGCTCATGGGCATGATCTACCGGGGCGACTACTGGCAGGTCGCTTATCTGATGCCGAAGGGAGCGAACCCGCGGGACGGCTCACTGGAGGCGTTCAAGGAGCGCCTGGTCTCTGTGCGACCGCAGTTGCGTGAACACGTCGACGACCTGCGTTCCTGGGATGACACCAGCCAGCTCGATGTGCGCGTGGACCGGCTCGAGACCTGGTGGCGTACGGGCTTGCTGTGCATTGGCGATGCCGCGCATGCCATGTCGCCGGCCGGTGGGGTCGGCATCAACCTCGCTGTTGCTGATGCGGTGGCCGCAGCTAACATCCTCTGCGTCCCGCTGCGCGAAGGTCGCGTGACCGATGCCGACCTCGCCAAGGTGCAGCGCCGCCGCGAGCTGCCCACCCGAATCATCCAGGCTGGGCAGGTGTTCATCCAGAACGCGGCGATCGAACCATATTTGACCGGTGACCTGTCCCCGATCCCTATCCCGAAGATCATCGGTCGGGGCCCGCTGCAGTTCATTCCGCCGATTCTCGTCGGACGGGGTTTCCGCCCGGAGCATGTACGCACTTCGGACGGACACGCTGCCTAGTGCACGGCGGCATCCGCCCACTGTATTAAGGTTAAGCGATTTGCGGCCTGCCAGCGCCCTTTCTCCGGCATCATGCAGGCATGACCGCACACTGGTGGCGAGCCGCCCGCGCGAAAACCTGCGCGGCGTTCGTCGTCGCCTTGTTCGTTGGCCTGCCAATCGTGCTCGGCGGCAACGGAATTGCTCAGGCTGTCATCGGCGAAGTTCCGTACCGAGTCGTTGTGATCGGCGACTCCATCACCGGTGGCAGTGCTGCTGGTGGGGTCGGCCTGGACGGTTGGCCATCGCTGGCATGGAACAAGCTGCGGTCAGAGGGGATTGAGGTTCTTCCCCATGTGTCCGGTGAGGGCGGGTCGGGCTACGTCCAGCGCGGCGACGAGGGGACCACATTCCCCGAGGAAGCCGCGCGACTGGTCGCTCCGAATGACAGCGTGATCGTGTTCTTCGGAAGCAGGAACGACGCGTCACAACCGATCGACGCTGTCGCTGCTGCCGCGCATCAGTCCTTGCAGGAGGCGCGACGTGTCGCGCCGGGCGCGGTCCTCATCGTGATTGGTCCTATCCCGCCAGACACGGATCGTCATGGCCAAGTGCTTGCGATACGTGATGCCCTGCACGAGCAGGCCGCCCAGGCCGGTGTTGTGTGGGTCGATCCGATCGCCGAAGGATGGCTGACCGCGCCCGGACTGATCGGCTGGGACGGGGTGCATCCGAACAACGCCGGCCATCAGGAATTGGCGAACCGCATCGCGCCGCTCATCAAGGGCGCTTTGGGCGTCTAGTATTCGCCGACGCCGAACTCATGCACTTCATTCAAGGGCGGCCGCAGGCAGCCCAGACGACCGAGCCCCCAGTTACCCGATGGCGTAGGGGCTCTTTCGGAACGCGATTCGCGAGCTGACATGCGCGCCACGAGCGCGCCCAGCTGCTCACCCGCGCGGATCAGCAGTACCAGCGGGTGTTGACCGTGGCGACCGAGGCGTGTGCAACACCCGGTAGGCGGCCAGCGACGGCGCCTACACCGCTGACGCCAGCGGCGATACCGTCTTGCGTGTGTAACCGCGCGCGAAGGTTACAAGATCACCTACCCCAACGGGAAGATCTACGTCGGCATGGATTTGACCGGCGCAATTTCCTACTTCGGCAGCCCCAGTGCCAAAGAACGGATCGCCGCCGACCTGGCAGAGCATCGCCTAGACCTAACCGTCCGCAAGGAGATCCTCTGGGAATCGGAGGCAGCCACCGAGGCGAGATGGTGACTTGGCCGACGAGTCGCAGGACCTTGGTGAAGTCGCTGCCGATCAAGGGTGCTCCGACCATCGCGATATCGACTTCGGTATCGACGGCGAATCGTGCAGTCCCAGTCCACCCATTCCCGCGCCGCCTTTTGGCGCGGCGGCCGGCGTCCCAACGGCGACGGGCTAAAGGTATTTGGTCAATGGTTGTGCGTTGGCGCTCCGGCCGCCGGTGGGGGCTCTGCTGGGCTGCCCTTTAGGGGTGGGAGCTCCTTCACGGGTGGGTGTGGAGGATCGTAAACGTACTCGTCGCGTGAGAGAACAAGCGTCTGTGTCGGTGTGGACATGTCGTCGACGTAGTGATGGCCCGGGCCCGGGCCGTGGTTTCTCATTGCAGTCAACTTCTCGATGATTTCGATCATTTTGGCGCGGTCCAGCCGCCACACAACGTGATCGTCGTGCAGCTCGATGTCGGCCGCGCCAGCCTGCACGAGGAACTCGTGAGTCAATCCACCGTGGTCCAGTCGCGACGACCCTGTTGCTTTGCGTGATTCAGCGCTGTTAGGAAGGTGTCCAGCCCGGCGGAGTCCATGGCCAACAACACCACGTCCTCCCCGCGGAACTCAGGAACGAATCCAACACGGATTATGTTCATTAGCACATTCATTCCGTCCTCACGGGTCGACTTCTTCTGGATCTTCGCCCGGCAGGTACAGCAGCGCCGCCAACACCGCCGTGGCCAGCACCCCCGACAGCGCGGTACCGCGCGCTTTAGTCATGCCCTAATTGTCGCCCGCTATTAGCGGTCCGCCGGACGCAAACTTCGGCGGCTACGGGGCTGCGGGTCCCAATCGCCGCGGTAGCTGGCGCGCTCGTCGGCGACCTGCCCGCGCGCCGATGCCTCGCTGGTGGTTTTGAAGGCGGCGGCCCCCGGGTTGCCGCCGGGAAGCTGGCCGGCCTGGACCCGCCAATACCCTTCTGCCAGCCGCCCTCGATCAGGTCACGTAATAGCGCATGTTTCGAATACGTCCACTCCACCAGCACGATGCGGCGCTGTGGTGTATGCACCGCCGATTGGCCCGCGGTGCCGGGTTCTGCACGGTGCTGCCGCGGTGCGGTGACTCAAGTGCCGGGCGAGAGTTCCCATCGGACAAGGTCTATCGCCGCGATGATCGCGGGTTCGTCGGGGTCGAGTCCCTCAGCCCGCATGAACACCCCGAATCTGCGTGCGTGATCAAACCCGACTCAGAAATACTGCTCTCGACATCGGGCATGGGCGGCCGCGCAACCCACGGCGCTGTGGGAGGCGGCCAGCCCGATGCCCGAGTCTGGTGACATCGGTTACTTGACGGTTTCGTCGGTGACGACCATCTGGTCTCCGCTGGTGGCCCAGGCTTGCTCGAAGAGCGTGATGTCGACTTTTTCGTCGCGGCCATGGGGGGTGCCGCTGTCGTTGAGGTGAACGACGCCGGCACCGGTGTCGACGCCGGTGACGACGACGGCGTGGTCGGCGTGTTCTGTCTGGCCGGGCTTCTTCCAGACGGTTTCGGCGTTGACCCCGACGATCACCGCGTGCTTGTTGGCGAGATGCTGCTCGAGGACCGGCATGCCGGTCGGGCCGCCCTGGGCGGTGTTGTCCAGGTCGGTGTAGGTGGCGTGGACGCGGTAGTGCGGCAGCAGCACGATCTCATCGACCGGGTCTGTGCCGTAGCCGCTGTTGGGATCGCGGGGGTCGGCCGGCTTGATGTAGACCGATCCAGGGTGATCCGTGCTGGGGGTCTTCTTAGCGACATCGATGATCTGGCGCTCGGAGGGCTCGTGGCCGGTGATCTGGCCGACCACCTCGGCCACGGACATCACCGCGCAGTCGTCGTAGTGCTGGTAGCGCCAATAGGGCGCGGCCGCGGACGGGAAATGCAGTTCGACAGCTACGAGGTTGGGCCGGACGAGTAGGCCGACGGCATCGCCAGGGTGAAACGAGGCCTCGACAAGCTTGAGCGCGACCGGCTACCGCTGCGTTCGGGTCCAGACCGTGAGGCGTTTCAGCGACGGCTGGAATAGACCCGGGCTCAAGCAGATGCGTCCGCTCGCGCGGGAAGTCTCAGATCCAGACGCCCTTGCCGATGGCGACCACGCCGCCGGCGCTGATGGCGAAGCGTTCCCGGTCCTTCTCCAAATCCACCCCGACCATCTCGCCCGGTCCGACGACGACGTTCTTGTCCAGGATCGCGTGGCGCACCACCGCGCCGCGGCCGACCCGGCTGCCCGGCATGATCACGCTGCCCTCCACAATCGCACCGTCGTCGACCACGACGTTCGACGACAGCACCGAGTTGCGCACCGAGGCCGCCGAGATGATGCTGCCCGCGCCCACGACCGACTCCTGGGCCGAGCCCCCGTTGACGAACTTGGCGGGCGCAAAATTCTCCGTCGCACCGCGGATCGGCCAGCGCCTGTTGTAGAGGTTGAACACTGGATGCACCGACACCAGGTCCATGTGGGCGTCGTAGAACGCGTCCAGGGTGCCGACGTCACGCCAGTAGGCGCGGTCACGCTCGGTGGCCCCGGGCACCTCGTTATCGGAGAAATCGTAGACCGCGGCCATCCCGTCGGCCACTAGCTGCGGGATGACGTCACCGCCCATGTCATGGTCGGAGCGGTCGTTGTCGGCGTCGGCGCGGATGGCGTCGATGAGCACTTTGGTGGTGAAGATGTAGTTGCCCATCGAGGCGAAAGTGCTCTCGGGATCGTCGGGAGTTCCGGGAGGATCCGCCGGCTTCTCGATGAAACGGCGGATCCGGCCGGATTCGTCGGCATCGATGCAACCAAACGCGCTCGCCCCGCCCCGTGGCACCCGGATGCCGGCCACCGTCGCCCCGGCCCCACTCTCTATGTGGAACTGGACCATTTGCTCGGGGTCCATGCGGTACACGTGGTCGGCGCCGAAAACGACGATGTAGTCAGGGTCTTCGTCGTAGATCAGGTTCAGCGATTGGTAGATCGCGTCGGCGGAGCCGGTGTACCAGCGCGGGCCGAGGCGCTGCTGTGCCGGGACAGGGGTGATGTACTCACCGGCCAGGCCGGAAAGCCGCCAGTTCTGCGAAATGTGACGGTCTAGCGAATGCGACTTGTATTGGGTCAGAACACAGATTCTCAGGTACCGGGCGTTGACCAGATTTGACAACACGAAGTCGATGAGCCGGTACGCGCCGCCGAAGGGAACCGCGGGTTTGGCCCGGTCCGCGGTCAACGGATAGAGCCGCTTGCCCTCCCCACCGGCCAGGACGATGCCCAGCACGTGTGGCGCTTCCCTCATGGAACAAACCTATCGGCCGCCACGAACCGCTGCTAGGGCAATCGCGCGATTGGTCGCTCTTCTGACGGTCTGTCGGTCAAGATGTTTGGCTCGGTTCGACGACGCTTCCCGGCCGCCAACCGCGGAAAGGCGGGAGTGCCATGCCGTGCGTAGCGCCAACCGTTCGCCAGCACGAACCCGCGGCGCTGCGGGGGATTTCGGTCGGCTGGGTTTAGCTGGTGACGCCCCTGAGTTCGTCACCCAACGCGGCGGCTTCGTCGGGCGTCAGCTCGACGACGAGTCGACCGCCACCCTCCAGTGGTACCCGCATCACGATGCCGCGCCCCTCTTTGGTCGCTTCCAGCGGACCGTCCCCGGTCCGGGGCTTCATCGCCGCCATCGAGTACTCCCTTCAGGTTCGAGCTGACCCGCCGTCACGAACCGGGTCCGCGCCGGGTCTGCCCCGCCGTTGCCATACCCGGCGTTGAACTGCCAGTTCACTCCTCTATTGTTCCCTATTCACTTCAGCAGGTGCACAAGACCCGGCCTCACCCGGCTGCCGGGGGCACCCAGCACGTGCGGAGGTGATCGTCGACCATCCCGGTCGCCTGCATCAAGGCGTAGGCGGTGGTGGGTCCCACGAACCGGAACCCACGCCGTTTCAATTCGCGCGCCATAGCCGTCGATTCCGCCGTGGCCGAACGGATTTCAGAGGCATCGGCGGGCCGGGGCCGCGGTGGCGGCGCGAATGACCACAGCAGCTCGGACAGGTCAAGCTCGGCTGCCGCGCGCGCGTTGGCGATGGTAGCCTCGATCTTGGCCCGGTTGCGGACGATTCCGTCGTCGGCCATCAGCTGGGCCACGTCAGCGCCGGTGAAACGGGCGATCGTCTCGATGTCGAACCCGGAGAAGGCGCGCCGGAAGTTCTCCCGCTTGCGCAAGATGATCAGCCACGACAGGCCGCTCTGGAAAGCCTCCAGGCTCATCCGCTCGAACAACGCCACCCGGCCGTGCAACGGGCGGCCCCACTCGTTGTCGTGATAGTTGCGGTACAGCTCGGAGTCGGTCCCCAGTCGAACATCAGCCCAGGCGCAGCGGACCAGCCCGTCGTCACGCAGCACAGTCACGCCGGGTCCTGGTCGTCCTCGGCGTCCCGGTCGCCCTCGGCCTCGGCGTCGGTGGGGGCTACGGAGGCGGCGTGAACCGCCGCCAACTGGCTGCGTAACAGGTCGAGCTCCTGGCTAAGCCGGTCCAGCACCCAATCCACCTCACTGGTCTTGTACCCGCGCACCACCTGGGTGAACTTGACCGCGTCGACATCAGCACCGGTGACATCCGATGCGGGCAGCACCGTCGCCGTCGTCGCCCGCGGCAGCGGCGGCAGCTGTTCACCGCGGCCGAACAGCAGGCTGGCGATGCCGAACAGCACAATCGCCACCAGGATCAGCACTACCAGGTACAGCAACACCAACGCCACGTCATCGATACTGCCTTATGGCGCCCGGGCGACCAGGGGCGTCGACGCGTTTCAGCGCGGCCGCATAGCGTTCATCGGCGGCCGGTCCACCAGCGAAACCGGCCACGTGTGCGGCGTGTAGCCGTCGCCGTCGACAAAGAACTGGGTCAGCCCCACCCCGGAGTCGGCGATCCCGCAACGCGACAACAAGGTCGCGATGACCTGGCGGCTCATCGCGCCCAGCTCGGTCAGCGGCCGGTTGCGGTGCGCCCGCACGCCGAGGTTGACCTGCGCAATCGCGTCCAAACCCAACCGGTCGTAGGTGTCGACAAGAAGACCGATCTCCACCCCGTAGCCCGGCGCGAACGGCACCAACGTCAGCAGCTCGCGGGTGGCCGCGTACTCGCCGCCCAGCGGCTGCAGCACACACCCCAGCTCGGGCCGCAGTGCCGCCAGCAGCGGACGCGCCACTAGCTCGGTGACGCGTCCGCCGCCGGTGGCACCCTCATTACCGCTGACGTTCAACGGCCGTCGGTAGAAGCTTTTGACCAGATGAATACCGTCGCTGGTAAGCAGCGGGCCGACCAGCCACGGCACGAACATCGGGTGGGGGTTGATCAGGTCCGAGTCGACGAATACCACAATGTCACCGCTGGTGGCCGCCAGCGATCGCCACAACGCCTCGCCTTTGCCGGGTCGCGGGGTAACTTCGGGCAAAGCCTGCTCACGGCTGACGACGCGAGTGCCGGCGGCGATGGCGCGGATCTCGGTGTCGTCGGTCGAGCCCGAGTCCAGCACGATCAGCTCGTCGACCAGCCCACCGACCAGCGGTGAAATGCTGTCGATGACCGCTCCGATGGTGTCCTCCTCGTTGAGGGCGGGCAGCACCACCGAGATCGTCCGCCCGGCCTTCGCCGCTTCCAGCTCGCCGATGGTCCAGCTGGGCCGGCTCCAACTGCGGTCCGACAGCCATGTGTCTCCCGGCAGTCCGACAACGGTGTCATCACCGGCGACCAGTTCCGATGCCGTCATGCCAGACCCCTCACCGTGCGCGCTGGCGGCCGCGTCCCCTGGATCGAGGCCACCATCTCCAGGACCCGTCGAGTGGGCCCGACCTCATGCACCCGGAACATCCGGGTTCCGGCCGCGGCCGCGAGCGCAGTGGCTGCAAGTGTTCCCTCGAGCCGTTCGGTCAAATCC
Organism: Mycobacterium sp.; assembly: GCA_035625875.1. GTDB lineage: Bacteria > Actinomycetota > Actinomycetes > Mycobacteriales > Mycobacteriaceae > Mycobacterium. The sequence continues at coordinate 25,901 of DASPOT010000072.1, read as the reverse complement.
ACACCCAGAGTCTCCCCGACGAAGTCCTTGTTGCTCAAAGCCATAAGCACTGGCCACCCAGTATTAACAAGTTCGTCCACGTGGCGTAACAGCGCCAATCCGTGGAAGGTGTTCTTGCCGAAATCGTGCGTCGGGTCGATCAACACGCGGTCCCGGGCCACCCCGGCTACCACCGCCCGCTCGGCGGCCGCGGTGAGCGCGCGAATCACGTCATCCACCACACTGCGAATGGTTGTCCCGTAACTCACCCGGAACGGACGGGTGCGCGGCACCGCGCCGCCGGTGTGCGAGCACACCAGACCGGCCCCGAACTCGGCGGCCACCTCGGGCATTTGCGGGTCGACGCCGCCCCAGGTGTCGTTGATCAGATCGGCCCCCGCTTTGCAGGCCTGTCTGGCCACCGCCGAGCGCCAGGTGTCGACGCTGATCAGTTGGTCTGGATACGTGGCGCGCAGCCCTTCGATGAACGGCACCACCCGCGCGGTCTCGGTGTCGGTGTCGACGCTCTGACCAGGGCCGGCCTTGACGCCGCCGACGTCGACGACGTCGGCGCCGTCGGCGATGGCCTGGTGGGCGGCGGCCTTGGCCGCGCCGTCGCTGAAGGTCGCGCCCCGGTCGTAAAACGAGTCCGGGGTGCGGTTGACGATCGCCATGATCAGCGGGCGGTCCGCCGCGACCGGACGACCGCACAGAGTTGACTGCACGCGTCCATACTGCCTGCCCCCGACATGGACGAACGAGGCATACTCGCTTAATTCACGCACTCCTGGGTAGAGCTGGCGCAGTGCGGGTTGATCTGCTGTGCGGCACCTGTGTTACGGGCGATCTGAAACCCGTCCACCATGGCCTGCGGCCCGGTGCCCTGCTGGTAGCCGCGCGGGTCGCGTTGCGCGACGGCACGCAGCATGGTGCGCACGGTCTGCGCAGACACCACCCCAACGCCTTCGGGGCGCGGCTCTTCGGTTCGAGCGGCGGCCACCGCGATGATCGCCTTGACGATGCGCGACCACATCCGCACCCCGTCGTTGGCGATGGTCTGGTACATGCCGGTCATCTACGGCCTGAACGTTTCGTAGAGGACGGCAAGATCACTGGCGAGAAGAGTCAAAGCGGCCAACGGAATTAGGGTGCCCCAGCCGCGCTTTGCGGTCCAGAATGAGGTGACGACTGCTAGCACGGCAACGAACGGGGCGCCATAAAGTAGCAGGAAGAAGATGCGAAATGGAGGACCTTGACTCACGCCTGCGGCCGCTTACCGGCCGCGACTTCGTCCGGGTATTCGGCATAGAACGGCACATAGCCGTCGTCGCGGCCGGCCAACACGTACAGCGGGTCGTCGATGCCGGGGCCGTAGGCCTGCTCACGCAGGCCCACCTTGCGGCTCTTGAACGTCGAGGTGTAGGCCACAGACTCCACAACCCGAACGAATAGCGGCAGCGCATAGGTCGGCAGCTGGCCGTAGAGCGTGCAGGCCAGGGACTGGCCGTCGAACTCGGCGCCCTCACCCAGCTTGATTGCAGCCATCCCGGCGCGCCGCCCGGTACGCGGTACCTCGACGCCGTACGCAGCGCACTCCTCGACGGTGTCGTCGGACGCCAGCGCGGCCTCGACCTGCGTGGTGGCGACATTCTCGCCCTTCCACCGGAAAGTGTCGCCGAGCCGGTCGACAAATGCAGCATGACCCATACCCTGCGGGCTCATCACATCGCCGGAGTTGAACCAGCAGTCGCCCTCGCGAAAAGCGTTGCGCACCAACTTCTTTTCGCTCGCCGCAGGATCGGTGTAGCCGTCGAACGGCTGCAGTTTGTTGACCGGGCTGAGCAGCAGGCCCGGCTCACCGGCGGGCACCCGGCGCACCCGGCCGGACTCGTCACGCAGCGGCGCGCCGGTGTCGGGGTCGTATTCCACATACGCCAGCGGCATCGGCGATATCCCGGTGGTCTTGGGCATATTGAAGACGTTGATGAAGGCGGTGTTGCCCTCGCTGGCGGCGTAGAAGTCGCAGACCCGCGCGATGCCGAACCGGGTCGTGAACTCGTCCCAGATCTCCGGCCGCAGACCGTTGCCGGCGATCAGCCGCACCTGGTGCGCGCGGTCGGTTGGCTTGGGCGGCTGGTTCAGCAGATACCGGCAGATCTCCCCGATGTAGATGAACGCCGTCGCCTTGCAAGCGATCACCTCGTCCCAGAACCGCGACGCCGAAAACGAGGGGCCCAGCGCGAGCGTCGCACCGGAATTGATTACCGACGCCACCGCGACCGTCAGCGCGTTGTTGTGATACAGCGGCAGGCAGCTGTGCAGCGTGTCGGAACTCTTCAGACGCAAGCCCAACCCGCCGAAGGCGGCCAGCGCCCGCAGCCACCGGTGGTGCGTCATCACGCTGGCCTTGGGGAACCCAGTCGTGCCGGAAGTGAAGATGTAAAACGCGGTGTCTTTGGCCCGCACCGCCGACGCGGACGCCGGGTTGGCGGTGGGCGCGGTGGCGGCGAGCCGCTCCAGGCTCTCGATAGTCAGCGGCTCAGCACCAGGGAAGCCGCATTCGCTGACGGCGCCCACCTGGTCGGATTCCGCGACCAACACTTTGGCGTCCAGCACGCCCGGGCTGTATGCCAGCACCTCGCCGCGCTGGTGGTAGTTGACCATGCCGGCGATCGCACCGCACTTGACCACCGCCAGCATCATTAGCAGCGTGTTGGGCGAGTTGCGCAGCATGATCCCGACGACGTCGCCGTGACCGACGCCGCGCGCGGCCAGCACCGCGGCGTATCGGTTGGCGGTTGTGTTGGCCTCGCGGTAGGTCAGCTGCTATGGTCGCCGAACCGCAGGAAGACGCGGTCACCGAATCGAACGGCCCGCTCCTGAAACACGGTGCCGATCGACTTCTTGGAATTCGGCTGGGCCAGTAGCCCGGTCAGCGCCCCGCGCACAAAGACCGGCATGTCGGCCAGTACCCCCGGCATCCGGGTTGCGATATCGGTGAGCCTGACCGATGTGCGTCCACCGTCGGACACGTGATCCCTCGATTCGCTAGCCCGCAGTTGGCGGCCAGCCTAACCGGCACCTCCAACTGGCCTCAGCCGGGTGCGCACGCCGCCAGTGCCGCGCTCACCTCATCGGCCACCACCAGCCGGTCCAGAGCAGCCTCCGAGACATAACCGGTGTCGATCAGCCCGTACAGCCAGGCCCGCAGGCCGTCGTAGTGTCCGCCCGGGTCAAGCAGCACCACGGGTTTGTCGTGCAGACCGAGATACCCCGCAGTCCACACTTCAAACAGCTCCTCGAGCGTGCCGAGACCACCCGGCAGCGCGATGAACGCGTCGGCGCGGTCTTCCATGACCTGCTTACGCTCCCGCATCGTGTCGGTGACGATCAGCTCGTCGGCATCGTGGTCGGCTACCTCGCGGTGCATCAGCATTTTGGGGATCACGCCGACGGTCCGGCCGCCCCGTGCGCGCGCCGCCCTGGCCAGGGCGCCCATCGCAGAGACGTTGCCACCGCCCCACACCAGCGTCCAGCCCCGCTCGGCGATCGCCTCGCCGAGTTGGGCGGCCAGCGCCAGCAGCCCCGGGTGGGTCGGCCCGGATGCACAGTAGACACAGATCGCCCACTTGTCGGTATTCGGGGGCACATACCGAAACGTAGACCAGGCGTGCCGCCGTGCGCATTTGGTCCTGTCGCCGCCCAGCCCGCCATAGAATCCGGCGGTGCAGTGGGTGGCCGCGCCGGACGAGGCGGTACTGCAACGGGTGGCGGCCGCCCTGGACAATCCGCAGCGCTCCGGTGTCGTGCTGGTCGGGTCCGACGGCGTCGGCAAGACCCTGTTGGCGCCGCTGAGAGGGCCGCCGAACAGCGCCTCTCGACCGTCGTCCGCTGGGTGGCGGGCACACCGTCGGAGCGGTTCGTGCCGTTCGGCGCATTCCGACGACTGATCGACATCACCGCCGATATCGGGCGGCCCGTGCGCTGCTGCGGTCGATCCGCGACACTTTTCACTCGCGAACACGCCAAGCTGCTGCTGATAGTGGACGACGTGCACGAACTCGACAGTTGAGGTGGACTGTGCGCTCGGCCGGCTCACGGTTGCTCATGCCCGCGCGCTGGCGGCCGGGGACTCCGCGGCGCTGGCTGAGGTGGCCGCCGACCTGGCCAATGCGGGGTTGCATCCAGCGGCCGCCGACGCCGCCGCGCAGGCGCAGCGCGCTCAGCCAGTTAGGTAGCGGCGCAACATGTCCACGGCGGCGGTGATCTGGTCGACCGGCACCCGCTCGTCGGCCAGGTGCGCGAGACGTGGGTCACCGGGCCCGTAGTTGACCGCCGGGATACCCAGCGCGGCGAAACGCGACACGTCGGTCCAGCCGTATTTTGCCCGGACTTGCCCAGCGGCAGCCTCGACCAGGGCCTTGGCGGCGGGCTCGGACAGGCCGGGCAGCGCGCCCGCCGCGGCGTCGGTCTGCTCGATCCGCACGTCAAGCCCGTCGAACACATCATGCACATGCCGCAGCGCCGCGGCCGCCGACCGGTCGGGCGCGAAGCGGTAGTTGATTGTCACCGACGCCGCGTCGGGGATCACGTTGCCGGCGACGCCGCCGTTGATCCGCACCGCTGATAACCCTTCGCGGTAGGCGCAGCCGTCGATCTCGACGGTGCGGGCCTGATAGCCGACCAGCCGGTCCAGCACGGCGCCCAGCTTGTGGATGGCGTTGTCGCCCAGCCATGGGCGCGCCGAATGCGAGCGGGTTCCGGCCGTATGGATCTCGACGCGTAACGTGCCCTGACACCCAGCCTCGATGTAACCGCCGGTGGGCTCGCCCAGGATCGCCACGTCAGCGGAGAGCCAGTCCGGCAGCTCGCGCTGGATACGGCCCAAACCGTTTGCCGCCCACTCGATTTCCTCGCAGTCGTAGAACACCAGTGTCAGGTCGTGCACGGGTTCAGCGACCGTGGCGGCTAGGTGAAGAAAGACCGCGCAACCCGATTTCATGTCCACGCTGCCGCAGCCGTGCAGCAGGCCGCCGTCTCGGCGGCTGGGCAGGTTGCCGGCCACCGGGACGGTATCGAGATGTCCGGCCAGCAGCACCCGCGTCGGCCGGTGCAACCGGGTGCGCGCCAACACCGCGTTGCCGCTACGAACGATCTCGAAACCGGAAGTCTGGGCGCGCAGCGCAGCTTCCACCTCGTCGGCGATGCGCGCCTCGTCCCGCGACTCGCTGGGGATGTCGACCAGCGCCGCGGTCAGCTCGATCGGATCCCCGCGTACGTCCAGCACGATCCCAGCGTAGTGGCTGAGTCCTTTGCGGCTGCGCGGCCGGGGACAGTAGCGTGGCCATCGTGACTGGAGCTTCAGGCATCGGGCTGGCGACGCTCGCCGCCGACGGGTCAGTCCTCGACACCTGGTTTCCCGCACCGGAACTGATTGGCTCAGGGACGAGCGGCACAACGCGGTTGTCGGCGGCCGAGGCGCCCGACCAGTTGGCCGTGCTGGCGGGCCGTGACGAGGACCGCGGCACCGAGACCGTCGCGGTGCGCACGGTGATCGGCTCGCTGGACGATATCACCGCCGACGCCTACGACGCCTACCTGCGGCTGCATCTGTTGTCGCACCGGCTGGTCGCGCCGCATGGGCTGAACGCCGGCGGCTTGTTCGCGGTATTGACCAATGTGGTGTGGACTAATCACGGGCCGTGTGCGGTCGACGGTTTCGAGGCGGTGCGGGCACGGCTGCGCCGCTGCGGACCAGTGACGGTGTACGGGGTCGACAAGTTCCCCCGGATGGTCGACTACGTGCTGCCGACCGGGGTACGCATCGCCGACGCCGACCGGGTGCGCCTCGGTGCTCATCTGGCGCCCGGCACCACGGTGATGCACGAGGGATTCGTCAACTACAACGCCGGCACGCTGGGCGCTTCGATGGTGGAGGGCCGCATCTCGGCGGGCGTGGTGGTTGGCGACGGCTCCGACATCGGTGGCGGAGCGTCCATCATGGGCACGCTGTCCGGCGGTGGCAAACAAGTCATTTCGATCGGCAAGCACTGCCTCCTCGGCGCCAACTCGGGGCTGGGCATCTCACTCGGCGATGACTGCGTCATCGAGGCCGGCTTGTACGTGACCGCGGGCACCAAAGTCACCATGCCCGAGGGCACATCGGTCAAGGCCCGTGAGCTGTCCGGCAGCAGCAACCTGCTGTTCCGCCGCAATTCGGTGACCGGCGCGGTCGAGGTGGTGTCCCGCGACGGTCAGGGCATCGCCCTCAACGAGGAACTGCACGCCAACTAACTGCCGCGCCTGGCAACTCCAACTCAGAAGGCACGTCTGCGACATCAGCACTTCGAGTGGATTGCGACGCAAACGCTATTCCGTTGGTTTCGGGGAGTAGATACGTGCAGACCAGGCTGACCAACACGAGGACGGCCAGCATGAGACCGACCGCCCAGCTGGCGTAGGTTGCCAGCAGCGTGCCGGCGATCAGCGGCGGCAAGGCTCCGCCTGCGATGCCGGCGAGGTTCACCGCCAGCGCTGTCCCTGTGTAGCGGTAGCGGGTAGCGAACAGTTCGGGGATGAATGCTGCCGTAGGTCCGGAGCCGATCGCGGCGATGGCGTACATGCCGACCATAGCCACCGCGTACAAAATGGGTTTGCCCGAATCCATCAGCGGGATCACCACAAACGACCACGGTAGGCACGTCGACCATCCCACCAACATCATGCGGCGGCGCCCGACTCGATCGCTCAGACTGGCCGAGAGCGCGACGAACGCGATGCTCGCTAGCCCGCCCAGCACGCCGACGGACAAGACGAGGCTGCGGGAATACCCCAGGTGGGAGTGGGCGTAGGCGGTGAAATAGGTGCTAGCCATGTAGACGAAGCCGAAAGAGCTGAGGACGCTGCCTCCGGCCAGGGCGATCTCACGACGCTGGAGGTGCAGCACCTCTCTGATTGGCGCTTTGGGTACCAAGTTGCGGGCTTTTTCCGCGGCGAACACCGGGGTTTCGTCGATGTTGAGCCGCACGTATAAGGCGATGACGATCAGCGCCGCGCTGATCAGGAATGGTAGGCGCCACCCCCACTGCATGAACGCGGGGCTGCTTTCGCCGATGGTGTGGTTCACGCCGAGAAAGGTCAAGCTGGTCAGTACCAGCGCGGTGCCACCACCGAGCGGGGTAAACATGCCGTATAGACCGCGTCTGGCGGCCGGTGCGTATTCGGCGCTCAACAGCGTCGACCCCGCCCATTCGCCGCCGACGGCAAACCCTTGCAGCAGCCGTAGGGCGATCAGGATCAGTGGGGCTGCCACACCAATCACCGCCGTGCTGGGAACTAAGCCCACGGTCACGGTTGACACGGCCATGATCAGCAGGGTGGCGACCAGGGTCTTTTTACGGCCAAGCCGGTCCCCGAGGTACCCAAAGACGGCCGCGCCGAGCGGCCGGGACAGAAACGCTGCGGCAAATGTCCCCATCGAGGCGATTGTGGCCATCGCAGGACCCAGGCGCGGGAAGAACACGGTGGGAAACACCAGCGCTGCCGCAGTCCCGTAGATAAGGAAGTCGTAGAACTCGATTGCCGAGCCGACAAGACAAGCGAGCACGACCCGTTTCATCGGTGTGACGCCAGGGTCGGCTGCAACCGTCACAGTGGAGCCGACTGGGCGATTCAGCTCACCCATGGTGGCCGCCCACTGTTCGGCGGCGTCTGTACACGGTTTGACGGTACGCGAAGGTGCGCGGTCTTGCTCGGTGAAGCACCTCGAGTAACGCGGGCATACGCCAAGCCATCAGCCCTGGGCCAACAGCTGCTTCTTGAGAACCTTGCCCATCGCGTTGCGCGGCAGCTCGTCTACGATGCGCACCTCACGCGGGCGCTTATGCACCGAAAGCTGTTGGGCAACAAAGTCAATGAGCCCATCGACTTTGATGTTGGGTGAGCCGACGACGAATGCGACGATCCGCTGGCCCAGGTCCTCGTCGGGCAGCCCGACGACGGCCACCTCCGACACATCCGGATGCCCCAGCAGCGCCGTCTCGATTTCGCCTGCGCCGATGCGGTATCCGCCGGATTTGATCAAGTCGACCGACTCGCGCCCCACGATCCGGTGCATGCCGCCACTGTCGACGACGGCGACATCCCCGGTGCGGTACCAGCCGTCGGCGTCGAACACCTCGGCGGTGGCGTCCGGGCGGTTGAGGTAGCCATCGAATAGCATCGGGCCCCGAACCTGAAGCCGCCCAACGGTTTCCCCGTCGTGGGGGGCTGGACCACCGGCGTCGTCAACCAGCCGAGTCTGTACACCGGCCAGCGGCAGGCCTACCCAGCCGGGACGACGCTCGCCATCGGCCCGGGTGGACAGCGTGATCAGCGATTCGGTGCTGCCGTACCGTTCGACGGGCGGGTGTCCGGTGAGCTGCGCCAGCTGGTCGAACACCGGCACCGGGAGTGGGGCACTTCCGGATACCAATAGCCGCGCTGGTTTTAGTGCCTCGGCCGCAGCTGGGTCCGCCACCACTCGCGACCACACTGTGGGGACACCGAAATACAGTGTGCCGCCAGCGGCGGCATACCCGGCTGGTGTCGGTTTTCCGGTGTGCACGAAGCGATTTCCAAGCCGTAGCGACCCGAGCAAGCCCAGCACCAAGCCGTGAACGTGGAACAGCGGCAATCCATGCACCAGGGTGTCCTCGGCGGTCCACTGCCAGGCCTGCGCCAACGCATCCAGATCCGCGGCGATCGCCCGCCTGCTCAGCTGCACCCCTTTGGGCGGGCCGGTGGTGCCCGAGGTGTAGATCACCAGCGCGGTGGCATCCGGCGCCGGCTCCGGGTAGCTATGCCAGGACCTGGCGTGCAGCCGTACAGGGATATGCGGCAAGCCCTCATCTTCGGCCGGGCGCTCCCCCAGCCAGGCCTGCGCGCCGGAGTCGGAGACGATGTGCCGGCGTTCGGCCGCGCCGACGTCGTTGGGCACCGGGACAGCAGCGACACCGGCGATCAGGCAGCCAGTGACCGCGAGCACGGTCGAGGCCGTAGGCGTGGCGAGCACGGCGACTCGGTGTGCACCGCCGACCCGCTCGGCCACCGACGTCGCCGCGCCGACAAGGTCGCTGCGGCTCAACGTGACGTCGCCGATGCGGACAGCGTCGGCGAGATCACGCCTGGCGGTAACAGCGGAGGAATTCAGCGACGCCAGCAACATGTCAGCGAGGCTACCGCCCGCCCGTTGTCGCGATACTGGGCTGCGTGGAACACATTGTGCGCGTCGCGTCACGGGAGGTGTACCGAAGCCGCTGGATGACGGTACGGGAGGACCAGATCCGTCGTCCCGACGGCAGCCACGGGAGCTACGGCGTGATCGACAAACCGGACTACGCGTTGGTGATCGCGCGGGACGACGACCAGTTCTGCCTTGTCGAGCAGTTCCGCTATCCGCTGGGGCTGCGGCGGTGGGAGTTCCCGCAGGGCACTGCGCCCGATCTGGCCGACGTCGAGCCGGGCGCGCTGGCCGAGCGGGAACTGCGTGAGGAGACCGGGCTGTGCGCGCAGTCGATGGTTTTTCTCGGTCTCCTCGATGTCGCGCCGGGGATGAGCAGCCAGCGTGGCCGGGTGTTCCTGGCGACGGGCATCACCGAGGGCGAGCACGCACGTGAACACGAGGAGCAGGACATGCACAGCGCCTGGTTCCCCCGCAGCGAGGTGGAGCAGATGATCGTCGACGGCGACATCACCGATGCCCAGTCGATCGCGGCGTGGGCGCTGTTTCTGCTGTCGCCTCAAGCTAATGCCTGAAAAACCACGCGCGCTTGACAACGTCGCCTCGGCGGCCAACACACAACTTATGCCTGAAGAATCAGGCGTAAGACCCCAAGCCCGTCTCGGTCGAGACCCTCGTCTGCTTCACCTGGAGACCTCGGCGCCCAGGTCGATGAACAGCCTGGTGCAGTATGGGCCTGCGATTTCGCTGGCGATCTCGATGACAAGGGCCCGTCAAGTTGCCCCGTCAGGCGGGGATTCCGATGGCCTTCGGCTTCCTCACACCGCTCCGCGGCGCGCATCGTCGCAGGGCTAGATCCGATTGCCCGGCTCCTCCTCACACCGCTCCGCGGCGCGCATCGTCGCAGGGCTAGGCGGGGTTGCGGCGTATCCGTGCGTCGGTCGCCACGTTCCGCTGGGGTGACGTGTGCGGTCGCGGAAACAGCGGCTGCAGCGCCGCGGGCGGCCGGAATGGGGCCCACTGGCCGCGGGGCTGCGCCAGCCGGTCCGCGATGGCCCAAACCACAGCTGGATTATGGCCATAGCCGAAGTGGCTGCCGATCACCGCGATGTTTTCCGCGCGCGGCGACGGCCGGTCGAGGCAGGTCTGCCAGGCGACGATGCCGTCGTGACGCGAATAGATCGAGGTCGCCGGCACCGGCAGAGCGTCGGTTTCCTCGTCCAACGGCAATCCGGTCCGCGCTACGTGTAGGTGCGAGTAGCGGTTGAAGGCGCGGGTGGCGTGCGACTGGCTTTCGTCGCCCAAGCGAAACGGGCTGCCCAGGGTGATCACCTGGCGTATCCAGTCCGGGCGCCGGCGGGCCATTGCACGCGCGTAGATGCCGCCGAGGCTCCAGCCGATCAAACTGATCGAAGCACGGTATCGGCTGTGCAGCTCATCTAGGCGCTCGCCCATTCCGGCCACCGCTTCGGCTGTCGGACCGAGGTTGCGGCCAAGCCGCCAACCATGCACCCGATACCCGAGATCACGCAGGACCCGCCGCAGCGCCAAGGTGGAGCCGTCACCGGCTAGCAGGCCGGGCAGCACCAGCACTGGGTGCCCGTCGCCGGGTGGCAGCGCCCGCCGCAGCGGCAGCGCGGACAGCAGCAGCCCGAACTCCACCGCCGCGCGCCCGGGGTCGGTGAGGGCGAGAATCAATGCGGGGGCGCCCGACCCGCCCGGTCGATCAACGGGCTCCAACATGGGCTCAGACATGACCTCAGCCTGCCACTGCTGCGCCCCTTCGCGTGGCAAGTTCGTCAGGACTGCGGTACCCCGCTTGCGGGGGACCTTCAGCGCCGTCGTTCGGCTAACGCCCTTAGGAAGAACGTCAGGTTCGCCGGTCGCTCCGCCAGCCGCCGGACGAAGTACCCGTACCACTGGGTACCGAACGGCACATATACCCGCACCCGGTGCCCGGTGCCGGCCAGGCGTCGCTGCTCGGCATCGCGGACGCCGTACAGCATCTGGTATTCGAAATCGTCAGCGCCACGCTCTGATTCACGCGCCAATGCAGGCACCGCGCTAATGACCACAGGATCGTGTGAGGCCACCATCGGATAGCCCGATCCGGCCATCAGCACCTGAAGACAGCTCATATACGAGTCGGTGACGGCAGCGCGGTGTTGGTAGGCCACCGACGCCGGTTCGTCGTAGGCGCCCTTGCACAACCGGATCCGCGCCCCGGCGGCAGCGAATTCTTCACAATCGCTGAGTGTGCGCCGCAGATAGGCCTGCAAAACCAAGCCCAGCCAAGGGAAGTCGACCCTCAGGTCACGGACGATCGATAGCGTCGAATCCGTGGTGGTGTAGCTCTCGGCGTCGACCGTGACCCACACCCCCGCGCGCTGCGCTGCGGCGCAAATCGAATACGCGTTCTCCCGCGCGATCTTCTCCCCGTCGCGTGGCAGTGCCTGCCCCAGCGCCGACAATTTCAGCGACACCTCCAACGGTCGGACACCGTCGTTCGCGGGCTGGCCGCACGAGCCGAGCGAGTCGATCAGATCCCGATATGTCTGGACTGCCGCGTCGGCGTCGTCGCGATCAGCGGTGTCCTCGCCCAGATAGTCGATGCTTACGTAGCGGCCCGATTCCCGCAGGGCCGCAACGCTGTCCAGCACGGCATCAATCGTCTCCCCCGGCACGAACCGGCGCACCACCTTTCGGGTGACTGGCATCCGTTCCACAGTGCGACGCAACCCGTCGGAACGGCTGGCGGCCAGGATCGCCGGGCGCACGGTCGTAGCGAACAGTCCGGACATCACTCGGCCACCATGTGCGGGTAGATGTGATCGGTCGCCGGGACGAACGTCTCCTTGATCGAGCGCGCCGAGGTCCAGCGCAACAAGTTAAGCGCCGATCCGGCCTTGTCGTTGGTGCCCGAACCCCGTGAACCGCCAAACGGCTGACGCCCCACCACCGCCGCGGTCGGCTTGTCGTTGATGTAGAAGTTGCCGGCCGCGAACCGCAGCCGGTTCTGCGCGGCGAGCACAGCGTCGCGGTCGTCGGCGATGACCGCGCCGGTGAGCGCGTAGCGGGATCCGATGTCGATGACGTCGAGGATCCGCTCGTATTGCTCGTCGGAGTAGACATGCACCGATAGCAGCGGCCCGAAATACTCGGTCGTGAACGCCTCATCGGTCGGGTCATCACCCAGCAACACAGTGGGGCGCACGAAATAGCCTTCGCTGTCGTCGTATTCACCGCCGACCGCGATGGTGACGCCAGCCGCGCCCTTCGCACGTTCGATGGCGTTGACATTCTTGGCGAAGGCGCGTTCGTCGATCAATGCACCACCGAAGTTGGCGAAGTCGGTGATGTCGCCGTAGCGCAGTTCGGCGGTGGCGCCCAGGAAATCGTCGCCCATCCGCTGCCACACCGAACGCGCGATGAACGCCCGCGACGCCGCCGAGCACTTCTGGCCCTGGTAGTCGAACGCGCCGCGGATCAAGGCGGTGCGCAGGACGTCCGGTCGCGCGGAGGAATGCGCCACCACGAAGTCCTTGCCGCCCGTCTCGCCGACTAACCGCGGGTAGCTGATGTAGCGGTCGATATTGGCGCCCACCTGCTGCCACAGGTGCTGGAACGTCGCCGTCGACCCGGTGAAGTGAATGCCGGCCAGGTGCGGGTCGGCCAGGGCCACATCGGAAACCGCGTAGCCATCGCCGGTGACCAGGTTAATCACCCCTGGCGGCAATCCCGCCGCCTCGAGCAGTTGCATGGTCAGATAAGCCGCCAAAGTCTGGGTGATCGACGGCTTCCACACGACGGTGTTGCCCATCAGTGCTGGCGCAGTGGGCAGGTTGCCGGCGATCGAGGAGAAGTTGAACGGAGTGATCGCGTAGACGAAGCCGTCCAACGGGCGGTAGTCGGTGCGGTTCCATTCGCCGCGGGTGCTGATCGGCTGCTGCGCCAGAATCTGGCGGGCGAAGGCGACGTTGAACCGCCAGAAGTCGATTAGCTCGCAGGTCGCGTCGATCTCCGCCTGGTAGGCGGTCTTGGATTGGCCAAGCATCGTGGCGGCGGCGATCTTTTCCCGCCACGGCCCAGCCAGCAGGTCGGCGGCGCGCAGCAAGACCGCGGCGCGTTCGTCGAAAGGCATTGCCGCCCAAGCATTCTTCGCGGCCATGGCGGCCTCGATTGCGGCGGCGGCGTCGGCGTGGGTGGCGTTGGTCAGCGTGCCCAGCCGCTTGGCGTGCCGATGGGGCTGGACGACGTCGATCTGTTCACCGTCGCCCATCCGGTGCTTACCGCCGATTACATGAGGGAGGTCGATCGGATTGTCGGCCAGGGAGGCCAGCGCGGCGCGCAGCCGACCGCGTTCGGGAGAATGCGGCGCGTAGTCGTGTATCGGTTCGTTGACTGACAGGGGCACCTGGGTGATCGCGTCCATGCTGTCAGAATCCCGCGTGCGGCGACCCATCCGATTGGCCGATCGGACAAGATTGGCCCGGCATCACAGTAGTATCGGACAATATGCGGGTGGCGGGCGTTGGGCTGGGCCAGCTGCTGCTCGCGCTGGACGCCACCATGGTGGGCTTGGTGGACGCGCCGCGTGGCCTGGACCTGCCGGTGGCGTCGGCGGCGCTGATCGACTCCGACGATGTGCGGCTGGGTCTGGCGACGGGCGCAGACTCAGCCGACGTTTTCTTCCTGCTCGGTGTCACCGACGATGAGGCGCTGCGATGGATCGATGAGCAGCCGGGCGGGCGGGCGCCGGTGGCCATCTTCGTCAAGGAGCCGTCGGATGCGCTGGTGGCCAGAGCGGTCACCGCCGGATCAGCGGTGGTGGCCGTGGAACCACGGGCCCGCTGGGAGCGGCTTTATCGGCTGGTCAACCACGTCTTCGAGCACCACGGTGACCGCGCTGACCCGCTGTCCGACTCGGGCACCGATCTATTCGGTCTGGCACAGTCCCTTGCCGACCGCATCCATGGGATGGTCAGCATCGAGGATGAACAATCGCACGTGCTCGCCTATTCGGCCTCCAACGAGGAGGCCGACGAGCTGCGGCGGCTGTCCATCCTGGGCCGCGCTGGCCCGCCCGAGCATCTCGAGTGGATCGGCAAGTGGGGCATATTCGATGCGCTGCGGGCCAGCAGCGAGGTGGTTCGCGTCGCGGAACGCCCGGAGTTGGGGCTGCGCCCGCGGCTGGCGATCGGTATCCATCAGCCACCGGTCGACGCGCGCCGGGCGCCGGTATTCGCCGGCACCATCTGGGTCCAGCAAGGTTCGCGACCCCTGGCCGAGGATGCCCAGGAGATGCTGCACGGTGCCGCGGTGCTTGCCGCCCGCATTATGTCGCGGCTGGCGGCCCGCCCGTCGACGCACGCGCTGCGGGTGCAGCAACTGTTGGGTCTACGCGATGTCGATACAACCGAGGGTGCTTCGCCTGCCGAGACCGCCGCTGTGATCGCCCGTGAACTCGGTATCGTCGCCGACGGTAACACCGCTGTGATCGGCTTCGACACCACCGGCCATCATGCGCGGCTGGGCGACGTCTTGGCGTTGAGCGCCAGCGCTTTTCGCGGTGATGCTCAAGTCGCGTCGAAAGGCTCGCGGGTATATGTGCTGCTGCCGCAAGCGGCGAGCATCCGGTCGGTCACCTCGTGGATTCGAGGCACGATCGCGGCGCTGCGCACCGAGCTGGGACTAGAGCTGCGAGCCGTCATCGCCGCATCGGTCACCGGGCTGGCCGGGGCCGCCGCGGCGCGCGCGGAGGTGGACCGAGTGCTCGACAGCGCTGAGCGCCACCCGATCTCGATCGGTCAGGTGACGTCGTTAGCCGAGGCACGCACCACGGTACTGCTCGACGAGATCGTCACGCTGGTCGGCGCCGACGAGCGGCTCGTCGACCCGCGGGTACGCGATCTGCGCGCACATGACCCGGTGCTGGCGGAGACGCTTCGGGTCTACCTGGACAGCTTCGGGGATATCGCGGCCGCCGCGCACTGGCTGCACGTTCACCCCAACACCGTGCGCTACCGGGTACGCCGGATCGAGAAATTGCTGTCGACATCGCTGGCCGATCCCGATGTGCGGCTGCTACTTTCGCTCGGCCTACGCGCGACCGAGCGTTGAGCCAGCATCGGGGAGGCCGCACAGAAAACGTCAAACCCCGTGTGGTGTGACACCGGGCCGAGTAGACCGTGCTGTATGAGTTTCGACCCGCAATTCGCTCGTGACACCGTGTTGCCGATGGCCGCGGCCGCCTACGCGGTGTTCGTAACACCCGGCATCGGGCCGGTCCTGCCGGACGGCTACCACAAGACCGCCCTGCTCCAAGCCGATGTTTCGGTACTGGACGCGCTCGCCGATCTGTCCGAAGACGCGCGCGCACTCGTTGAACGGCTTGCCGGCGCGGGCCCAGTGTTCGGCCTGATGGGCAGCAACCCCGGTGTCAAGACGGCGTTCGTAGCGTTCCGCGGAACCATTACCACGTCGGAGTGGTTGGATGACTTCGACGCGCTGGCCGGCATTTACCGGCCCGTCCCGAACTTCGGGCACGTGCACCTCGGGTGGATGGCCCTCTACGAGACGATCCGCGACAGCCTCGCGTCAAACCTCGCAACCGCATGCGCCGGGTGTAATCAACTGTTGGTCACCGGCCACAGCCTCGGCGCCGCGCTGGCGGTGCTCTCCGCGCCCGACATTTTCAAGAACATGCCGCCGAATCTGGAACCGGCGCTGACGACATTCGGCGGGCCACGCACAGGACTGCACGACTTCGTCGTCCCCTTCGACATGACTATCGATAGGTGCTACCGGGTCGTCAATCTGTTCGACGTGGTCCCCCACGTTCCGCTGGCGTTCCCTGGACTGCCGTACGAGCACGTCGGCGTCGAGATCGCCGTGGACTCGGGCGGCCCCGTCGATCCGGTCTACCGGCATAGCCTCGAGGCCTACAGCGCCGGGCTGGACAATCTCATTGCGCAACCGCCTTGGCAGCCCGAGTCACTGGAGCCAATTATCGGGCCTTCGCACTGAGCCGTGGTCGGGAAACACCGTTGTCTGCGTGCTGGGACGCGTAGATCTCGGCGAGGAACTGTTCTACGGCCGCCGCCGTGTGTGCCGCGCGTGCCGGCCCGAAGATGTCAAAGGCGTGCTGCGCGAAGGGCGGCTCGGCGTACACGACGGGCTGGCGGCTGATGTCGCGGAGCCGAGCCGTGAAGGCGCGGGCCTGCTCCACCGGTATCAACGAGTCGTTGCGACCGTGCAGCACGAAAAACGGTGGTGCGTCGGCCGCGCATCCCTCAACCACGATGGTCACCGCGTCTAACCACCTGCTGGCTTGACGGTACGGCGCGCGAGCTCCGGACTTGGACGCTACGTGCTGATGCGGTTCGGCCGGGCTGTCGAGGTGAGCGTGTCGGCCCAGGCGAGGATGGTGCGGATGCAGGCGCCAGTGTTGCCGATCTGGCAGTGATTACTCGCCTGCTCGGCGGCCGTGAACACCCGGGTCGTGACCGAGCGGGCGGCGGTAAGGTTACGTGCTTGGCGGTGGAGTTGGTGCAGCGGCACGTAGTGGTCGTCGGCCCCCGCGATGAGCAACACGTCCGCGGTTACCCGCCCGGAGATCGAGCGGGTCGTCAGCGCGCGGGCGGACGCCATAAAGTCATAGGGCGACGTGGTGCCGGTGATGTGCATGCCCTGCCACAGCGCCCACTGCACCACTGGCGAGCGGGCCGCTCGCGCACGCGCGGCGGCGTTGACGATCGGGCCGGCGCGCAGCACGAGCAGAGCACGGATTGCCTGTGCTGCGCCAGGTGCTACTTGTCGCCCGACAGCCTCCAGAAAGTCATCCAAGATGTCCCATGCGACAGCCCGCCGGATCCGCGGCTCGAACGCTGCCGCCCGGATCACCAACCCGCCGCCCAGCGAGATGCCGACCGCAGTCACGTCGTCGAGGCCGTAATGGTCGAGGACCGCGGCCATGGGGCGCTCCCATTCATGGGTGAGCACCAGGCCGGCATCCTCGAGGGCACTGCCCTGCCCGGGGCCTTCGAACGCGACCACCCGGTGCCCGGCCGCCGCGATCGCGGTGAGCATCGGCAAGAACTCCTCGATGTAGCTGTCGTAGCCGCCGAACACGACCACTGTCGGCCCGGTGGGCGTTTGCCCGGGTTGCAGGTCGTAGGCGGGCAGCCACGCGCCCTGGTAGGGGATCCGATCAGGCTGAACCCCGTACTGCTCGCGCATTGTCTTCAGGAATCGTGCCCGAGCCGCTGCCTTGCGTGGATCCTGCGGGGGGATGAAGAACTCGGCCGCGCGGTCGCAATACGCGGCGGCAAGCTCTCGGCCCTCGGCGCGCGTCCGCGTGGCCAATGAAAGGAACGCGTCGATCCACTCCTCATAGCTGCCGACGTTGCGTACGGCCGCGGCGATCTCGTCGTGCGCCTCGGGTCCGATCCATTCCAGCCAGCGGTTGCACTGAAAGTTCAGGCTGCGGTCCGGGTGGAAATCGTGGTACCCACTTGCGGGGCCGTGCAGGACTGGATCTTGAGCGGTCATGGCGACTCCTATCGCAGGACTACTTGCGATACGCTAATCCTCGTGGCGCGCTATCGCAAGTGTTCCTGCGATACGGTTGGGGCGATGACCGTTAAAGCCAAGCACGGGCTGGGCCGCCGTGGGGCCGCCGTGCGTGCAGCGGTGCTCGAGGCGACGCTGGCCGAACTGGTCGAGCATGGCATCGACGGCGTAACCGTCGCGGCGGTGGCCGCGCGCGCGGGTGTGCATGAGACGTCGGTCTACCGGCGTTGGCGCACCCGGGAAGACCTGATCGTCGACGCGCTGCTGGAGCGGAGTGCGGCCCAGATCCCTGCACCTGACACCGGATCGGTGCGAGGTGATCTGGTCCAGCTGGCCCGCCTGGTGAGCACGTACCTGTCGACGCCGCTGGGCCGTGCGTTGCTGCCCATGGGCGCGTTGACCGTCGCCGACGAATCCCTTGCGCAAGCCCGTGCGAACTTCATCGCCTCGCGGTTCGCCGCGATGCGGGTGGTGGTCGACCGGGCCATTGAGCGCGGGGAGTTGTTGGCTGGCACCAATGCCCGGCTCGTGCTCGAGATGCTGGTGGCACCCCTGCACGTGCGGACCATCCTGACCGGGGAACCGCTGCCCGACACCCTGCCTGAGCAGCTGGTCGACGTCCTGCTCGACGGGCTTCGGCCTCGCCGGTGATTGCGCGGCAGCCAGTGTAACTGCGACCCCTGTTGAGCCCGGACTTCGCCCGGGCACCGTTGGGGGGCAGTCGGCACGGCAGAGGCCACGCTTTGCTTCGTCGATCATGCACCACACTCAACTGGCAAGAGGGAGCGAGCGATGCGGCGGTGGTGCGCCCGCACCGGTGGTCAGTGCGGCACGCGGTCCTCGCGGAGGGAAAGGGAGTGACCGCGAAAGCATGGGCTGGTGAAACCTATTGCGATTCATCGGCTTGCTCAACGATGTGGTATGTGGGGTCGACCATGGAGATGGGCCGGTTGCCGCTCTGGCGCGCCTTTCCGGTGATCCGCAGCAGTTGACCCGGCTGAATATCGGCGCCGTGCCCGGGATGGAACGTGACGCGTACCTCTCCGCTGTCGTCGCCCACGACAATCCATCGTAACGTTTGTCGACACTTGGTGATGTCCTCGACTTGACTGACCCGTCCTTCGACGGTGGCCCGCTGTCCGGGAATCAGGCTTTCCACGGCGATCGCCGGCGACGGCCGCTGTGGGTGCTCGTATGCTTCGACATTTTGTTGTTCGCTTCGCGAAATCCGTGCCCGTACTTTGCTGACTTCTCGAGCGAGCCGTTTACCGAAAAGGTCTGGGAACGCTTCGTTGATCCGCGACTGCACGTCATAGGGCACGATCGTCGCCGCGGCGTCCGGGATCCGGCTGATGGCCCGCGCGATCTTGTCCGCTGTGCGGTCATGAAGCAGCGGTCCCAGCAGCGGCGCATATGTTCGACGCGGCAGCAGCACCGTCACATTGGTGTCCGGGTATTGGTCTCGCGCCGTCACCACCAGCTCTTGTGCGGCGCGGGTGAGCTGCCGATCCGGGCAGTCCACGACCCGTAGCCGAGTGTCGAGATCGAAGTGGTCCCACCGGTTTCGCAACTGTGCGGCATGGGTAGCGTCGACCATGAAATGCACCGCGATCAGCTCGTCGGCGCGCAGTCCTCTGCCGTAGCGCAGCGCCTCGAGCACCGCGAGGTCAAGCGAGTTCACAAAGATGAAGACACGGTGTCGGACATATTTCACCAAGTCGGGGTAGTCGGTGCGGAACGTCTCGAGAATCGCGGCCTCGGCGCGGTATTCGCTGTTGAGCCGGATCAACGCGAATACCAGCAAGGGGAACACAACCACCACCAGCCAAGCGCCCTCGGTGAACTTTGCCACCGCGAAGACGCCCACCACGATCGTCGACAAGATCCCCGCGGACAGGTTGATCGCCAGCTTGTGTCGCCAGCCAGGTTCCCGGTGCGTCAGGTGGTGTTTTGTCATCCCGTAACCGGCCATCGAAAACCCGCTGAACACGCCCATCGCGAATAACGGGATCAGCGCGTTGACCGAGCCGCCAATCACCACCAGCAACACCACCGATAGCGCCGTAAGCGTGATGATGCCATTGGAGAGCACCAGGCGGTGACCGCGTTTCATCAGCTGCCGCGGCAGGAAGCGGTCTTCCGCAACGAAACTGGCCAGCGCGGGAAAACCGTTGAAACTGGTGTTCGCACCGGTGTACAAGATCGCGGCGCTCGACGCCTGGACGAGCAAGTACATGATGTTCCCGATCACCCCGGGGCCGAAGACCGCGCGGGCGACCGACGATAACACCGACGGATATTCGTCGACATACGGGGTGACGTGGGCGAGGTAGGCGACACCCGCCAACAAGAATCCGAGAAATGCCGGCCATAGCAGTGAGGACCCGACGCGCGTTGCGGCCCTGCGGTTTGCGGAAGACGTTGACGGTATTGGAGATCGCCTCCACTCCGGTCAATGACGAGCCGCCGTTGGCGAATGCGCGTAGCAATACCAGAATCGTCGCGCCCATCACCAACCCACTCCCCTGATGAACCGGCACCGCGCCGGCGATGTGCTCGGAATCGTAAGTCGGTAATCCCCAGAAAATTTCGCGGATGACTCCGATGACGATGGTCAGCGTGATCATGATCACGAAGGAGTAGGTCGTCGCGGCGAACGGCAGGCCAGCTTCACGAAGCCCGCGCAGGTTCGCGTAACAGATGACGATCACCACGGCCACGGTGATTTCCAGGCTGTAGGGGCCCAGAGGAGGTAGCGCCGACGCCACCGCCACCGTGCCCGCCGCCGCCTGCACCGCCACGGTGACCACGTAGTCGATCAACAGCGCCGCGGCGGCGATCTGCGCGACCCGGGGCCCGAAGTTCTCCCGCGCGACGATGTAGGAGCCGCCGGCTCGGGTGTAGGCCATGACGACCTGCCGATACGACACGGCCACCAGCACCAGGATCAGCAAGATGACGCCGGTGACGGGAAGCAACAACACAAAAGCCGCCAGCCCTGCATGTGGCAGCAGTTCGATCAAGATCTGTTCGGGGCCGTAGGCGGTCGATGAGATCGCGTCTGGTGAAAGCGCGCCAAGCGCAACCGGATTCGACAACCTCTCGGACGTCAGCTGCTCGCTGATCAGCGGCTTCCCCAGGAAGACGCGCTTGTAGACGTCCCCGATCGGGAGCGGGATGCCCAGCCGCCCAGCCGATGATGTCATGCCCACGTTCTTTACCCGATCAGAGCGATAACGAAAAGCTTCCGATGCATCCACGTTGAGCTACCGGGTGGACGGATGTAGCGGCGTCCGGCGCCGAATTAGCACGTGTGGGTGCTACCACTCCGCGAAACGGTAACTGCCGCTATCGCGTCGAATAGTGCGATATGCCGGGGTCAGCCTGCCTTTCGGGCGGTCTGCTCGACTGCAGCCGCGCGACAGCAGCGGCGATCCGCTCGTCAGTAGCGGTCAGCGCCAGCCGCACGTGTCGGCCGCCGCCCGGGCCGTAGAACTCGCCGGGCGCCACCAGGATGCCGCGCTGCGCCAACCATGCGACACTGTCGCGACATGGCTCGCCACGAGTGGCCCACAGGTACAACCCGGCTTCGGAATGATCGACGGTGAAGCCGGCCGACCGAATAGCGGGCAGTAACGCATTCCGCCGATGCGCGTAGCGGTCTCGCTGCTCGCCCTCGTGAGCGTCGTCGTCCAGGGCGGCGACCATCGCCGCCTGCACCGGCGTCGGCACCATCATCCCGGCGTGTTTGCGCACCGCCAGCAGCTCGGCGACCACCTCGGGATCGCCGGCGACGAAACCGGCCCGGTAACCGGCCAGCGACGAGCTCTTCGACAACGAGTGCACCGCCAACAGCCCCGTATGGTTCCCGTCACACACGGATGGATGGAGCACCGACAATGGCCGGGCATCCCAGCCCAGACCCAAGTAGCACTCGTCGGAAACCACAAGCACGCCATGCTCTCGCGCCCAGCCGACGACCTTCCGCAGATGGTCCACACCGAGCACCCGTCCGGTCGGGTTGCTGGGGGAGTTCAGGTACACCAGCGCCGGAGACTGCGGACCCACCTGGGTCAGCGAGTCCGCGCGCAGCACCCCCGTCCCCGCCAGTCGGGCGCCGACCTCGTACGTCGGATACGCCAGCTCGGGCACCACAATCAGATCCCCGGCGCCCAGGCCCAGCAGCGTCGGCAACCAAGCGATGAGTTCCTTGGTGCCGATGACGGGCAGCACCGCCGCCTCGGTTAGCCCGGTGACGCCGTAGCGACGGGCAAGCGCGGCCACCACGGACTCGCGAAGCGTTGGGGTGCCGGCCGTCGCGGGATACCCGGGCGCGGCGCTAGCCGCGGCCAGCGCCTCACGGATCAGGGGCGCAACCGGGTCGACCGGTGTGCCGATGGACAAGTCGACGATGCCGTCCGGATGGGCCTCGGCCAGCGCTCGCGCATCGGCCAGTGTGTCCCACGGAAACACCGGCAATGACGCCGACACCGGCTGTCTGACCCCTTCGCGTCGCTCAGGGGGCCGAAGCCGCCCGGTCACGCGCGCGTTCAGGCGCCCTCGCCCTGGGGCGCCAGGTCCATGACCACCTGTGGGTCGTTCTCGGTCATGCCGACCTTCGCTGCACCGCCCGGCGATCCGAGCTCGGCGAAGAAATCGGCGTTGATCTGCGTGTAGTGACTCCACTGCTCGGGGACATCGTCTTCGTAGAAGATGGCCTCGACAGGGCAGACCGGCTCGCAGGCGCCGCAGTCCACGCATTCGTCGGGGTGAATGTACAGCATCCGAGCGCCCTCGTAGATGCAGTCGACGGGGCACTCCTCAATGCATGCCTTGTCCTTGATGTCGACGCAGGGTTCGGCGATCGTGTACGTCACGAAGGTCTCCTCCAAGTGCTGTTCAGTGTGGCCGCTATTTACCTCGCCCGCGAAGGACGCCCCGGGAAGCGCAGACAGTATTCGATCCGGTACCTGTACCTCTATCCCAGTGTGCCCTAACCTTTCGCCCCGCGGCGATGCGGTTCCGTTGGTTACTGATACTAGACGTTGCACATACAACTCAAAACCTGCCACAGGACTATGCGCATTGTTGCAGTGCAACTAATTGCATAGCCTCGGCGGCCCGTTTATGCAGCCCACGTGGCGTTACCCCACGCGATCTTGGTGTCGCTGTGCGAACAGTCCGGGTCGGGGTACGAGTTAGCCCACCGGTTTGATCGGTCTATCGGCTATTTCTGGACCGCCACCCATCAGCAGATCTACCGCACCCTGCGGGTAATGGAGGACGACGGCTGGGTACACGCGACAACCGTGGCCCAGCAAGGCCGGCCCGACAAAAAGGTGTACGCGGTGTCCGCGAAGGGCCGCGCCGAGTTGGCCCGCTGGATCGCCGAGCCGCTCACCGGGCGCGGCAGCGCGCTGAGCGACACCCGCACCCGCGACGTCGCGGTCAAGCTGAGTGGCGCCGCTTACGGCGATCCGGCGGCCCTGCGCACCCAGATCGCCGCACTGCGCGCAGAACACGCCGATCTGCTGGACACCTACCGCGGATTCGAGAAACGTCAATTCCCTGACCCGTCGGCGCTCAGCGGTACGGCGCTGCACCAGTACCTCGTGCTGCGCGGCGGTATTCGAGCCGAGGAGAGCGCGATCGACTGGCTCGACGAGGTGGCCGCCGCACTCGAGGAAAAGCTATGACGAATCCATACCCAAATCTGCTGTCCCCGTTGGACCTTGGGTTCACCACGCTGCGCAACCGAGTGGTGATGGGTTCGATGCACACCGGACTGGAAGACCGTGCCCGCCACATCGATCGGCTCGCCGAGTACTTCGCCGAACGCGCCCGCGGCGGCGTCGGACTGATCATCACCGGCGGCTACGCACGAACCGGACCGGCTGGCTGTTGCCGTTCGCCTCGGAGATGGTCTCGCCCGCCGAGGCGCGCCGGCACCGTCGCATCACCAAAGCGGTCGATGAATCGGGCACCAAGATCTTGTTGCAGATCCTGCATGCGGGTCGCTATGCATATCATCCGTTTTCGGTGAGCGCGTCATCGATCAAGGCGCCGATCAACCCATTCCGTCCGCGGGCGCTGTCATCGAGAGGAATCGAGAACACCATCGACGATTTCGCCCGCTGCGCGCTGCTGGCTCGCGAGGCGGGCTACGACGGCGTCGAAATCATGGGCAGTAAGGGTATTTGCTCAATCAGTTCGTGGCACCACGTACCAACAAGCGCACCGACTCCTGGGGTGGCACGCCGGAGCGGCGCCGCCGCTTTCCCGTCGAGATCGTGCGGCGAACCCGCACCGCAGTCGGATCCGATTTCATCATCTGTTACCGCATGTCGATGGCCGACTATGTCGAGGACGGCCAGAGCTGGGACGAAATCAGCAAAGGCCCGCAGGGCGGCCGGCTGGGTAAGACCAGCGGATGGGTGCACCGGGCGTCGTTGAAAGCCAAAGGCGTTCGCCAGCTCTCCGGGGTGAACTACGAGCAGATAACCGACGACGGACTGCACATCAGCTTTGGTCCCGACCGGCGGCGCCCACAGCTTTTGGCGGTGGACAACGTGGTGATCTGCGCTGGCCAAGAGCCGGTACGCGACCTGGAAGCCGACCTGCGGCGCGAGGGCATTGACCCGCACATCATCGGCGGGGCGGCAGTCGCCGTCGAGTTGGACGCGAAACGAGCCATCCGGCAGGGCACCGAGCTGGCCGCCCGGCTGTAGGCTATCGCCAGCGTAACGCTACTGCGTTATTTTCCAACATTTTTCGCACTGATATTACGCTCGTGGATGCGCTAGTAGCCAGCGAGCAGACTGCGCACCCGGCCCAACGTCTCGGCTCCTACGCGACTGCAGGTCCGCGATGGGTCGGCGGGCCGGTGGCCCCACAACAGCAACACCCGAGCGGCGGCGTCGGTCTCCAGCGCGGCCGGTCCGTCGGGGTCCGCAAGCCCGACGGTGGTGCGGTCGGCGCCGCACTCACGACGACATTCGTCAAGGGCAGGCTGTCTGAGGCCGATCTGATCCGCCGGGTTTACGGCCTTATCCAGCCAGTGATCGACACCACGACGGTCGATGTTGTGCGCAATGGCGATAGGGCGACGCGGTTTGCCGCGCCGCCGCGCACGCGGCTCGAGACTGGCCGTCTGGCACACCGGGTGTTTGGAGTGCTACGGGCGTACAGATGCATCTTCGTGCCCTGGATCAGTCCGCTGTGGACACCCGTGCTCGAGCTCTGCCGAACGATCGGGATTGGCGACGGGCAGGGGTGCGCGCGCATCGCCGGTGGGACTAGCCGGTGGCCGGGCCATGACAGCCTGGGTGTCAGAAGCCGAACAATGCGGTCGACGCGGGGTGAAGCCGGGACGGCCGATCGGGTTGAAACAGATTGAATCGCTCCCAAACTGCGATGAAAGCGCGAGGTTTAGCGACCGAGAAGGCGTCGTTTCTGCTCGCTGAATTCCTCTTCGGTCAGAATTCCCTCGTCACGGAGTTTGGCGAGTTCGCGTATCTCGGCCGCGATCCCCGTTACCACGGTGCGCGGCGAGTCCTGCGCTGCGTCTTCACCGGCAGCCGCCGCGTCTTCAGCGGTGGTCGCCACGCCTCCGGCGCGAGCCGCCACACGTTTGCCGGCAGCGGCCTTACCGCCATCCCGGCCGCCGCCGGTGCCCAAGGTGCCGGCCATGGCTCGCCCGGCCATACCCGCCAGCGCCATCTCGCTGAAGGTGCTTCCCGAGCCGGCTTCCAACGCCTCTCCGGCGGTGGTGACGCTGGTGGCCGGCAACGCCAGCGCGACCGGGCGCACCGCCGGTGTCGCCGCGGTCCAGGTCGCCGGTACCGACAGTGCGCCGACCGTATTCGCCTCGCCCAAACCCGCCGACACCGACGGCGCCAACACCGCCGTCGGGCCCGGGGGCGTGATGACAGGAAACGGCGTCGGCGGCACCGGCGCTGTCCCTGGCCAGCTCTCTATCCCCGCCCATCCGCTGACGATGTCATCCGTGTGCAACCCAACGTACAAACTGGCAACGTCGGGGTAAAAAGCCGCGATCGTCAATGGTGTGTCCGCACCAAGTCCAGCCCCGCTGCTTGGTGCGTCGAGAAAAATTGCAATCAGATCGCTCAAC